>DATKNX010000267.1:0-3649 GCA_035541085.1 Gemmatimonadales bacterium | reverse complement strand
CGCGGCGTCCTCGACGGCACCTATCCCGACGTTCACTCGGTGCTGCTGTACCAGCGCGGACGCCTGGTGATGGAGGAGTACTTCTACGGTTACGACGCGGCGCAGCCGCATCAGCTCCGCTCGGCGACCAAGTCCATCGTCGGCGCGCTCGCCGGCATCGCCGTCGCACGCGGCGCGCTCTCCGGCGCGAGCGAGCGCGTCCTGCCGCACCTGCCGTATCACGCGTACGCGAACCCGGACCCGCGCAAGGCGGCCATCACGCTCGGCGACTTCCTGACGATGCGCTCGGGGCTCGACTGCAACGACCACAGCGCCACCTCGCCGGGCCGCGAGGAGGTGATCGACGACACGCCCGATTGGGTGAAGGCGACGCTCGACCTGCCGATGATCGACGATCCCGGCACGAAGGCGTTCTACTGCTCCGGCGGCGTGGCGGTCGTCGGCCGCGTGACGGAGCTGGCCACGCGCATGCGGCTACCCGACCTCGCCCAGAAGTACCTGTTCGCCCCGCTCGGCATCGGGCGCGGCGAGTGGGTTTGGAACTACGACCTGACGAACGCGGACCGGGAGTTCTCCCAGATCCACCTGCGGCCGCGCGACATGCTCAAGATCGGCCTGCTCTACGCGCGCGGCGGCCGCTGGGCCGGGCGGCAGGTCATCCCCGCCTCGTGGGTGCGCTCGTCGCTCGCCGCGCACAGCGAGGTGGACGGCACGGGCTACGGGTACTTCTGGTGGCGGCCGTACCTGAACGTCCCGACGGCGAGCGGCACGCGGCAGGTCTACTACGACGCGGCGCAGGGCAACGGGGGCCAGAAGATCTACATCGTGCCGCAGTACGATCTCGTGGCCGTGTTCACCGCCGGCGCCTACAATGCCGAGGAGGCCCCGCCGAACCGGATCATGGCGCAGGTCGTACTGCCGGCGCTCATCGCTGCAGCCGGTAGACCGTGACGACCGCATCGGGGAATGCGAGCCGGCCCGCCCCGGACGGAAGCTCGTGCGCCGGATCGTGCTCGACGGCGAAGACGCGGGCGAAGCGGAGCCGCTGCCACGCCGCGAGCACCCGGTCGAGGATCTTCGAGCCGTACGGCGGGTCGGCGAAGGCGACGTCGTAGCTCTCCGCCGCGAGTGCCTCGGCGAACGGGATCGCGTCACGCTTGAAGATGCGGACGGCCCGCCCGACGCCGAGCGCCGCGACGTTGGCCTTGAGGGCGTGGAGGCTCGCGGGCCGGAACTCGACGAAGTCGGCGCGCGCGGCTCCGCGCGAGAGCGCCTCCAGGCCCAGCCCGCCGGTGCCGGCGAACAGGTCCAGGACGCGCGCGCCGGCGACGTCCGTGGCGATCGCGTCGAGCAGCGCCGCGCGCACCGCCTCCGCGGTCGGTCGCACGCGGAAGTCGTTCGGCGACACCAGGTCCCGCCCGGCGAACCGTCCGCCCACGATTCTCACGTCCGCGCGCCGCGGCTCGTGCGCAACCGATCGGGAGGCCGCCGACCTACTTCGCCGGCGACTCCTTCCACAGCTCCCTGACGGCGGCCACGGACGACAGCGTCGCGCTGGCCTCGAAGGGCAGGAAGACGACCTTCTGTGCCTGGTGCGCGATGCTCGAGAGCGACTCCAGGTAGCTCTTCGCGATCAGGTACTGCGCGGCCGTCGCGCCGCCCCCGAGCGCCTCGGTGACCATCTTGATCGCCTTCGACTCCGCCTCGGCCACCCGGAGCCGCGCTTCCGCCTGCCCCTCCGCCGCGAGGATGGCGGACTGCTTCTCGCCTTCCGCCGTCACGATGGCGGACTGCTTCACGCCTTCCGCCCGCAGCACGGCCGACGACTTGTCGCCCTCGGCGGTCGTGACGACCGCGCGCCGGTTGCGCTCGGCCGTCATCTGCTTCTCCATCGTCAGGCGGATCTCGTCGGGCGGCGTGATCTCCTTGAGCTCGACGCGCACGACCTTCACGCCCCACTGCTCCGTGGCCGTGTCGAGCGCCTGGCGGAGCTGGGTGTTGATGGCGTCGCGCGAGGTGAGGGTGTGATCGAGGTCGAGCGCGCCGATGACGTTGCGCAGCGCCGACAGCGTGAGCTGGTTGAGGCCCCAGTCGAGCCGCTGCACCTCGTACGTCGCCCGGACCGGATCCACGATGATGAAGTAGATCACCGCGTCCACCGACATCGTCACGTTGTCGCGCGTGATGACGGGCTGCGGCTCGATGTTGGTGATCTGCTCCCGCAGATCGTGCCGCGTGCGCACGCTGTCGAAGAAGGGCACGATCAGGTTCACGCCGGCGTCGGCCCGGGCGTGGAACTTCCCGAGCCGCTCGATGATCAGGACCTGCTTCTGCGGCACGATCCGGATGCCGCTGGCGAGGATCAGGAAGACCACCGCGACGGCGATGGCTATGGCGATGCCCATCGAAGCCTCCCGCCTTTCGTCGTTGAGGCTCCCGCCCTAGCGGGGCGGAAGCGGATCCACCAACAGGGTGATGCCGTCCGCGTCGGTCACCACGACGCGCGCGCCGGCCGGGATCGGCGCGTCCGAGCGCGCAGCCCAGTCCTGGCCACCGGCGACCACGCGACCGGTCCGGAGCACGGGATCGAGCGCCTGCGTGACCTCCGCCTCCGTGCCGATCAGGGCGTCCGTGCGCGAGGGAACGCCTCGCCCACTGATGCGCTCGAGCACGCGGCGGCGCAGCCACATGGGCA
The DNA here is from genome assembly GCA_035541085.1 of Gemmatimonadales bacterium. Lineage (GTDB taxonomy): Bacteria > Gemmatimonadota > Gemmatimonadetes > Gemmatimonadales > JACORV01 > Fen-1245. Next base: position 954 of record DATKNX010000267.1, on the reverse strand, counting down.
GCGCCAGCGACGCCGCGGCGAACGAGACGATCTGGATGGGCAGGCTCACGCCGATCTGCGCGAGCACGGCCGCGGCGAGCGCGGCCACGGCGACGAACAGGAGGATGAAGCCCAGCGAGGCCAGCTCGACCAGCAGGGCGACGATCGCGATTGAGAGCCACAGCAGCATCATGGGCACTCCACCTTCACACGGCCGGTCAGTGAGTAACGCGGCGAACTCCGCGCCGCAAGGGCACGAGGGGCCGCCGAGCGCCTTCCTCTCGCGCCGGAGCGTAACACCGCAGCGTCACGGCAGCGTCACTCGGCGCGGGGCTGGCGCCGACAAGCCGCGCGCGCTACGTCCATGCGCAGGCGACCGCGTGTTTCCAGGGGGACCGATGCGCTACGGTGTGATCCTGTTCGGGGCGATGCTCGTACCGGCGGCGGTGGCGGCGCAGCAGGCCGGGCCGAAGCCGATCTTCACGTTCCAGGAAGTCATGGTGCCCGTGCGCGACGGCGTGCACCTCCAGACCGTCGTCATGGCACCGGCCGGCCGGCACGGGCCGCTGCCCATCCTCCTGCTGCGGACGCCGTACGGCGTGCCGGACCGGGCGTTCCCGCAGATGCCGCCGTTCCTCAAGGAGCTGGCCGCGGACGGCTACATCTTCGTGTTCCAGAACCTGCGGGGCCGGTTCAAGTCGGAGGGCACGTTCCTCCTGAGCTCGTACGTGAACCTCGCCGACTCGACCGCGACCAACGAGACGACCGACGCGTACGACACGATCGACTGGCTCGTCAAGAACGTGGCCGGCAACAACGGGCGCGTCGGCATGCTCGGCGTGTCGTACGACGGACTGACGGCGGCGCTGACGCTGCTGCACCCGCATCCGGCCCTCAAGGCCATCAGCGAGCAGGCGGCGCCGGTGGACCAGTGGATGAACGACGACATGCACCGCTACGGGGCGCTGCGCGAGA
>DATKNX010000266.1:0-2028 GCA_035541085.1 Gemmatimonadales bacterium | reverse complement strand
TTCTTGCCCCGGACCTCGAGCACGGCCCGCTCGCCCGACGCCTCGCCCACGACGGGATACCACGCGCCGTTGCGGGGCGTCGGCCGCGCGAACGGCCGCGCCGTGGCCCAGAGGCGGGCCCAGCCGCGGGGCTGATTACCGTCGGTCACTGCGGGTGATTCTCCATGGTGGACAGCAAGAGTGACCGGAATTCAGAGAAGTTGCAAGTCGCCAAGCCTACAGTGGTTACCAGTCGTCCCTCCCTACGGTGCTTTTCGTTCGACGGGGCCATTGAGCATCGTCCACTCGCTCATGCTCCCGTCGTACAGGCGCACGTCCGGGTAGCCCAGGTAACGCGCGACGAAGAAGTCGTGGCTGGCCTGCATCCCCGTCCGGCAGTAGGCCACGACCGTCCGCGCCGGCCGGCGGTCCGCGCCGGTGGGCCTCCACAGCCCGTGCAGCGCCGCCGCCGGCCGCAGCACCGGGTCGGCGGCGGAGACGAGCGCGTTCATCCAGTAGAGGCTTTTCGCCCCCGGCACGTGGCCGCTCGTCGAGTCCGTGGCCGTGCCGGCGAACTGCTCCGGCGGCCGGGCGTCCACCAGCACCACCGAGCGGTCGCCGAGGTGCGCGCGCACCCACGCGGCCGACACGACGCGGTCCGCCTGCCAGTGCGACGCGAACAGCAGCGGGTGCGGCGCGCGCACGGTGGTCTCGACGGGCCGGCGCTCCGCCTTCCAGCGCACGAGCCCGCCGTCGAGGACGGAGGCGCGGGCGCTCTGCCCCAGCAGGTCGAGGGCGGCCCAGACCCGCGCCGCCTGGAGGCCCGGGTCGTCGCCGTAGATCACGATCCGCGCGGCGTTCCCGACGCCGAGGTCGCGGAACGTGGCCGCGAGCTGTGCCGCCGGCGGGAACTCGTTCAGCACGCCGTTGATCTCCACCGCCACGGCCGAGAGGGGCACGAACAGCGCGCCGGGGACGTGGCCCGCGCGGTACTTCTCGTCGGTGTGCCCGACGTGCAGCACGACCACCCTCGGCGAGCCGAGGCGCGAGGCGAGCCACGACGTCTGAACGAGGAACTCCGGGTGCGAGCGGAGGCGGACGGCGGCGCCCGGCGCCTGCGCGAGCGTGGGCGGCGCGCTCGCCAGGGCGAGCAGGACGGCGGCAGCGGCGGTTCGGTTCATGGGAAACCCCAGGCTCCCTTCGGCGCGGCGATGCGCCTTGGTGAGCCTGGGGTGCAAGAGAAGTGCCAGCCGGGCGGCGGTCAAGCGCCGCGCCGGCCGGGGCGGCGCGGGCTAGCCGCCGGTGCCCGCCAGGTCGTACACGCGCCGGAACTCCGGCATCGCCCGCTCCTCCTCGCTCTCCTGGCCCTGGGGCCGGGACATCCGGACGTGGATGACGAGCCGTTGGCCGTGCTTGGTGAGCTCGTAGCTCTCCGTGAGCAGCCCGCCGTTCGGCAGGTCGCGGGTCACGACGAACCGGTCCTTGGACCAGCGCCCGCGCATCATCAGCTGCGCGCCGCCGATGGCCTTCGCCGCGACGTCGCGGCCGTCGAAGAAGAGCGTCCACGTCACGCTGTCGCGCGGCGTGCGCGGGCTGATCGTCAGCGTGCTGTCGCTCTGGTCGATCACCAGGCGGCCCGGCGGCTCCTGGCGCAGCGTGCTGTCGGCCTGCCCGCCGCCCCGGCGGCCCTCGCCGCCGCCGTACCCGCCGCCGCCCCCGCCCCCGCCGCCTCGGCCGCCGAAGCCGCCGCGGCCTCCGAATCCGCCGCCGAAGCCGCCGCGCCGGCCGCCGTAGCCGCCGCCCCCCATCATCTGGCCGGGCTGGTCGCTGGCGTCGGGGTCGTAGAGCCACGTGCCGGCGAAGGAGATGCCGGCGGGCGCGGGCTGCGGCGCCGTGGACGTGACGTCGTACTCGGACGGATGGTGGGCGCAGGCCGCCAGCAGGAACGGGACGGCGACGCCGAGAGTGAGGGTGAGGCGGGGGCTCATGTCGTGGAGTCCTGAAGTGGTCAGGGGACGAAGGCCGGGTTCCGGGGTTCGGGGACCGGGG
>DATKNX010000265.1:0-3777 GCA_035541085.1 Gemmatimonadales bacterium | reverse complement strand
GCGGGCGATCCAGGCGCACCCGCCGCGCCTGCCGCCGCGACCGGCCGCGCCGGTGAAGGCGCCGGCGGGCATGCAGTAGGCCGCGCCGGCGTCCCGACGCGCGAAGGCCGGGGTCCGAATCGGGCCCCGGCCTTCGTGCGTGCGGCAGGCCCTCGGCGCCGCTACGGCGCCGTGTGCGTCGAACCGATGAACTGCGCGATGTTGGCCTTGAGCTGCGCCAGCGCCGGCGGGTAGAGGTACATCATGTGCCCCGCCTCGTAGTACTTCAGGTCGATGTGGGCCCGCAGGTCCGGCCTGAGGCCCAGGTGGTCCATCGTGTACTCGGTGGCGAAGAACGGCGTCGCGAAGTCGTCGTAGCCGTTCTCGGCCTGGACCCGGAGGTTCGGGTTGTAGCGCAGCGCGTCGGCGAGGTCGCCGCCCACGTACGGCGTCGCGCGCCACCCGCCGTTGCGGCCGCCGCGGCTCCAGTTCCACTGCACGTTGCCGCCCGTCACGTACCGCTGGTCGCCGCCGTACCTCAGGTCGTCGTGGAGGTAGCTGTTGAACGCCGCCGTGAACGCGCCCGTGATGGCGTCCGACTGCGGGTCCGCGTTGGCGTACTCCGACAGCAGGTCGGCTTCGGGCCCGCTGAACCGGGCGTCGAGCCGGCCGGTGATCAGCCCGCGGCGCCGCTGCAGCTCGGCCATGTACTGGCCCAGCGTCACGCGCAGGTCCGCCTTGCCGAGGTACGCCGTGTCGAGCCCCGTGTAGGCCGACAGCCGCGCCAGGACCGCCGCGCGCTCGGCGTCGCCGAGCGCCGTGCCCTTCTCCAGCGCCGAGGCGTAGGGCCCCGCCGCGAACTGCCGCACCGTGTCCAGGAAGGCCGCGAGGTTCGCGGGCTGCGGGATCACCTTGTGGTACGCGGCGACGGCCGCGTAGCTCGGCAGGTAGAGCACGTACGAGATGTCGTGGCCCGGCGCGAAGTTCAGCGTCTCGAAGTCGAGCACGGTCGAGATCAGGACCACGCCGTTGAAGTCCATGCCCTCGTCGCTCTGCAGCCGGTTCACCAGCACCGCCGAGCGCGTCGTGCCGTAGCTCTCGCCGATCAGGTACTTGGGCGAGTTCCAGCGCCCGTTCCGGGTGACGTACATCCGGACGAACTGCGCCAGCGACCGCGCGTCCTCGTCGATGCCCCAGAAGTCCTTGCCCGTCCCCTTCCCCACCGGCTTGCTGAAGCCCGTGCCGATCGGGTCGATGAACACCATGTCGGTGACGTCGATCAGGCTGTTGGCGTTGTCCTCGAGCCGGTAGGGCGGCGGCGGCGTGTGGTCGGCGTCGCTGGTGACGATGCGCCTGGGCCCGAACGCACCCATGTGCAGCCACAGCGAGGCCGAGCCGGGGCCGCCGTTGTAGACGAACGACAGCGGCCGCGCGGCCGGATCGCGCGCGTCGGTCCGCGTGTAGGCCGTGTAGTACAGGCGCCCGATCGGCGCGCCCGAGTCGTTCCGCAGGATGAGTGTCCCCGCCAGCGCGCGGTACGGGATCGTCTCGCCACCGATGCGGATCGTGTGCAGCGTAGCCGACGAATCCGGCACCGTGTCGGACGGCGACGCCGACCTGATGCCGGAGTCGGCGGCCGCCTCGGCCGGCGCCGGGCGGCGGGCCGGGCGCTGGGCGTCGAGGGTGGCGGCGAAAGCGAGGGACGCGGTCGCGACGGACGCGACCAGGAACGGACGCATGCTGCCTCCTTCCGGGGGGAACGCTCGTGCGGCGAATCACGGTGCCTGGTGGAGCGCACGGAATACACCATCCGGGCCGGAGAGATTCAAGGGCCGGCCCGGACGGTCCTGCCCGGCGGAAGCCCGCCCGCGGGAGCTACGGCCGGTAGACCAGGAACTCCTGGATCTTCCCGTCGGGCGTGCGGTACATCAGCGCCGTCGCCGGCCGGCCGCCGACCTTGAAGCTCAGGTCGGCCACCTCCATGCCGCCGCGCTCCGACGTGCCGCCGACCGCCAGGTCGGTGATCCGGCCCGCCATCGAGCGCCGCGCCGCCGCCAGGCGCTCCGGCGTGAGGTAGGCGCTGAAGTCGTCGCCCAGCGTCGCCCGGTCCACCTGGCCGCGCTGGAAGCCCGCGAGGAAGGCCTGCGCCGCGGCGAGCGGCGGCGGCCCCGTGATGGCCGGCACGGACATCTGCGGGATGAGCTTGCGCAAGATGGCGCTGGCGAGCGGCCCGAGGTCGCCGAAGTCCTGGTTCGTCAGCAGCGCCACGGCCGACCGCGTCGCGGGCACGAACGCGTTGAGCGCGCTGAACCCGCTCACCGCCCCGCCGTGCGACAGCACGATGGCGTTGCCGCGGTCGTTCACCGAGAGGCCACACCCGTACCCGGTCGAGCGCCCGTCCGACAGGCGCCGCGCGCCGGTCAGCATCTGATACGAACGCGGCGAGAGCAGCTTCCCCTCCATCAGCGCGAGGTCCCAGGCCGCGAGGTCGCTGGGCGTGGACCAGATCGCGCCCGCCATGCCGTCCCAACCCGCCGCCTCCGGCTCGGCCGGCTCCGGCGCCCCGAGGGCGAAGGAGGTGTAGCCCGTCGCCATCCAGTTGCCGGGTGACGGGGCGTAGCGCGAGTAGGGCATGTTCACCCGGCCGAAGACGTGCCGCGCGAGGAAGTCGCCGAACGCCTCCCCGCTCACCCTCTCGACTACGCGCCCGAGGATGTCGAAGTTCGTGTTGCTGTACGACCAGCGCGTGCCCGGCTCGAAGTCCAGGGGTCGCGTCGCGTACTCCTGGATGACCGAGTCCGGCGTCGTGGGCCGCTGCATCTCCCGGTCCACGAAGTCGAGCGGGTAGTAGTCGCGGTAGCCCGACACGTGGTTGCCGAGGTCGATCAGCGTGATGTCGGCGGCGCGCGTGAGGTTCGGGAACCACTTCGCCACGGGATCCTGCATGGACAGCTTGCCGGAGTCCTGGAGCATCAGCGCCGCGGTGCAGGTGAACTCCTTGGTGACCGACCCGACCGCGAACATCGTCTGCGTCGTGACGGGGGCCTTGTCGGCCAGCGAGCTGTAGCCGTAGCCCTGGGCGAACGTCACCTTGCCGTCCTGGGCCACCGCGACCGACAGCCCGACGAGGTGCTCCTCAGCGGCGTAGTGACCCGCCACGCTGTCGAGCCATTCGGCGCTCACCGGCGCCACCGGAATGGTCGGGGCCGCCGCGCGGGCCGCCTCGGGCCGGCGGGCGGGCGCCGCGGCGCGGCCGCACGCGCCGAGCGCCGTGAGGGCCGCGCACAGCGACCCGATGATCAGTCGTCGCATCGTCGTCTCCTTCAGGGCCGCGGGGTGCCCGCGGCGGTGATCGGGTCCTCGCGCGCCAGCGGCGCGACGAGCCGGAGATCGGCTCCGGGCCGGCGCGGCGCGCACGAACAGCGCCGCGGCTAGGAGGAGACCACCAGCGAGCCGCCGGCCGCGAGCGCGACCGGCGCGCCGAAATCCAGCACGCGGTAGCCGTTCTCCTCCGAGACCGTGCACGGAATCCTCCTGCCGTCGAGGCGCGCGGCCAGGCCGCGGGCCGCGAGATTCACGCGGAGCCGGCGGGCGGAGAGCCCGCCGGCCCGGCACTGCAGCTCGACGCGGCGGGCGGTCTGGACGAGCTCCCCCCACGCCGTCGCCGACACGAACGGCGCCCGCACCTCCGCCGCGCGGATGACGGGCGCGACCGTCAGCTCCTGGCGCGGCACGTCCACCTTGAAGCCCGTGGTGGCGAGCAGGGTGCTCCAGCTGCACATCGCGCGGTAGTAGTGG
>DATKNX010000264.1:0-4450 GCA_035541085.1 Gemmatimonadales bacterium | reverse complement strand
TCGAAGTTCACCGAGGTGGGGTACGTGGGGCGCGACGTGGAGTCGATGGTGCGCGACCTCGTGGATTCCGCCATCAACATGGTGCGCGGCGAGCGGGAGGACGACGTCTACCCGCAGGCCGAGGCGAGGGCCGAGGAGCGGCTGCTGGACCTGCTGCTGCCGCCGCCCGCGCAGGCCGCCGCCCCGGCGGCCGGGGCGCCGCCCGCCCCGCCGCCGCCCGAGAGCGGCGCCGCGTCGCGCACTCTCTTCGTCGTCTCGCCCAAGGGCGACGTCACGGAGCGCGGCGACGCCGAGGACCAGAAGGTGAAGGAGCGCCGCGAGCGCACGCGCGAGAAGCTCCGCGCGCTCCTCAAGGACGGGAAGCTCGAGGAGCGCGACGTCGAGGTGGACGTCACGCAGGAGTCCTTCCCGCCGATGGACATGTTCCAGCAGCCGGGCATGGAGGGGCCGGACATCAACATGATGGACTGGCTCAAGGAGATGCTGCCCAAGCGCAAGAAGCGGCGCACGGTGCGGGTCTCCGAGGCGCGGCGCATCCTCATCGACGAGGAGCTGCGCAAGCTGGTGGACATGGACGACGTGGTGAACGAAGCGCTGGACCGGGTCGAGAACCACGGCGTCGTCTTCATCGACGAGCTGGACAAGATCGCGGGCGAGCGCGGCACCATCGGCCCCGACGTGAGCCGCGAGGGCGTGCAGCGCGACTTGCTGCCCATCGTCGAGGGCTCGACCGTCCAGACGCGCTACGGCCTCGTGCGCACCGACCACGTGCTGTTCATCGCCGCCGGCGCGTTCCACGTGTCCAAGCCCTCCGACCTGATCCCCGAGCTGCAGGGCCGGTTCCCGATCCGCGTGGAGCTCTCGCCGCTGACCGAGGAGGACTTCGTCCGGATCATGACGGAGCCGGAGAACGCGCTCACCAAGCAGTACGCGGCGCTGTGCGCGGCCGAGGGGGCCACGCTCGAGTTCAGCCCCGAGGGGATCCGCGAGGTGGCGCGGATCGCGGCGGTGCTGAACGAGCGGATGGAGAACATCGGCGCGCGCCGGCTCCACACGGTGCTCACGACGCTGCTCGAGGACACGCTGTACGACCTGCCCGACGTGCCGGACAAGCACGTCGTCTTCGACGAGCCGCGCGTGAAGCAGCGGCTCGACGCGATCGTCCAGGACGAGGACCTGCGGAAGTACATCCTGTAGCCGTGGCGAGGCCCGGAAGGGCGGGGCCCGCGAGCTTGCTCCATCGCGCAGGCAGGGGTAGGTTCCCCTGCCTGCTGTCATTTTGACCGACAACCCAGACCTGCCATGCCCAAGCGCGACTACCTCGTCTTCTCCGATCTCGCGAAGCCCCAAGTCGATGCGCTGTTTGAGCTTGCGGCGCGCATGAAGGCCGGCTCGTACAAGGACAAGCCGCTGGCCGGGAAGACGCTGGCGATGGTGTTCGCCAAGTCGTCCACGCGGACGCGCGTCTCGTTCGAGGTCGGCACGTACCAGCTCGGCGGGCACGCCCTCTTCCTGTCGTCGCGGGACATCCAGCTCGGACGCGGGGAGCCGATCGCGGACACGGCGCGCGTGCTCTCGCGCTACGTGGACGGGATCATGATCCGCACGTTCGAGCAGGCGGAGGTGGAGGAGCTGGCGAAGTTCGCCACCGTCCCGGTCATCAACGGGCTCACGGACCTGCACCACCCCTGCCAGATCCTCGCCGACGTGCTCACGATGCGGCAGCACCTCGGCGGCTACGCCGGCAAGCGGGTGGCGTGGATCGGCGACGGCAACAACATGGCCAATTCGTGGCTGGATGCCGCCGCGCTCCTGGGCTTCGAGCTGCGGCTCGCCTGCCCCGAGGGGTACGAGCCGGACCACGACATCTTCGAGCGCGCGAGCAAGCTCACGAAGACGCTGATCACCGAGGAGCCCGAGGAGGCGGCGGAGGGCGCCGACGTCGTCACCACGGACGTGTGGGCCTCGATGGGACAGGAGGGCGAGGCGGAGGAGCGGAAGCTCGCCTTCAAGGGGTACGTCGTGGACGCCGGGCTCATGAAGCACGCCAAGCCGTCGGCCATCTTCCTCCACTGCCTGCCGGCGCATCGCGGCGAGGAGGTCACGGCCGACGTGATGGAGGGATCGCAGTCGCGGGTGTTCGACGAGGCGGAGAACCGCCTCCACGTCCAGAAGGCACTGCTTGCCACTCTGATGGGATGATGCGATGGACCAGAACCTGAAGCGCACGCCGTTCTACGAGCTGCACGTCGCCGCCGGCGCCAAGATCGTCCCGTTCGCCGGCTTCGAAATGCCCGTCCAGTACGCCGAAGGCATCACGGCCGAGACCAACACGGTGCGCCACGGCGCCGGCCTGTTCGACGTCTCGCACATGGGCGAGTTCGAGATCACCGGCCGGGACGCGCTGGCGTTCGTCTCCTACGTGACCTCGAACGATCCGGCCGCCCTCGCCTACGGCCAGGTGCAGTACTCGTGCTTCATGCACGAGACCGGCGGCATCGTGGACGACTGCCTGGTGTACCGGCTCGGCGACCGGATGATGCTGGTGGTGAACGCGTCGAACACGGCCAAGGACTGGGCGCACATTGGCCGCTACGCGTCGAAGTTCGACGTGAAGCTGGCCAACGTGTCGGACGAGGTCGCGCTGCTCGCGCTGCAGGGTCCGCGGGCCCAGGCGGTGCTGCAGCCACTGGCGCCGGGCGTGGACCTCGACGCGATCAAGTACTACCACTGCGTCACGGGCAAGGTCGCGGGCGTCAACTGCATCATCAGCCGCACCGGCTACACGGGCGAGGACGGCTTCGAGCTCTACCACGGGAACCGCCACGCGGCCACGCTGTGGCGCGCGCTCGTGCGGCCGGGCGGCGAGGTGAAGCCGGTCGGCCTGGGCGCGCGCGACACGCTGCGGCTCGAGATGGCCTACCCGCTCTATGGCAACGACATCGACGACGAGACCACTCCGCTCGAGGCGGGCCTCGGCTGGATCGTCAAGCTCAAGAAGGGCGACTGCGTGGGGAAGAGCGCCCTCGAGGCGCAGAAGGCCCGCGGGCTCACCCGCAAGCTGGTGGGCTTCGTCCTCAAGGAGCGGGGTTTCCCGCGGCACCACTACCCGGTGTGGGTCGAGGGGCGGCCCTCGGGCGAGGTGCGGAGCGGCATCGTCTCTCCTTCGACGGGGGAGGCCATCGGCACGGCGTACCTGCCCTTCGCGCTCGCGAAGCCGGGCACGCGCTTCGAGGTGGAGATTCGCGGCGCGAGGATCCCCGCGGAAGTCGTGGAGACGCCGTTCTGGAAGAAGGGCTCGCACCGCTGATCCGCGTCGCGGTCCTGACCGTCTCCGACGGCGTCGCCGCCGGGCGGCGTGAGGACCGGTCGGGCGCGGCGATCGTCGGCTGGGCGGCCGCGCGGGGCTACCGCGTGGTGGCGCACGAGGTGGTGTCCGACGACGCGCCGGCCATCACCGGGCGCCTGGCGGCCTGGGCCGACGAGGGCGTCGTCGACGTGATCCTGACGACCGGCGGGACGGGGCTGACGGCGAGGGACCGCACGCCCGAGGCGACGCGCGCGGCGCTGGAGAAGGAGGCGCCCGGCATCGCCGAGCTGCTGCGCGCCAGGGGCGCGGCGGCGGCGCCGCGGGCCGTGCTCTCGCGCGGCCTCGCGGGCACGCGGGCGGCGGCGCTCATCGTGAACCTCCCCGGGTCGGTGGGCGGCGTGAAGGACTCGCTCGCCGCGCTGGAGCCCCTCGTCGAGCACGCCGTGGACCTCTTGCGGGGCCACACCGAGCACTCCTGATGGCGCACCGCATCCTCATCACGATGGACGATCTCGAGGCGGCCGTGAGGCTGAACGCCGCGTTCGAGGGGGCCGGCTTCGACACCGCGATGGTGTCGGCGCAGGACGACGCCAGGGCCGCGGTGCTGCGCGAGGACCCCGACCTCGTCCTGGTGACGGGCGGGCTCCACGAGCCGGCGGCCGCGCGGCTGCTGGGCCTGGTGCGCGACGGGCGGGTGGCGACGCTGGGGCTGCTCGAGCCGACCGAGGCGGATGCGGCGTCGGTCGCGCTCAGGATGGGGCTGACGGCGGCGGCCGCGAAGCCGGTGGACGCGGCGGAGATGGTGGCGCTTTGCCGGCGCCTCATCGAGCGCAAGCAGCTGCAGGAGCGCACCGGGATCCTGGGCGATCATCCGGCGATCCAGGAAGTGCTGATCAAGATCGAGCAGATGGCGCCGGTCTCGAGCACGGTGCTGATCGAGGGCGAGTCCGGGACGGGCAAGGAGCTGGTGGCGCGGGCCATCCACGACCTGTCGCCGCGGCGCTCCAAGCCCTTCATCGCGATCAACTGCGCGGCGCTGCCGGAGACCCTGCTGGAGTCCGAGCTGTTCGGGCACGAGAAGGGCTCGTTCACCGACGCGGTGGAGCGGCGGCTGGGCCGCTTCGAGCTCGCCGACACGGG
>DATKNX010000263.1:0-8924 GCA_035541085.1 Gemmatimonadales bacterium | reverse complement strand
ACTTGGCGTCTGGGAACTGACCTGTAGCCCGTCACCTTTCCGTCTGGCATCGCCGACATGTACCTGGCACTCGCGCGCAAATACCGTCCCAAGCTCTTCAGCGATCTCGTCGCCCAGGAGCACGTGGCCCGTGCCCTGCGCGGCGCCGTCGAGCAGGACAAGGTGGCGCACGGGTACCTCTTCGCGGGCCCGCGCGGCGTGGGCAAGACCACGGCCGCGCGCATCCTCGCCATGGCGCTGAACTGCGAGGCGCGCCACGCCGGCCGTCCTACGGCCGCGCCGGGCGAGCCGTGCGGCGCGTGCGCCTCGTGCGAGCGCATCTGGGCCGGCTCCGCGAGCCTCGACGTGGTCGAGATCGACGCGGCGAGCAACCGCGGCGTGGACGACGCGCGCGACCTCCGGGAGCGCGCGATGTACGCGGCGTCGCAGGAGGGCCGCCACAAGGTCTACATCGTGGACGAGGCCCACATGCTCACCCGCGACGCCTGGAACGCGCTCTTGAAGATCCTCGAGGAGCCGCCGCCCAAGGTGGTCTTCGTCTTCGCAACGACCGAGCCGCAGAAGATCATGAACACGGCCGCGCCGGTGATGAGCCGCCTGCAGCGGTTCGACTTCCGGCGCGTGGGCCCGCAGGCCATCACGGCCCGCGTGCGGGACGTGCTGCGCGCCGAGGGGCTGACGGCCGACGACGACGCGCTGGAGATCATCGCGCGCGTGGCGGACGGCGGCCTGCGCGACGCGCTGAGCGTCCTCGACCAGGCCACGGCGTTCGGCGAGGGCACGCTCACCGCCGCGCGCGTGCGCGAGGTGCTGGGCCTGGTCCCGGACGAGCTGTACGCCGAGCTGCTGGCGATCGTCGCGGAGCGCCGCGCGGGCGACGTGTTCCCGTTCGTCGCCAAGCTGGCGGAGGCGGGCCTCGATCTCACGGCGTTCACCGACGGGGCGGGGGACCTGCTGCGCGCGCTGCTCGCCACCCGGCTCGGCGGCCGCCCCGACGGGGTCTCCGCCGCGCTCGCCGCCCGGGTGAGCGAGGCGGCGCCGCGATTCGAGCCGGGCGACCTGCTCAGGATGCTGCGCGCCCTCGAGGAGGCGGAGGAGCCGATCCGCCGCGGCTCGAGCCCGCGCCTCGCGGTCGAGACGCTGGTGGTGCGGTGGGCGGTGATGGACCGCACGGTCGACATTGCGGAACTGCTGAGTGGGCGGAGCTCGGGGACGTTGCCAGACGGCAAGCCGCCGGTGGTTCCCAGATCTGCAGAAGGAGGTGGGCAGACCCCACCCCCGCCCAGTCCGCGCGCCAGCACCATGCGTGACGCGGCGCCGGCATCGGCCGCCGTGCACGAGCCCGCGGCGCCGCCGATGCCGGAGCCGGCGCCGGCCGCACCGCCGCCTCCCCCGCGTGCGAGCGGCGTGCCGCCGACGCTCGAGGCGCTGCGCGCGGCGTGGCCCGACATCGTGGCCGCCGCGAGGAACGAGAAGCCGATGACGGCCAACGCGCTGGCCGACGCCGAGCCGGTGGCCTGTGACGGCGCCGCCGTGCGGCTCCGCGCCCTCGGCGGCAACCCGATGACGGCCGAGGGACTCGCGCGGGGCCGCGCCGCGATCGAAGCGATCGTCGCGCGCGTCGTGGGGAGCGCCGTGCGCGTGACCGTGGCGGACGCACCCGCGTCCCCGCGGACCGATGCGCCCCCGGCGGCCGGCCCTGCGCCGGCGGCCAAGCCGAGGGACGGGGCCAATCCGAGGGACGCGGCGGGCGCCTCGCCCCCCGTCCGGGTCACCGCCACGGGCGCCAAGGCGGAGCGCCTGAAGGCCTTGCGGCAGAAGGACCCGACGCTCGGTAGTGCTATGGATAGCTTGGACTTGGACCTGCTCGAGTAGCCTTGCCACCGGCGCCGGCCGGGCCTAGGTTTCCTCCAATGACCGATCTTCGTCAGCTTCTGCAGTTTGGGCAGCAGATGCAGGGGCGGCTGGCGGCAATCCAGAGCGAATTGGCGCAGCGGACCGTGACCGGCGCGGCCGGGGGCGGGATGGTCACGGTCACCGCCGACGGCCGAGGGCAGGTGCGGGAAGTCCACATCGATCCCAGCCTGCTCGGCGGCGACGTCGAGATGCTCGAGGATCTCGTCGTGGCCGCGATGGCGGAGGTGCAGAAGCGGGCGGCGGACCTGGCGCAGGACGAGATCAAGAAGGTCCAGAACGTCCTGCCGTTTCCGCTGCCGTTCTCGTTGTAGCCGTGTCCGCCATCGAGGAGCTGGTCGCGGAGTTCGCGAAGCTCCCCGGCATCGGCCGAAAGACGGCGCAGCGCCTGACGTATTTCCTGCTCAAGCAGCCTCGTGAGGAGTCCGCGCGGCTGGCCCGCGCCGTCGCCGGCCTGGGCGAGCGGGTGCGCGCCTGCTCCACCTGCGGCGACCTGACCGAGGCGGACCCGTGCGCCATCTGCAGCGACGAGCGGCGCGACGCGTCGCTCATCTGCGTGGTGGAGGAGGCGTCCGACGTGGTGGCCATCGAGCGGGCGGGCGAGTACCGCGGCCGCTACCACGTGCTCGGCGGACGGCTCTCGCCCCTGGACGGCGTCGGGCCCGACCGGCTGAACATCCCGTCCCTGCTGGAGCGGCTGGCCAACGGGTCCGCCGTGCGCGAGGTGATCGTGGCCACGAACCCGTCGGTGGAGGGCGAAGCGACGGCGCACTACGTGGAGCGGACCCTGCGTTCTCGCGCGCCCGACCTCGCCGTCAGCCGCCTGGCGCGCGGCCTGCCCGTGGGGGGCGAGCTGGAGTACGCCGACGGCGAGACCATCGCGCAGGCGCTCTCGGCGCGGCGCCGTTTCCCGGGGCCGTGAGGCACCGCCCGCTGTTCTTCGGCGTGGCCGTCGCGGCCGGCTTCCTGGCGGGGGCGGTGCTGGCGCAGCGCTCGATGGGGAAGTGGCGCTCGGCCCTCTTCAGCACCCGCCCCTTGCGCCGCGTGGCGGCGTTGGGGTATTTGAGCGGGCACCCGGGGGTCGAGGCCGTCCAGGTGCTGCGCGACTACCTCGCGTGGGAGGAGCACCCCGCCCTCCGGCGGCGGGCGGAGGCGATCGTTCGCCGGATGGAAGCGCAACTCTCGTAGCTGCGGAGCACGGATGCCCGGTGCCACGAGCTGGTCGTTCCGCGAAGAGGATCACAAGGCCATTCTGGAACACCTGAGTGGCCTGCTGCGGGAGACCAACGTCAAGAGTCTGATGCTGGTCGACCGCAACGGCCAGGTGGTCGCGAACGTGGGCGAGCCGCCCCAGTTCGACCCGCAGGCTTTCGCGTCGCTCACGGCGGCGGACTTCAGCGCCAACGACCAGCTCGCCAAGATGATCGGCGAGCACGAGTTCAGCTCGCTCTTCCACCAGGGCGAGAAGGAGTCCATGTACCTCGCCGACGTGGCGCGGCGGGTGATCCTGGTGGCGCTGTTCGACAGCCGCACGACGCTCGGCCTGGTCCGGCTCAAGGTCAAGGGAACGGTCGAGATCCTCACCCAGGTGTTCGAGGACATGTTCAACCGGTCCGGCACGCAGAGCGCCAAGGTCGAGGGCTTCGGCACCAAAGAGGCGGAAGATGAGATCGACAAGCTGTTCGGGGACTGACGGGAGAGGGCTCGCGCCATGTCGATGATCAACTACGCCTCGCGCGAGATCAACTGCAAGCTCGTCTACTACGGCCCCGGGCTGGGCGGCAAGACCACCAACCTGGAGCACGTGTACGGCAAGGTGCAGCCCAACACGCGCGGCAAGCTCATCTCGCTCGCCACCGAGACGGAGCGCACCCTCTTCTTCGACTTCCTGCCCGTGGACCTCGGCACGATCCGCGGCTTCAAGACCCGGTTCCACCTCTACACGGTGCCGGGCCAGGTCTACTACAACGCCAGCCGCAAGCTGATCCTGAAGGGCGTGGACGGCATCGTCTTCGTCGCCGACAGCCAGGTCGAGCGGATGGAGGCGAACATCGAGTCGATGCAGAACCTGTACGACAACATGGCGGAGTACGGGTACGACCTGACCAAGCTGCCGTTCGTCATCCAGTACAACAAGCGCGACCTGCCCAACGCCTCGCCGATCAAGGACCTGCAGGCCTCCTTGAACCCGGGGTGGCCGCTCACCAACCCGGACCGCCAGAAGGTGACGGCCGATCCGGTGTGGGGCGGCGAGTACCTCGTGTGGCAGCTGCCCACCGGCGAGTGGGTGGAGCGGGCCCCGACGTACGAGGCGGTGGCCATCACCGGCGACGGGGTGTTCGAGACGCTCAAGGCCGTCAGCAAACTGGTCCTCAAGTCGCTCGGATGACCGGGCATGTGGACGCTGCCCAACATCCTCACCCTCGCGCGCATCGGCCTCGCGCCGGTCATCGCGCTGCTGCCCTTCATCCAGGGCTACTGGCCTAAGGTCATCGCGTTCGTGATCTTCGTCGCCGCCGCGGTGAGCGACGTGGTGGACGGCTATCTCGCGCGGCGCAGCAAGCAGGTCACCGATCTCGGCAAGCTCCTCGATCCCGCCGCCGACAAGGCGTTGCTGATCGCCACCCTCGTCCCCATCTACTGGATCACGCGCCACCCCACGGTGCTGTACGGCATTCCCTGGTGGGGCAGCCTGCCGCTGTGGGTCGCCGTGATGCTGGTGGGCCGCGAGCTGCTGATGACGCTGTTCCGCTTCGAGGCGAACAAGCGCGGCGTGGTGATCCCGGCCGGCCGCGAGGGCAAGCTGAAGGCCATCCTGCAGTACGTCTTCATCGGCGCCACCATCGCGTGGTTCGCGTGGAAGGACTACCTGGTCACGACCGGCCTCACCGGCCGGCTGCGCGACGCGTGGGACGAATTCCACGGGACGTTCGTCGCGGTGACGCTCGGGCTCGCGGTGGTGCTGACCGTCTACTCGTTCGCCGTCTACCTCTACCGGTACCGGGCGCTGCTCCGCGCCGTCCCGCGCTAGTGGACGGCGAGCTGCTGACGGTCGGCACCGAGCTGCTGCTCGGGTTCACGGTCGACACGAACGCGGCGGAGGCGGGCCGCGCGCTCGCGGCCGCCGGCGTGCGCCTCACGCACCGCGCGACGGTGGGCGACGCGGCCGACGCGATCCAGGCCGCGGTGGCGGCGGCCCTCGAGCGCACCGGGCTCGTGATCGTGACGGGCGGGCTCGGCCCCACGGCGGACGACCTGACCCGCGACGCCGCGGCCGCCGTGTTCGGCCGCGTGCTGGTGCGCGATCCCGCGATGGTGGCGGCGCTCGAGGAGCGGTTCGCGCGGATGGGCCGCGGGCCGATGCCGGAGGCGAACCGCCGCCAGGCGGACGTGCCGCACGGGGCGACCGTGCTGCCGAACCGCTGGGGAACGGCGCCGGGGCTGTGGCTGGAGGACGAGCGCGGGCGCGTGGCCGTCCTGCTGCCCGGCGTGCCGGCCGAAATGCGCGGGTTGCTGGAGCACGAGGTGATCCCGCGGCTGGCCGAGAGGCAGCGGGCACGGGGGCACGCGGGCACGGGGGCACAGGAGGAGGCGGGCACGGAAGCGGGGCACGGGGGCACCGAAGCGGGGCCGGAGGTCATCCTCAGCCGCACGCTCAGGACCACCGGCATCTCCGAGTCGGCGCTCGCCGACAAGGTAGGCGATCCCGCGCGCTTCCTCGGCCAGCACCTCACGCTGGCCTGGCTGCCGAGCCCCGAGGGCACCGACCTGCGGCTCACGGCCTGGGGCCTCGCGGCCGACGCGGCTGAGGCCGCACTGGCCAGGGCCGCCGGGGCGTTGCGGCCGCTGCTGGGCTCCACGTGCTACGGCGAGGGCGACGCCGACCTGGCCGCCCTGGTGCTCGCGGAGCTCGAGCGGCGCCGGGCGAAGCTCGCGGTGGCGGAGTCGTGCACCGGCGGCCTGCTGGGCGCGCGGCTGACCGCGGTGCCCGGCAGCTCCCGCGTGTTCCTGGGCGGCGTGGTGGCGTACGCCGACGAGGTGAAGCTCGGGCTGCTCGGCGTCTCGGCCGACGTGCTCGCCGAGCACGGCGCGGTGAGCGAGCCGGTGGTGCGGCAGATGGCCGCGGGCGTCGCGCGCGCGTTCGGCGCGGAGGCGGCGCTCGCCGTCTCGGGCGTCGCCGGCCCCGACGGCGGGACGGCGGAGAAGCCCGTGGGCACGGTGTGGGTGGCCGCGCTCGCGGACGGACGGGTCAAGGTCTTCAACTACGCCTTCCCCGGGGAGCGCGACGCGGTGCGGCGGCGCGCGGCGCAGGCCGCGCTGGACGCGATGCGCCGGGTGCTGGGCGAGGGGGACTGACGCTGGCCGGTTTCGGCGACGTCGAGACCTGGACGGCGGCCGACGGTGCGCGGCTGGCGCTGCGGCGCGCGCCCGCGGCCGGGCGGGGCCGCGGCGCGGTGATCCTGCTGCACGGCTTCGGCGACCACAGCGGCCGCTACGCGGAAGTGGCGGCGTGGCTCGCGCAGCGCGGCCTCGCCGTCTACGCGCTCGACCAGCGGGGGCACGGGCGCTCGCCCGGCAAGCGCGGGCACGTGTCGCGCTTCGCGCAATTCCTCTCCGACGTCGCGGCGCTGCGCCGCCTGGTCGCGAGCGAGACTGCGGCGCCGCAGCTGCTGGTCGGCCACTCCTTTGGCGGCACGGTGACGCTGCGCTACCTCGAGACGGAGCCCGAGGGCCTGGCCGGCGCCATCGTCTCGAGCCCGTTCCTCGCCGTGGCGATGCCGGTGCCGGCGTGGAAGCGGGCGCTGGCGCGGGTGCTGGTCGAGGCGCTGCCGTCGGTGCCGGTCGCCACCGGCCTCGACGTCGCGCACCTCTCGACCGACCCCGCGGTGGGCCAGGCCGCGCGCAGCGACCCGCTCTACCACCGGGTGATGACACCGCGCGCGTACCGCGAGATCCTGGCGGCGCAGGCGGCGACGCTGGCCGAGGGCCGGCACATCCGCGTGCCGCTCCTGCTGCTGCTGGCCGGCGACGACCGCATCGTCTCGCGGGCGGCCAGCGAGGCGTTCGCGCGCTCGCTCGGGGGCGACGTGACGGTGCGGACGTACGACGGGTTCTACCACGAGATCTTCAACGAGCCGCAGCGCGCGCGGGTCTTCCGCGACGTCGAGCCGTGGCTCGAACGCGTATTGAGCGGCGCGGCGCCTGCGGGCGCCCCCGCCACCTGAGCCATGGAACCGTTCAAGATCAAGGTCGTCGAGCCGATCGCGTTCACCACCCGCGCGCAGCGCGCCGAGGCGCTGGCCGCCGCCGGGTACAACCTCTTCAACGTTCCCGCGTCGCTGATCACCATCGACCTGCTGACGGACTCCGGCACGTCGGCGATGAGCGACCGGCAGTGGTCGGGCATCATGCTCGGCGACGAGTCGTACGCGGGCAGCCGCAACTACTTCAACCTCGAGCGAGTGGTGCGGCGCATCACCGGCTACCGGCACGTCATTCCGACCCACCAGGGACGGGTGGCCGAGAACCTGCTGTTCACCACCGCCGTCAAGCCGGGCGACCGGGTGCCGAACAACATCCACTTCGACACGACGCGCGCCAACGTCGAGCACAACCTCGGCGTGCCCGTGGATTGCGTGATCGACGCCGCCTACGACCCGACGGCCGAGCACCCGTTCAAGGGCAACATGGACGTGGCGAAGCTCGACCGGGTGCTGGCCGAGGTGGGCAAGGAGCGGCTGCCGCTGGTGATGCTGACCATCACCAACAACTCGGGCGGCGGGCAGCCGGTCTCGCTGGCCAGCGCGCGCGCGACCAGCGAGTGGTGCCGCACGCACGGCGTCCCGCTGTTCTTCGACGCGTGCCGGTTCGCCGAGAACGCCTTCTTTTGCAAGCAGCGCGACCCGGAGTGCGCGGGCAAGTCGATCGAGGAGATCGCGCGGGCGTTCTTCGCGCTGGGCGACGGGTGCACGATGTCGGCCAAGAAGGACGGCCTCGTGAACATCGGCGGGTTCATCGCCACCAACGACGACGGCCTGGCCACGCGGCTCTCGAACATGCTGATCCTGATCGAGGGCTTCACGACCTACGGCGGGCTCGCAGGCCGTGACCTCGAGGCGATCGCGATCGGCCTCGAGGAGGTTTTGGACGAGCGCTACCTCGAGCACCGCGTCGGGCAGGTGCGCCGGTTCGGGGAGAAGCTCCGGGCGGAGGGCGTCCCGATCGTGCTGCCGGTCGGCGGCCACGGGGTCTACCTCGACGCGCGGCGGTTCCTGCCGCACATCCCGCAGCCCGAGTTTCCGGCGCAGGCGCTGACGTGCGAGCTGTACCTCGAGGGCGGCATCCGCGGCGTCGAGATCGGCGGCCTGATGATGGGCAAGCTCGACGAGAGCACCGGCGCGTGGACGTGGCCCGAGCTGGAGCTGGTGCGGCTGGCGGTGCCGCGGCGCGTCTACACCGACGCGCACCTCGACCACGTCGTGGACACGTGTGCGACGTTGCTCGGCCGGCGCGAGAAGATCCTGGGGCTCAAGATCGTGTCCCGGGCTCCCGTGCTACCGCACTTCACCGCGCGGCTCGCGCCGCTCGGCAACTAGCCGCGGGGCCGGCCGGGTGGCCGGCCCCGCGGTGGCCCGGCCCGCTCAGTCCTGCGGCGGCCGCGGGGTCTGCGCCGGCGGCGGCTCCGCCCTCGGCGCGGCGCGCGGCAGCAGCGCGAGCCGCACGCTGAGGTCGCCCGAGGTGATGACGACCTCGCTGTCGGACACCTCCGTCGCCGTCACGCCGCCCGGGCCCCGGGCCTCGATCACCACGTCGCCGAGCCGGCCGGTGTAGCGCAGCGGTCCGAAGCCACGGTGCTCGCGGTACGACATGGGCGGCGGCGTAGCCGGCTCCGCGGGCTGTGCGGGCATCGCCGGCATCGGGGCCTGCGCCGGCTCTGCGGCCTCGGGCGGCTCGGCCGGGGTCGGGGGCAGCGCCGGCGGCGCCGGCGTGGGCCACTGCCGCTCCAGCGT
>DATKNX010000262.1:0-5389 GCA_035541085.1 Gemmatimonadales bacterium | reverse complement strand
GAACCGCTTCGGCTTGTGCAGCGCGTTCGCGTCCACGCCGCCCGAGAGGATCTTGCCCGAGTGCGGCACCACGACGTTGTGCGCGCGCGCCAGCCGGGTGATCGAGTCGAGCAGGATCACCACGTCCTTCCCCGACTCCACGAGGCGCTTGGCCTTCTCCAGCACCATGTCGGAGACCTGCACGTGGCGGTCGGCCGGCTCATCGAAGGTCGAGGAAATCACCTCGGCCTTCACGTTCTCCTCCATGTCCGTCACTTCCTCGGGCCGCTCGTCGATCAGCAGCACGATCAGCACGCACTCCGGGTGGTTCTCGGTGATGGAGTTGGCGAGCTTCTGCAGCAGGATCGTCTTGCCCGCCTTGGGCGGCGAGCTGATCAGCGCGCGCTGCCCCTTGCCGATCGGCGCGAGCATGTCGATGATGCGCATCGAGAGGTCGTTGTCCTTGCGCTCGAGCCGCAGCCGCTCGTCGGGATAGCGGGGGCGCAGGTTGTCGAACGCGATCCGGTGCTTCGCCTTTTCCGGCTCGTCGCCGTTGACCGTCTCCACCTTGAGCAGCGCGAGGTACCGCTCGCCCTCCTTGGGCGGCCGCACCTGGCCCAGGATCGTGTCGCCCGTCCTGAGGTCGAAGCGCTTGATCTGGCTCGGCGAGACGTAGATGTCGTCGGGGCCGTACAGGTAGTTCCAGTCCTGGCTGCGCAGGAACCCGTAACCCTCGGGGAGGATCTCCAGCACCCCCTCGCCCCGCAGCACCGTGTCGGAGTCGAGCAGGTTCTGCTCGATCCGGAAGATCAGGTCCTGCTTCCTGAGGCCCGAGTAGTTCGTGATGTTCAGCTCTTCCGCCATCGCGTGCAGTTCGGCGACGGACTTCTTCTTCAGTTCGGCGATGTCCACGGGTTGGAGACTCCGAGTGTGGTGCGGGAGGTCGAGGGCCGTGAGCCCCCTACCTGGTGAACCCTCTTGGTGTGGATGCGTGATGCCGGCAGTGTCGCCAGCCAGAGCGCCGTGCAGTTATGGGGTTGGTCTGCGAGCAACTGATTATAGATCAGCCACATACGACCGTCAAGGATGCAAGACAGCCAGGGAGAAGGCGGAGGAGGCCCAAGCGAGGCTCCGGGCCCTCCCGAATATTGCGCTAACCTCGTAACTCGTTATATTGCTTCAAACTCGGACGTTCCGACGTTTTCGGTCCGGGTTCGGATGCCCCCAATTGCTTCGGAGCTTCCGATGCCGCTCCCGCAGCCCAGACCCAGCGTTCCCGATCCGAACGAGCCGGTCCTCCACGACCTGTCGCCGATCCGCTACGAGGGCGTCGCCATCGCCGTGCAGCTCGGCGTGCGGCGCAGCGAGGACGGCATCTGGCGGGGCCGCCTGCACTTCATCGAGACCGGCGGCGAGGAGGAGCGGGTGACCGCCGAGATCTTCTGCGCCACGTCCGAGCAGGACCTGTGGCAGGCCGTGCGCGACCTCCGGGAGCACCACCTGCGCGACCTGTACCGGTCCCTGGCCACCTGACGCCGCCGATGGCCGCCGAAGACCTGGACGTCATCCGCAAGCTGCGGCACGACCTGTCGAATCCGCTGGCCGCCATTCTCGCCGAGACGCAGCTGCTGCTCCTCAACGAAGCGACGCTGGACGCCGAGACGGTCGAAGGACTTCGCGAGATCGAAGCCCTCGCCCGCCGCATGCGCGAGATGCTCGCCTCCACCCGGACCGCCGGATAGCGGGCGAACGGGCCCGCGCCGCCGGCGCCACACCGCGATGACCGACGACCTGCTGACCACGACCCGGGACGACCTGCGGGCGTGGGACGTGCCGCGCCACGCCCCGCTCGTCACGCTGCGCTCGACGCACGTCTTCCCGCTCGGCGTCGCGGCCGTGCAGGTCACCAGCCGCACCAACGTGGCCGCCATCCGCTCGCTCTCGCGCTCGGAGAACGTCGTGGCCGTGGTCCGCGGCGACGCGTCCGCCGGCGTGACGCCGGCGTCGTTCGTCGGCCGGATCGCGGTCGCGGCCGGCGTCCTCGACCGGATGAACCTGGCCGACGAGGCGGTGCAGGTCACCTTCCAGGGCAAGCGGCGGGTGCGCATCGCGAGCGTCGCCACCGACGGGCCGTGGCCGGTGGCCGAGGTGGTGCCGGTGCCGCCGCTCGAGGAGTCGCGGCCGGAGCTGGACCGCCGCATCGGCGCGGTGCTGCGCCTCGCCGAGACGCTGGCGTCGCTCGATCCGGCCGTGAACGTCGAGTCGGTCGAGAACCTGCGCGCCAACGTGGAGGACGCGAGCCACTTCGCCGACCTGGTGGCGCAGCAGCTCCCCTTCTCGCTGGCGCAGCGCGACCGCCTCGTCGTGGAGCCGGCCGCGGCGGCGCGGCTCGACATGCTGGCCGACTTCCTCGCGGCCGCCGTGGAGCGCGCCGAGGTCCAGCGCGAGGTGGACCGGTTGACGACGCTGCAGGTCGAGCGCGGGCGCCGCGAGTACCTGCTCCGGCAGCAGCTCGAGGCGATCCGTACCGAGCTCGGCGAGGACGACGCGCTGCGCGAGGCCCGCGAGCTGAAGGGCCGGCTCGAGGCCCTGAAGCTGCCGGAGGCCGCCCGCGCCGAGGCGATGCGCGAGCTGGACCGGCTCGGCCGGCTCACGCCGGCGTCGCCCGAGTACCAGGTGTCGCGCAGCTACGTGGACTGGGTGCTCGCGCTGCCGTGGGGCGTCGAGGTCGAGGAGCGCCGCCTCGACCCCTCCGCCGTGCGCGCGGTCCTGGACCTCGGCCACCTGGCGCTCGACGACGCCAAGCAGCGGATCGTCGAGTACCTCGCGGTGCGCCGCCTCGCCCCCGGCGCGCGGCCGCCCATCCTCTGCTTCGTCGGGCCGCCGGGCGTGGGCAAGACCTCCCTCGGCCGGGCGATCGCCGACGCGCTCGGCCGCCCGTTCGGGCGGATGAGCCTCGGGGGCGTGGACGACGAGGCCGTGATCCGCGGCCACCGCCGCACCTACGTGGCCGCGATGCCGGGCAAGATCGTCCAGGAGATGAGCCGCGCCCGCGCGATGAACCCCGTGCTGATGATCGACGAGATTGACAAGCTCGGCGCCGACCGCCCGGGCCACGGCAGCCCGTCGGCCGCGCTGCTCGAGGTGCTGGACCCCGAGCAGAACGTCGCGTTCGTGGACCACTACCTCAACGTCCCGTTCGACCTCTCGCACGTGCTGTTCATCGCCACGGCCAACGCGGAGCCGCAGATCCCGGAGCCGCTCCTGGACCGCATGGAGGTCATCGAGATCCCGGGCTACACGCCCGAGGAGAAGGTGGCCATCGCCCGCAAGTTCCTGCTGCCGCAGCTGCTGCCGGAGCACGGGTTCGCCGACGGCGAGATCGCGGTGGGCGAGGACGAGCTGTCGCAGGTGGTCCTCGGCTACGCGCGCGAGGCCGGCGTCCGGGGCCTCAAGCGCAACCTCGCGGCGCTGCTGCGCCACGTGGCGACGCGCAAGGCGGCCGGCGCCGCGGGTCCGTGGACGATCGACCCCAAGCTGATCGAGGAGGTGCTCGGGCAGCCGTGGTACGTGGACGAGCGCGCGCAGCCGGTGCCGGCCGTGGGCATCGCCAACGGGCTCGCGTGGACCGCGACGGGCGGCGACCTGCTGCCCGTCGAAGCCATCTCGATGCCGGGGACCGGGCAGTTCCAGGTCACGGGCCAGCTCGGTTCCGTGATGATCGAGTCGGTGCAGGCGGCGCTGTCGTGGGTCCGCAGCCGGGCCGAGGACCTCGGCGTGCCGCGCCGCCGCTTCGGCGAGAAGGACGTGCACGTGCACTTCCCGGAAGGCGCGATCCCGAAGGACGGGCCGTCGGCCGGGGTCACCATCGCGACCGTGCTCGCCAGCCTGTTCACCGGGCGGCCGATCCGCTCCGACGTGGCGATGACGGGCGAGATCACCCTCGCGGGGCGCGTGCTCGCGATCGGCGGCCTCAGGGAGAAGCTCGGCGCCGCCGTCCGCTGCCGGATCCCCACCGCGATCATCCCCGCCTCGAACCAGTCCGACCTGCGGGACGTGCCGGAGACGATCCAGCGCGCGCTCAAGATCCACCTCGTGGAGACCGTGGACGAGGTGCTGCGGCTGGCGCTCCTGCCCAGGCCGCGTCCGGCCCCGGCGCACCGCGGGAACGCGGCCGCGGCCGAGCGCGTGGCGTTGACGCGGCGCGGCCCCAAACGGTAGCATTGCGCTTCCGCCCACCCGCGAGACACGACCCGTGACGCAAGAGAACGCCAGCACCACCCTCGTGCGCGGCATCAGTCCGACCGCGGCCGTCGCTCTGGTCGTGGGCTCGATGATCGGGTCCGGCATCTTCATCGTGTCGGCCGACATCGCGCGCCGGGTCGGGACGCCGGGCCTGCTGCTCACCGTCTGGGTCGTGACCGCGATCGCGACGGTGATGGGCGCGCTCACGCAGGGCGAGCTGGCCGCGATGTACCCGCGCGCCGGCGGCCAGTACGTGTACCTGCGGGAGGGGCTCTCGCCGCTGTGGGGGTTCCTCTACGGCTGGACGCTCTTCCTCGTGATCCAGACCGGCACCATCGCCGCCGTGGCGGTGGCGTTCGCTCGGTTCCTCGGTGTGCTGGTTCCCTCGGTGACGCCCGACGTGTGGCTCTCCCTGGGCCACATCCCGGCGCCGGGCGACGCGCTGTTCGCCCTGTTCGGCCATCCGACGGCCCACCCCGAGTCCATCGAGATCGGCGTGTCGTGGCAGCGCCTCGTGGGCATCGCGATGGTGCTCTTCCTCACCTGGGTGAACGTGCAGGGCGTCCGCACGGGGGCGTGGATCCAGACCGTGTTCACGGCGACCAAGGCGCTCGCGCTGGCGGGGCTCGTAGTCCTGGGCCTCACCATCGGCCGGAACGCCGGGGCGATCGCGGCGAACTTCGGCGGCGGGCACTTCTGGGGCGCGGCGCCGTTCACCCTGGCGCTGCTGCCGGTGATCGGCGCGGCGATGGTGGGCTCGCTGTTCTCGTCCGATGCGTGGAACAACGTCGCGTTCGCGGCGGCCGAGGTTCAGAACCCGCGCCGCAACCTGCCGCTCGCGCTGGCGGCGGGGACGGCGATCGTGGGCGCGCTGTACGTGCTGGCCAACGTGGCGTACCTGGCGCTGCTGCCGCTGAGTGCCATCCAGGGCGCGCCGCAGGACCGCGTGGGCACGGTGGCCGCCCAGGTCATCTTCGGCGGGGCGGGCGTCGCGATCATGGCCGTCGCCATCATGATCTCGACCTTCGGCTGCAAGAACGGGCTCATCCTCTCCGGCGCCCGCGTGTACTACGCCATGAGCCACGACGGGCTGTTCTTCCGCCGCGCCGGCGACGTGGACCCGGTGCACCGCACGCCGCGGGCGGCGCTGTGGGCGCAGGCGCTG
>DATKNX010000261.1:0-8606 GCA_035541085.1 Gemmatimonadales bacterium | reverse complement strand
CCGACAGCGGCAGCTACACCGTGGTGGGCTCGCAGTGCATCAACGAGTCCTCGGTTCTCGGCCAGCCGCAGTTCACGGGGACCTTCACGTACACCGCGGCGGACAGCACGCTGCAGGTCACCGGCACGGCCGCCGGCCAGGTGGCCGCGAGCATCTGGAAGAAAACCTCCTGACCGCATGACCCCGAGCCGCGCGGCCCTGGGCGGACTGCTGGGCGCGCTGGTCTGCGCGGCCGGCCTGGCCGCGCAAGAGCCCGCCGACGGCGCGATCCACGGCGTCGTCACCGACCGCTCGACCGACAGCGCCGTCGCCGGCGCGCACATCCTGCTGGTGGGCACGCCGCTGAGGGCGTCGACGGACGAGCGCGGCGAGTTCCGGCTCGTGGGCCTCGCGCCCGGCCGGTACGCGTTGCGCGTCCTCTCCGTGGGCTACGCGCCGGACCTCGAGGCGAACCTCGCGGTCGCGGGCGGCGACACGCTCGAGCTGACCGTCAAGCTGGACCCGGTCGCGCTCCAGCTCTCCGGCATCAACGTCACGGCCACCGGCTCCGCGCAGACCTCGGGCGAGGCGCCCGTCAGCGTGTCGGTGGTCCAGGGCCTGGACATGCTGCGGCACAGCGCCATCCAGGTGCAGGACGCGCTGCCGTACGTGCCCGGCGTGGACATGAACCACGGCGAGGTGGACATCCGGGGCACGACCGGCGTGTCGGAGGGCGTGGGCAGCCGGGTGCTCCTCCTGCTCGACGGCCATCCCATCCTCACCGGCGACGGCGCGGAGATCGACTACGAGGAGCTGCCCACGCTCGACGTCGAGCGCACCGAGGTGGTGAAGGGGAGCCAGTCGGCGCTGTACGGCAGCTCGGCGATGGGCGGCGTCGTCAACCTGATCACCTCGCCCATCGACGAGCGGCCCTCGACCCAGATGAAGGCGTACTACGGCTTGTACGACACGCCGTCGGCCGACCGCTACGGCTCGGGCCACCAGGACTACTACGGGCTGGACCTGCAGCACTCCCTGGCCTTGGGGCCGGTGGGCCTGCGCGTCGCGCTGGGCCGGGAGGCGTCGGACGGCTACGAGCAGAACGGCGAGTTCTCGCGCTGGCTGGCACGCGCCAAGCTCAGCTCGATGCCCGGCAGCACGCACCCCTGGGACGCCTACGTCATCTGGGCCACCATCCGCGAGGGGCAGTTCACGAGCTGGCCCACCGACAGCGAGTTCATGGCGCATCCCTACGAGGTGGATTCCGCCGCGCTGGGCGACTGGAACCGCGTGTCGCACCTGCTGGCGGGCGGCCGCTACGCGGCCGTCTCGGGGAGCGGGGCGCTCCTGACGCTCGAGCCGTCGCTCACCTGGAGCGGCGTGCGGGACCACATGCACGACAGCCGGAACTGGCACGACGCGACGCGGATGGGAATGAACACGCAGCTGGCCTTCAATCCCGGCTCCGAGCACGCGGTGACGTTCGGGCTGGACGTGGCGGGGACGGCGCTCAACTCGTCGTACTACGGCGCGAAGTGGATCGAGGACGCGGCGCCCTACGGCCAGGAGGAGTTCACCCTGACCGAGACGCTCCGGCTCACCGCCGGCGTGCGCGTGGACTACCACCACGTGGACGGCGCGCCGTCGGAAGCGGCGTTCAACCCGAAGCTCGCGGCGGCGTTCAATCCCGCGGGTCCGTTCGCCCTCCGCGCCTCGATCGGCCGGGGCTACCGCGCGCCGAGCGCGATCGAGCAGTTCGTCTCGACCTTCCAGCAGGGCTACCAGCTGGTGGCCGACCCGAACCTGCACGGCGAGAGCGCGTGGTCCGGGGAGCTCGGCGGCACCGCGTCGCTGGGCCGCCTCTGGCTCGACGGGGCGCTGTTCCAGTCGTGGTACCGCGGCCTCATCGGCCCCGCGCCCGTGGCCGGCCAGCCGGACGAGGTCTCGTTCCAGAACGTGCAGCGTGCCACGGTGCGGGGCGTGGACGCGTCGGCCAAGGTGAACGTCACGCCGCGGACGGTGGACCTGAGCCTCACGTACCTGTACCTCGACGCCCGCGACGATGTCACCGGCCTGCCGCTCCCGTACCGCTCCCGCCACAACGCCACGGCGTCGCTCGACGTCCTCGGCGGGCTCGCGGGCGTGGACGTGCGCTACCGCAGCCGGCTCGACGAGGTCCTGCTCTATCCGTTCGACCCCCGGAGCGCCATCACGATCGTGGACCTGCGGTTCGGGTTCCGCCTCAAGGGCGTGACGTTCCTCGCCAAGGTCTCGAACCTGCTCCAGGCCAAATACGTGGACGTGCTGGAGCGGAACGAGGGCGCACCGCGCAGCGTGCTCGTGACGGGCATGACCGGGCTTTGATCCGGCGGGCGGCCGTCGTCGCGCTGCTCGCGGCCGCGGCATCGGGGCGGCTCGCGGCGCAGACCATCGATACCGTCGTCGTCCAGAACCACAACATCTTCGATCAGGCGGCCGACGTGCCCGGGGTCCTGGCGCGCGTCGGGGACGCGCTGCACGTCACCACCCGCGCCTGGGTGATCCGCCGCACCCTCTTCCTCGACCAGGGCGACGCCTACGACTCCGCGAAGGCGGTGGAGAGCGAGCGCGCGCTGCGCGGGCTGGGCGTGTTCCGGAACGTGGACGTCGACACCACGCGCCTCGACGGCCGGTTCGCCCTCCGCGTCACGACGGCCGACGGCTGGAGCACCAGGCCGCAGGTGGGATTCTCGTCGGCGGCGGGCGACGTGACGTGGGACTTCGGGCTCGTCGAGAAGAACCTGCTCGGCACCGCCAACTACGTGATGGCCGACTACCAGAAGACGCCCGACCGCCGCCTGCTGACGCTGTGGTACCAGGCGCCCGGCGTCATCCTGCGGCGCGCCTCGCTCGCCGCCGCCTACCAGGACCTCTCCGACGGCGGCTTCGGGATCTGGAGCTACGGCGTCCCGTTCTACGAGACGAGCGCGCGCGGCTCCCTCGTCACGAGCGGCGCGGCCGGCCGGCTGCGCGTCCTCCGCTTCAAGGACGGCTTCCTCGCCGACAGCGTGCGGCAGCGGCAGCTGCAGCTCGGCCTGAGCGGCGGCGTCGCGCTGGGTGCGACCGACCGGTCGTACACGCGGCTGCTGGTCTTCGGCCAGCTGTGGCGGGGCAGCTTCGCGCGGTACGGCGCGCCCGCCGCGCCCGACTCGACGACGTTCGCCGCGGGCCTCGGCCTGGAGCTGGGCCGCTCGCGCTTCCGCGTGGTGGAGGGCCTGGACAAGTACTCCCGGCGCGAGGACGTGGACGTCTCGCAGCGGCTGCTCGTGGGGGTGTGGGCGGCGCCGCGGGCCTTCGGCTACGCGCCGGGCCGTGCGGGCGTGGGTCCCGAGGTCCAGGCGCAGCTGGCGGGCGCGAGCGGCCGCGCGTTCGCGTGGCTGCGGCTCGACGCCGACGGCGTGCTGGCGGCTTCGGGCCTCGACTCGGGCCGGGTGGAGGCGAGCGCGACGCTGATGGCGCAGGGCCTGCCGCGCCAGACGCTGGTCGTCCACGGCGAAGGCGGCGCGGCGAGCAACGTCGCGCCGGGCAGCGAGTTCGACCTGTGGTTCTACCAGAACGGCCCGCGCGCCTTCGGCGCGCACGCGTTCACCGGCACGCGCCGCTGGTGGGTGGTCGCGGAGGACCGCGTCCTCGTGCTGCACAGCCTGGCCGGCCTGTTCGGCGTCGGGCTCGCGCCGTTCGCCGAGTGGGGCGGGGCGTGGTACGACGCGGAGCGGCCGCGGGCGGGCGGCGACGCGGGGCTCGCGCTGCGGCTGGGCTCGACGCGCTCGACGCGCGGCGAGGTCACGGAGATCTCGTTCGCGAGCCGCTTCGGCGCCGGCTTCACCGGCAGCCGCTGGGCGCTGACGATCCGGGAGGCGGTGGATTATGCGGGGAGGTGATGAGGTGATGGGGTGATGCGGTGATGACGTGATGAGGGAGGTTGTCGGTCCGCGGTCTGCAGGCTGCCCTCATCCCCTCATCACATCATCACCTCCATCACCTCATCACCTCCCCGTCAGTAGTGCCCCTTTTCATCAGGCCAGATCGCCTGGACCGTCGTACGGGGCCTTCGGCCCACGTAGATCGTCAAGTCCCTCTCCTCCATCACCGTCAGCGGATTCTCGATCCTCGCCCCGACCTCCAGCGAGTCGTAGAAGCGGCTGAGGCTCTCGCGGCTCTCGCCGATGACGATCCCGATGGTGCCCGGACGCTCGCCCGGGCCGAAGAAGTAGAACGTGCCCTGGTTGCAGATCGGTTGCGGCAGGCCGAGCTTCGGGCCGTAGAACTCGAGCGCGCCCGCCTCGCCGTAGTTGTCGGCGACGACGATCGTCCGCGCGCGGTCGAGGGCCGAGAGCCGCCGGTAGACCGCGGCGACCGAATCCACCCGCTCCTGCCAGCCGATCATGTCGGCGTAGTCCTGCGGCAGGCGGCCGAGCATGCCCTGGTTGTCGCGCAGGGCCTCGACCGCGCCGATGGCGTGGATGTACCGCTCGAGCGGCGCCGGGGCGACGATCGGCACGCCGATGGGGAGGACGAGCAGGCCGTAGAGGACCGTGGCCCAGACCGCGGCCCCGCGCACGACCGGACCGAGGCGGGCGCCGCGCAGCCGCTCGAGCGCCGCGCCGCCGGCGGCGAAGAGCACGGGATACGTGGCCCCCACGTAGTAGGCCTTGCCGTGCAGCGCCACGAGCAGCGCCCACACCCAGACGACCGTCCAGCCCACGAGCCGGAAGGCCCGCAACGGCGGGGCGAACAGCAGCGCCAGCACGCCGGCCGCCCCGACCAGCATCGCCGGGCCGAACATCACCTGGGTGAGGAAGAACGTGGCGGCGGTGACGTGGCGGAGCTGGTACTCCTGCAGCGTGCGCATCTGGCCGGCGACGGGCCAGCCGAGGGCGATCTGCCCCACGACGCTGGGACTGCCGAGCACGAGGGCGACGGCCAGCACGAGCCACGGCCAGCGCGTGAGCAGCGCGCGGCGCCACGGCGTGGTGAGGAGCGCCATCAGGACGCCGAAGCCCAGGAAGAGGACGCTGAACTTCGTCAGCAGGCCGATCCCGCCGGCCAGGGCGAGGACGATCCACCAGCGGGACGCCGGCCCGTCGCCGCGGCACAGCCGCGCGAGGGCGTAGAACCCGATCGTCCACCACAGCGCGTCGAGGATCACGGGCTGGAACAGGTTGCCGGCCCGCTGGAAGAAGACGCACGCGATCACGGCCAGCGCGGCGAACGGCTGCGCGAACCGGCCGCCGCCCATCTCCCGCGCGAGCAGCGCGGCCAGCACGACGATCGCCGTGGACGCCACGGCCGGCACGAAGCGCAGGGCCACGAGCGAATCGCCGAGCACGAAGCGGCTCGCCACGGACAGCATCGCGATGGCCGGCGGGAAGTCCATGTGCCACAGCCGCAGGTGGTCGCCCATCGCGAAGTAGAGGAACTCGTCGCGCTGGATGCCGTACGGCGTGACGAGGTTGACGACGACGTGGAGCAGCAGGAAGAGGACGGCCAGGCCGAGGACCGGCTTGGCCGCGAACGGTTGGCGCTGTGGCAATGCCGGAGTGGTCATGGGCACGGGAATGTGAGGAGGCGATGGAGTGACGACGCGAGGAGGCGATGGCGGGTCGCGCCGTATCACGTCCTCACCTCCTCACCTTCGTCACCTCCTCACCGTCCCGTCAAGTTGCGTCCCAGGCCCGGCCCCGTCATTTTGCGGCCTCCCCAACGGAAACGATCGATGCCCGACGTCGCTGCGTGGCACCCGCAGGTGGTCCATTTCGTGGTCGCGCTGGCCTTCGTGGGCGTGGCGCTCCGGCTGGTCTCGCTCACGGGGAAGCTGGCGTTCACGCGGCCGGCGGCCGCGACGCTGCTGATCGTGTGCGCCGGCGCCGCGGTCGTGGCGGTGCGCTCGGGCCAGGAGGCGCACGAGCGCGTCGAGCGGATCCCCGGCGTCGCCGCGCAGGTGCGCGCGCACGAGGACGCGGGCGAGTGGGCGCGCGACGTGCTGCTCGTGGTGGGAGCGCTCGAGCTCGTGGGCCTGGCCCTGGTGAAGGCCGACCGGTGGCGGCGCTGGGCGGAGATCGCGTCGGCCGTCGCGGGCCTGGCGGCGTGCGGTGCGGTCTACAAGGCGGGCGACCGCGGTGGCGACCTCGTCTACTCGTTCGCCGGCGGTCC
Source organism: Gemmatimonadales bacterium (assembly GCA_035541085.1). Taxonomy (GTDB): domain Bacteria; phylum Gemmatimonadota; class Gemmatimonadetes; order Gemmatimonadales; family JACORV01; genus Fen-1245. Next base: position 2,435 of record DATKNX010000261.1, on the reverse strand, counting down.
GGGCCTCAGGACGGGCGACACGGCCGACGTGGGCCGGCTCCTCAACGCCGGCCTGTTCGACGCCGCGATGCTCGCGCGCAGCCGGCACCGGCCGGCCGAGGCCGACTCGCTCATCACGGAGCTGGCGCGCCGCAACCCGGGCAGCGTCGAGGTGCAGCTCGCGGCCGCGCAGTCCCTGATGACCGACCGCAAGGACCCGCGCGCCGCGCTCGCGGCCCTGGACCGGATCGCGGTGCCGGACTCGGAGGCCTTCCTCCGGATGCGCGTGGCCTTCACGAGGGCCGACGCGTTCGTGGCGGCGGGGATGAAGGATTCGGCACGGGCGGTGCTGGAGAGGCTCGTCGCGGAGAACCCGAGCAATCCGAGACTGAAGCAGCGGCTGAACCGCCTGAAGTGAAGCGAGTGGGTGTAGGGGGTAGGGTGTAGGGTCCCAATGGAGCGGCCGCACACCCTACCCCCTTCACCCTACAGCCTCGCCTCTTGCCTCCGCTTGTTCCACTCCCACATCCCGAAGATCACCGCGTTCGGCAGGCGGTGGCCCACCTGGCGGGCCAGCATGCAGATCTGCCCGCGATGGTGGGCGTCGTGCGAGAGCAGGTAGGCCACGAACGCCGCGACGTCGGGCGGGAAGTTCTTGATCCTGCCGTTCGAGGCGAGCGACGATTCCACCAGCTTCGCGACCGCCGCGTGGCTCGCCGCGAGCGCCTTGCTCGCCTGGGCGCGGGTCACCTTGAGGCGGTCGAGCTGCGCCGGGATCTTCGCGCCTTTGGCGGCGACCTTGAGCCACATCAGGCGCGTGTTGTGGAGGTGCGAGACGACGGCCGCGATCGAGCGGCCTTCGCCCGGCGTCTCCGCGCGCCAGGCGGCCTCGGGCAAGCCGTCCAGCAGGTACTGGTTGATGCGCTCGCTCGTGGCGAGCGCGGAGAGCAGGGCGCTGCCGAGGTCCAGCTCCGCGGGGCGGCTCGCGGCGGGCATTCGAGGCTCCGGATGAGAGGGGGCGCGTAGCATCGCCGCCGCCGGCGGCCGCTGTCAAGCGCCGACGCGCCTCGGCCGTGTCCCGAGCACACGCGCGCTGTCCGCGCGCGGAAACAGGACAAACGCACGCGGATATCGGCGGGGCGCGACGCGCGGGCCCGACTTCGTGGCGCCGCCGCTCGTTCTTGACGTTGGCGTGACGGCGCGCCCCTAGGTTGGCATGCACGATGCCACTCTTCCCGGTCGTGAACACGCCACGGTGGACCCCACTCGGTCTCGTCCCGCTCGCGCTGGCGACGCTGGTCTTCCTCGCGCACCCCGCCGGCCTCAGGGCGCAGGACGAGCACCACGGCAAGATCAAGGACGTCGAGCACTCGGCCGACAATTCGTCCGGGAAGGACAAGGGGCACGACCACCACGACCACGACGCCGACGCGTCCGACGACGGCGACGGCTTCTTCGAGCGGATCTTCGTTCACGCGCTGTTCTGGACGCCGCGCGACACGGGGCAGGGCTACCTCTCGTTCCCGTACGCGAAGTCGAACACCGGGAGCACGTTCGTGCTGCCGCGCGTCTACGGCGGCCGCTCGTTCTTCACCTTGACCGGCGGCTACTTCAAGGACGCGCAGTCCACGCTCCGGGCCTGGGACGTCGGCGTGGAGTGGGCCGGCGGCGCGCTGATCCGCGACATCGAGTACACGGGCTACAGCGAGCCGCTCGACGGCGAGACCGATCACCTGCACCTCGTGCGGTTCGGCCTCGGCGCGCTCAGGCCGATCGGGACCGTGGGCTACTTCCAGTTCGGCGCGGCCGCGCAAGGCGTGATCCTGGACGACGGGCGCGCGGCGGGGGGACCGGAGCTCGTGCTGGGCGTTCAGGTGTTCCCGAAGCACCCGCTCGGCGTCGGCGGCACGCTGCGCCTCGCGCCGCTCACGTGGGAGCACGGTCCGGCGTTCGGCACCGGCTTCGTGGACGCGACGGGGCACGTCTCCGTGATCTGGGACTGCGCCGAGATGATGCTGGGCTACCGGTGGACGCGGGTCGGGGTCGGCGCGCCGTTCAGCGGCGTCACCCTGGGCCTCAAGCTGTGGATCGGCCCCGAGCGGTCAGAGCTTCCGCAGCAGGGCCCGGCCGACGAACCGGAGCCGCTCCCGCCACGGTAGCCTGAGGAAGTTCGTCTTTACCACGCCGCGGGTGAAGAAGGTCTTCCCGCCGTAGTCGATCGCGGTGTCCACCAGCACCGGCCGGCCGGCGGCGGTGATCTTCGCCGCGCGGCTCACCACGCCCGCGACGTCGCCGTCCCGCTCCAGCCGCAGGTAGTCCACGCCGACCGCGCGCGCGAGGGCCTCGAGACCGAGCGCCGGCAGCACGCTGGCCGTCTTCCGGCCGAGCGCGACCTCCTGGAACTGCGCGATCTGGGCCAGCTCGCCGTCGTTGAGGACGAAGACCGCGACGGCCAC
>DATKNX010000260.1:0-3936 GCA_035541085.1 Gemmatimonadales bacterium | reverse complement strand
GTGCCGGAGACGGTGACCGTCCGCGACCCCGACATGGTGCGCGAGTTGACGCGCCTGCGGATGCTGGTGCTCGAGCGCTCCGCGCAGCTGGACGAGACGCAGCGCCGGCTGAACGAGGCGACCACCGAGGTGGTGCGGACGATGTCGCGCTCGCGCAGCCTCGCGACGCGGGCGGAGGCCGCGTCGGCCATCGCCGAAGCCGAGGTGACCCTCCAGCAGCTGCGCAGCGGGGCCCAACAGGCGCCGGAGACGCGCCAGGCCGAGGAGGCCCTGCGCAGCGCCAGTGCGGCGTTCGACGCGGAGAACTACGGTGGCGCCGTCTATCTCGCGACGCAGGCCAAGCGCGCGGCCACGGCGGGCCGCGGCCGCCTCGCCGAGAGCGGCGCCGCGGCGGGAGGCGGCGAGCGCACCTTCGCCGTGCCGGTGCCGCTCACCACGACGGCACGCGCCAACCTGCGCGCCGGGCCGGCCGGTGGCGCGGACCTGGTCGTGACGGTGCCCGCCGGCACGCCGCTCACCGGGTACGCGTGGTCGCAGGACTGGATCCGGGTGACGACGGCCGACGGGCGTGGCGCGTGGGTGCACCAGTCCCTGGTGCGGGGTGCGTCGCCCGGCGGGCCCTAGCGCGCGGACTTGGCCGCGGCCGCCGCGTGCCCGGCGGCGCTCACGCGGTTGCGGCCCGACTGCTTGGATCGGTACAGCGCCTGGTCCGCCGCCCCGATGAGCGTCTCCACGGTCTTGGCGTCCGCCGGAAACAGGGCGTAGCCGACCGACACGGTGATGTTGACCGGGTCGGTCGCACCCTCGGGCGTGAAGCGGTCCTTCTCCGTCGCCGCGCGGATGCGCTCCGCCACCCGGCCCGCCTCGGACACCGGGGTTTCGGGCAGCATCACCATGAACTCCTCGCCGCCGTAGCGCGCGACCGTGTCCACGTCGCGCACGCTCTCCCGCAAGGTGTTCGCCAGGCGCTTGAGGACGGCGTCACCCGCCGGGTGGCCCCACCGGTCGTTGTAGCGCTTGAAGTGGTCCACGTCGAGCATCAGGGCCGCGAACGTGTGGCCCTGGCGCTCGCTGCGGCGCAGCTCCCGATCCAGCTCCGCCATCAGGCGCCGGCGGTTCGCCAGGCCCGTCAGCTCGTCCGTGACCGACAGCCGCTCCAGCTCGGCGCGGCCCTCGCGCAGCCGGCGCACCATGTCGTTGAACACGACGGTCAGGCGCGCCAGCTCGCCGCCTCCCGACGACGGCACGTCCAGCTCGAGATCGCCCCCGGCCACGCGGTTCGCCGCGAGGGTGAGGCGCTCGAGCGGCTTGACGATGAGCAGGCCCAGCAGGTAGGCGAGCGAGCCGACCACCGCCAGCAGCACGACGACGAGCAGGATGGTGGCGTCGCGCAGCCGGCCGATCTCCCGGAACGCCGAGGCGGCGGGGATCTCGGCGACGGCGCTCCAGTCGGAGCCCGGCACCGGCGCGATCGCGCCCACGACGTCGCTCCCGTCGCCGGACCGGTACGACACGGCGGTGCTCTCGGCGTCCTGGAGCAGCCGCTGCGTCGCCGGCGGCACGGCCGCGAGCCTGGCGCCGGCGGCCGCGACGACCGGCCCCGCGCGCAGCACCACCGCGAGGCGGGCCCCGCCCGAGGCCTGCTCCTTCAGGAGCTGCTCGATCCCCTGGAACTTGAGACGGCCCGCGAGCACGCCGAGGAAGCGGCCGCTCGGGCTCTGGATGGGGACGGCGATCTCCATGGCGGCCGGCGCGCCCTTCTCGCCCGGCATCGGATCGCCCAGGACCGGATCGCCGACGCGCGCCTGTCCGAGCCAGTTGCCGGCCAGGTGCAGCCGCCCCGGCACGCGCTCGCTCCCGGCCACCGTCTTCTGGTCCGTGCCGACGACCATCAGCTCGACGTAGTCCGGGAAGCGGTCCTTGACCGAGCCCAGGTAGTCGGTGAGCCGCTTGCGGCTCTGGGCCGTCGGCCGCTCGACGTTCTCGGTGACCTCGTACGACGACGCGAACACGCGCAGGTCGTAGAGGCGCTCCTTGAGCCACAGGCCGGTCTCACGCGCGGCCTGGCCGCTCGCCCCGGTGAGCTGCTGGTCCAGCTTGGCGCGGATGGCCCGCCGGTTCTGGCGGTAGAAGATCGCGCTGGTGGCGAGTGCCGGGATGAGCGTGGCCAGCACGGCGAGCGTGAAGATGGTGGTGCGCACGCTGCCCAGGCCCATGGCGGGGAGCGCCCGCCCCGCGCGGGTCTCCCACAGGTCGATCAGCATGGCGCGGGTGAAGAGTCCGGAGGAGCGTCGCACCGGGGGAAAGATGCCTATCCGGCGCGCAAGCACAATCGGGCGGCGCGCGCGGGCCGGACGCCCCTGCTCAGGCCGCGCCCGCCTGCCGCCACGGCGGCTCGACGTCGTAGCGCTCCCAGTAGCCGAGGTTCGTCGGCCGCAGGCCGAAGTGCGCCTCGGCCACCTCGGCGACGCGCTCCGCGTCCTTGCGGCCGCCGTTGCCGAGCGCGAGGCGGCGCAGGCGCTTGGCCTCGGCGAGTGCGCTCGAGCCCGAGGGCTCGAAGCGCCGGGCCTGCGCCTCGTGGTCCGCGTTGAAGAGGTCCATCACGAAGTCGAACGACGCGCCCACGTGGCGGTCCACGTCGCGGTCGGGCAGGTCCCAGCGGCTCGCGTCGGCGGCGAGCTGGACGACGCGCCGCCAGTTGGCCCAGTCGGTGAGCTGCACCATCCCGCGGAACAGGCGCCGGTTGGTGCCGACGCTGAAGATCGTCGGCGAGATGATGCGGTCGAGGTGCTCGTCGGCCTCGGCGTGGTCGCCGGCGAGGACCTCGCGCGCGGTGCGCGCGGCGGCCTCGCCCACGTGCATGTCGAACCGGCCCTCCCAGTAGGAGTGGCCGAGCGCCCGCGTGGACGAGGTGAGAACGAGCTGGCGCGGCACGAAGAAGTTGTGGGCGACGACGTCGGCGGCGAGGTGCGCCATGTAGCCCCAGCCGAACGCCTTGAGCGGCGGGCGGCCCGCCAGCTCGACGATCTCCTGGCCCACGTGCCAGGCGTGGCTGTGGCGCCCCACCGGCGCGTACTTCTTCGCGAACGAGGTGTCGGCCGCGATGGAGCCGTAGAGGAAGTCGAAGGGATGCGCCTGCAGCAGCTCGGCCAGCCAGCCGGGGAGGAAGCGCAGGTTGGCCAGGACGGACTGGCCGATGAAGATGTGGGTGCCGGGCGACCACGCCCACGCGTCGTGCGGCAGCAGCGCCACCAGGAGCAGCGCCAGGCCGACGCAGACCAGGACCTTCCGCACGCCCGGCGTCAGCCTTCGCGATCCGCGGTGCGGCGGCGGGTGACGGCGCGCCGCACGGCGCCGAGCACGGAGCCGGAGCGGCGCACGGTCCGGAGCACGGAGGCCGCGCTCAGCGCCGTGTCCTCGACCTCGTCCTGCAGCACGTCCGCGAGCGTGTCGAGGTCCTCGAGGCGCCGTTCGAGGGAGGTCATCGCGCCCTTCAGCTTGGCGCGCGCCTCGCCCGAGAGGTCCACGTAACCCTCCACCTCGACCTTGAGGCGGCCCATCACGGTGCGCGCGTCGGTGGTGACGGCGGTGAGCTGGGCGCCGATGGCGCGGCTCCGCGCCCGGAGGCCGAGCCCGATGGCGGTCACCACCGCGCCCATCGCGAGCAGCGACAGGGCGATGACGACCAGCGCGATGGCGGCGGTCGGCGCGACCCAGGCGGGAATGACGGACATCGCGGCTGCAACATCGACCCGCGCGCGGAAGGTGTCAAGCAAACGGCTTGACGCTGCGCGAGCGCGCCCTGCATTCTAGGGGCGCCATGGCTCCCTTCTTCGTCGTGGAAGGCGGACACCGCCTCGCCGGGGCGGTCCGGCCCGCGGGCAACAAGAACGCCGCGCTCCCCATCCTCGCCGCCACGCTGCTCGCGGACGGCCC
>DATKNX010000259.1:0-11041 GCA_035541085.1 Gemmatimonadales bacterium | reverse complement strand
GAGCCACGCGGACTGATACACCCGCGAGGCCGAAGGCCAGCGCGGGAGCGACGGCAGCCGGAGGCCCGTGACCCCGGGCGCGAGCGCGCGGCGCGAGATCGTGAACGCCTGGCGCAGATGCCAGCGGAGCTTGGCGAGGAGTCCGACGCCGGCGGGCTGACGCTCGCCGAAGAGCATCGTGACCGCGTGCCGGCGTCCGAGCGCGAACCCGATGTCCGCCGCGCGATGCCGCAGCGGCGTGTTCGGCACGGCCGGGACGACCCAGATCTTCACGGCCGCCGCTCCACCGCACCGCGCGCCCCCAGGCCTCGCGCCTTCACGGCCGCCGCGCCGTCATCACCAGGCTCTCGAAGTCGCGCGACGCCTGCTCGTAGTCGCGCGACGGCGCGACGGCGCGCGCGTCCGCGAATCCCGCCGCGCGCAGGCGCTCGCCGAGCGTTTCCGCATCGTAGGCGTACAGGTGCTCGCCGTCCTGCCGGAAGTGGTGGTTCAGGGCGTCGGCCCGCGTCACGGCGCCCGCGGGCAGGAACGGGGCGAAGGCGCGGCGGAACGCCTCGTCGCCGGCCGCGTAGGCCTTCACGTGGCGCGCGAGGTCGGGCACGCTGAGACGCAGCGCGCCGCCCGGACGGAGCACGCGCCGCGCCTCGGCGAGGAAGTGCCCCGTCTCGCCGGGCCAGCCGAGGTGCTCGAAGAGGTGCTCGGCGTACACCTCGGCCGCCGATCCGTCGGCGAAGGGCCACGGCCGGCGCACGTCGAGCCGCAGGTCGGCGGCCGGATGGATGTCCACGTTCACCCAGCCGCTCTTCAGCCGGTCGCCCGAGCCCAGGTGCAGGCGGAGCCCGCCCGCCGCGTTGAGCCGCGCCACGGCGGCGCGCCTGGTGAGCAGCGTGCGCCGGTGCACGTAGGCCACGATCAGCTCGAGCTTGAGGCGGCCCCACGCCGCGCGCAGCGGCGCGCTCACGCCGGCACCACGCGGGCCGCGGCCGGCGCCGCCGGCACCCGTCCCGTCACGTAGACGCTGCCGCCGATGCCGTGGCGCAGCCGGGCGGCATCGAGGCGGTACCACAGCTTCACGACGTGGATCAGCGCGTCGTGGTAGAGCGCGATGGGCAGCCGCCACCTGAAGAACAGCGTGTTGAGCACGCGATGCACCCGGTAGTAGTCGAAGCGGTTCTGGTGCCAGGCGTTGAAGCGCTCCACCCGCACGTCCTCGAATCCAGCGGCCAGGAACCACCCGCGCAAGTCCGCCGACGAGGGCATCCGCGCGTAGTCGTGGCCCGCCTCCCGCATCCTGGCCGCCCATTCCTCGGGGCGGTTGGCCGCCATCCAGGCGTCGAGCGAGCCGGCGTTGTCGGTGACCGGGGCGTGCACGAGGAACCGGCCGCCGGGCCTGAGGCAGCGCCGCACTTCGCGGACCACCGCCGCCGCGTCGGGGGTGTGCTCGAGGACGTCCATCGAGATGGCGTGATCCACCGAGGCAGCGGGCAGGGGCAGGGCCGTGGCGCGGGCGGCGTGGAAGCGGATGCGCGGGTGGGCGCGCCCGCGGGCCGCCGCGATGGCTGCGGTCGAGAGGTCCACGCCGACGCCGAGCACGTCGAAGGCGGCGGCGATCTCGAACAGCTTGCGGCCCGCGAGGCAGCCCACGTCGAGGATCACGCTGCCCGGCGCCGGCGCGAGCGCGGCGATGTGCCGGCTGTGCGACCAGTAGGTGAGCGTGAGGTCGGGCGCGCGGCCCAGGGCCCAGCCGCCGTACTCGCCCGCCGGGTACGCGTCGTAGATGCTCTTCTGCCAGTCCTCCATCGAGCCGCCGTCGGGCGGCGGCATCAGGGCCCGCACGCCGTGCACCAGCGGGAACTCGCGGCGGCACATCGGGCACCGCTCCGGGCCGGCCTCCGCGCCGCCGGCGTCGAGCACGGCGCGGCAGTGGGGGCACACGAGCGCGGGGAACGCGCTCACCTCGCGCCGCCTCGCGCGATCTCTCCCAGATGCCGCTCGATCTCGTCCACCATCCGGCCGCCGAGGAAGCGCGTGCGCACCGTGCGCCGGCCGCCGTCGCGCAGCCGCGCCGCCAGCCCCGGCTCCGCGAACAGCCGGTTGAGGCGCTCCGCGAGCTGCGCGGCGTCGCCCGCGCGGTAGACGAGGGCGTTGGCGCCGGCCTCGAGGATCTCCGCGCTGCCGCCGGTGCCGGTGCCGATCACCACGCAGCCGGCCGCCATCGCCTCGAGCTGGACGATGCCGAAGGGCTCTTCGTAGATGGACGGGAACACCAGGACGTCGTGCGCGCGATAGAGCGGCAGCAGCTTCTCCCGCGGCACCGCGCCCTCCCAGCGCACGCGGCCGGCCACGCCCAGCTCCTCGGCGCGGCGCCGCAGCGCGGCGGCGTAGTCGGGATGCTCCTCCGGGCCCGCCACGGTGAGCGTCGTCCGCTCGTCGCCGCCGCGGCGCAGGAGGCCGAGCGCCTCGACCACCGTGTGCAGGCCCTTCGCCTCCCACAGGCGGCCCACGAAGAGCAGGGCACGCCCGGGCTCCCTCGTCGGCGCCGGCGCCTCGGCCGCGCGCGCGTACTCGCCGAACAGGCCGTAGTAGAGGAGCCGCTCGGAGCCGCGGGCGCGGAACCCGGCGGCGCGCATCGTCTCCATCATGAACCGCGAGCCGTACTCGAGGTGGTCGAAGCGCAGCGGCGCGGCCCGCGTGGCGACGCCCCGCAGGCGGGCGACGGCCGCGAGCGCGGCGCGAGCCGGCTTGCGCCACGCCGCCTCCGGGCGCGGCGCGAACACGCCCGCCCACGGGTCGAGATCCTGCGGCGCCAGGAACTTCCGGAGCGGCCAGTCGCCGAACACGTAGATCAGCGTCGGCAGCGGCCCGTTCATCAGGCGCGCCAGCACCTGGTGCGAGACGCCGCCCACGTTCCAGAGGAAGAGCGCCTCGGGCCTCGCGGCGGCGAGCGCCCGGTCCACGGCGGCGCGGTCGTCGCGCTGCCGGCGCGCTTCCTCGCCCAGCCGCCGCCAGCTCACGGCCGCGCCGGTGCGCGAGCGCAGCGCGCGCGCGAGGCGCGGATCGGGCGGGCCCTCGGGTCCAGGCGCGTCGGTGGCGACGACCCACACGTCGTGCCCCCGTCCGCGCAGCGCCTCGACCACCTCGGCGGCCGCGACCTCGTACCCGCCGAGGCTGGCGGGCGGGTAGAGGTCCGACAGCACGAGGATCCGCACTAGGCGCTCGAGGCCGCGGGCACGATGTGGCGGAGGTCGCGCAGCAGCTCGGGCCAGATCGTGCGGTAGCCGAGCAGGATCACCACGAGCGCGGCCGCGACGGAGCCGGCGGCGCAGCCCACGAACAGCGCGGGCCACGGCGCGAGGACGCCGGCCACCCAGCGGCTCACGACGAACGTGGCGGCGAGCGCGAGCAGGGGCAGGCCGACGTTGACGAGCCACGCCGGGCGCGCGGGCGCCGGCAGCAGCGCGCGCAGCAGGACGACGAGCGGCACGGTCGCCGTGAGGTGCGCCACCGGAATGGCCACGAGGCCCAGCGGGTGCGCGAGGCCGACGGCGAGCGCCACCTCGACGCCGAGGTAGACGACGATGATGCCCAGCGTCCACATCGCGGGGCGCACGACGCGAACGGCGGCGTCGAGCGGGATGAGGATGGCGCCCGCGGTCATGTGCAGGGCGAAGATCTGGAGGGCGAGCGTGGCCGGCAGCCACCGCCCGCCGAAGATCGCCGTGATCACCGGCGTCGCGAGGCCGGCCAGGAGCGCGAGCGGCAGGCCGATCAGGAGCGCGTTGTAGCGCACGGCGCGCGCGAGCACGCGCCCCAGGCGCGCGGCGTCGTCCTGGATCAGCGCCACGGTGGGGAAGACGACCTGCCCGATGGCGTGGGCGAGGCCGATGCCCACGCGGGTCGTCATGTCGAGGCTCCAGCGCAGGTAGCCGACCGCCACCGGGCCGAAGAGCGGCGTGCCCAGCCAGTTGACCATCCCGGCGTGGAAGCCCGACACGATGCCGGCGAGGTGCAGCGGGAGGCCGCTCTTGATGACGTCCCTGAGCCGGCCCAGGCGCGGGAGCGCCGCCGGGCGGACCGGATACCACGCGGCCAGCACGACCTGGCGGCCCGCCTGCGTGACGGCGGTCGCGACCACGAGGCCCCGCACGCCCGCGTGCGCGAAGCCCAGCCCGGCGAGGATGGCGATGTAGACGACCTGCTGCACGAGGTCGAGCAGCGCCAGCCGAGCGAAGTCGAGGCGCCGCTGCACCAGCACGTTGGCCCGGAGCGCCGCGGCGCCGAGCAGCGTGGGGAGGTAGAGCAGCGCGGCGAGCGCGAGCCACGACGGCGCGCCGCGCACCTCGGCACCGGCCGCGAACGCGATCACCGGGAAGGCCAGCACCGCGATCCACAGCTGCAGCGAGGCCGCGAGGGACATCGCGCCGAGCTCCGGATCCTCGCGCTGCCGCACGAAGGCCTGCGAGAGGCCGAAGTCGCCGACGAGTGCGGGGATCGAGACGACGAACGCCAGGATGCCGAAGCGGCCGAGGTCGCCCGGCGCGTACAGGCGGGCGACGGTGATGGCGGAAACGAGGCCGAGCGGGAGCGCGAGCGCCTGGCGCACGCTGGCCACCGCCGTCATGCGGGCCGCGCGGCGTTCGAGGCCGGGTTCAGCCACGCCGGAAGGCCACGATGTTGAGGGCGATGGCCGGGTGGCGGATGGCCCACGCCGCGAGCATCGCGTCCAGGGTGGGCAAGGCGTCGAGCGCGCGGTTCACGCCGCGCACCGGCCACTGCCGCACCTTGTGCCCGACGCCGCGCACCGTGAACCCGCGGCGGCGGAACTCGGCGGGGCGCCACGCCGAGACGTGGTGCTCGTGCTCGTTGAACCCGGTCATCGTCATCGCGCCCGGCCGCAGGTACTCCCAGTTGGGCGTCGAGAGGATGGCCATCTTCGCCGCCACGCGCACCACTTCGGCCAGCAGCTTCTCGCCCGACGGCTTCGGCAGGTGCTCGATCAGCTCGGTGGCGATGATGGTGTCGAACGCGGCGGCGGGCTGGCGCGCGAGGAACTCGAGCGCGTCGGCGCAGCCCAGCTCGTCGTACGTGCCGGTGCGGCGGCAGAACGCGACGTTGCCATCGTGGATGTCTACGCCGGTGATGCGGGCGGCTTTCTGCGGGTCGTCGGAGAAGTAGTGCGTGCGCAGCAGGTGGCCCCAGTGGCCGAAGCCGCAGCCCAGGTCGAGCACCGTCTTGCCCGCGACCAGCGGCAGAACGACGGGGTCGAGGTCGAGCGGCGAATAACCCACGGGCAGCCATCGTAGGCACTTATGGGCGCCAGCGCCAGCCCTCGGGCAGGGTCAGCCCGGCGGACCCAGATGGAAGGTGGCCAGCGACGCGTCGCCGCTGCGCCGCAGCACCACCAGCCGCGCCGCCCGGCACACCCTCTCCGCCAGGGCGTCGATGTCGCCGGCGAACCCGTGGAACTCCCCGGTCACGTAATCCAGTCGCGCGATCGCGCTCGTGTCACCGAGGATGTCGAACTCCGCTCCCTCGACGTCGATCTTGAGCAGGCCGACGCGGGCGACGCCGCGCGCGTCGAGCAGCTCCGCGAGGGTGGTGGCGGGGACCTCGACCGTCGAGAACTCGGACTCCGGAAAGCAGGACCTGCCCGTCGAGCTGTAGTCGGAAGCCGCCCGGTGCATCCGGAAGGTGATGGTCCCCGAGGCCGCGGCCAGCGCGGCGGGGATCACGTCGGCGGCCACGCCGTTCTGGCGGAGGTTCCGCTCGAGCAACGCCAGGTTGCGGGGATCGGCCTCGACGCAGACGAAGCGCGCCGCCGGATAGAGGGCGTGCAGGTACACGCTCGACAGGCCGATGTTGGCGCCGGCGTCCACGACCACGGCCGGCGCCAGCGCGGAGCGGGGCCGGTAGACCTGCGCGAACACCACCTCGTACAGCGTCCACCAGGCCTGGGGCTGCACGGGCAGCGACACGCGCAGCAGCGCGCCGGCGGGGCCCCGGAGGCTCAGTGTGACGTGGATGCGGCGGGTGAGGCCTCCGACGGCCACGGACAGCCGGCGCGAGAAGCGAGTGGCGTCCACCAGCCACACGAGCGTGCGGTAGGCGGCGAGGACGAGCCCCGCGGGGAGCGAAGGCGTTGCCCGCAGCGAGTCGAGGAACGCCACCAGCGGGCGGACGCGGCGCAACGCGGCCCGGAGCCGCGGGAAGCCGAGCAGGCGAGCCATCGGGCGCCATCTTAGGGCGCGAGGCGGCCGCGCGCCAGCGCGCCGGGCGCACGGGTGCGCACGCGCCGCTTCGGGTGGCCGGAAAGGCCCCGCCCACACGGTCGCGCTCATTGGCAGCGCACGGGCAGGCGCGGTGGGTTTTCCGCGGGATGAAGACCGGCGAGCGCAGCTCCCTCGTTCGCGAGCCGCCCGGCTCGATCGCCGCGATGGCTGCCCGCGTCCCACCCGAGCCGCCGGTTCCGTCGTGGCCACGCTGAGGGTCGGGCTCAACGCGCGGCTGCTGGCCTCGGCCGACCGGCGCGGCTTCAATCGCTACACGGCCGAGCTGGTGCGGGCGCTCGCCGCGGCGGGTCGCGTCGAGCCCGTGCTGTTCTCCGACGCGCCGATCCACCCCGTGCACCGCCTCGAGACCGTCGCGCGCGTGCTCCGGTTCGTGCGCCCGCAGCCACTGTGGCAGCACCGCTGGCTGCCGGGCGCCCTGCGGCGCGAGCGCATCGACGTGTTCCACGCCCCCGCCCACTGGGGCGTGCCGTGGCACGCGCCGTGTCCGGTGATCGCGACCATCCACGACCTGGCCGACCGCGAGCTGCCCGAGCTCCGGCCGGGCGGCAGCCTCCGCGCCGCGGCGCGCCACGAGATGGAGCAGTGGCTGGTCGTGCGCCGCACGCGGCGCATCATCGCGGTCTCGCAGTGGACGGCCGAGAGCATCCACCGCCACCTCGGCGTCGAGCGCGAGCGCATCGCCGTGACCGTCGAGGGCGCCGCGCCGGCGTTCGACACGCCGCCCGACGCGGCGCTCGTGGCCTCGACCCGTGCCGAGCACGGCCTCCGCGATCCCTACTTCCTGTACGTGGGCGGCTTCGATCCGCGGAAGAACCTGGGCGCGATCGTGCGCGCGCTGGCCGCGCTGCCCGCCGAGCAGCGGCCGAGAGTCGCGCTGGTGGGCCAGGGCGGCGAAGCGGCCGAGGCGCTGCGGCTGGAAGCGGCGGCGGCCGGCGTCGAGGGGTGGCTGCCGTTCGTCGGCGCCGTGGACGACCGGGCCCTCGCGGCGCTGTACGCGGGCGCGGTGGCGGTGGTGATGCCGTCGTGGCTCGAGGGATTCGGCCTGCCGCTGGTCGAGGCGATGCACGCCGGCACGCCGGCGGTGATCTCGAGCGCGGGCTCGCTGCCCGAGATCGCGGGCGAGGCGGCCCTGGTCTTCCCGCCCGGCGACCCGGCCGCGCTGGCGGACGCGATGCGGCGGCTGGCGACGGACGGGGAGCTGCGGGAAACCCTGGCGCTCCGGGCCCGCGCGCGGGCCCCGCTCTACACGTGGGCCCGGGCGGCGGAGCAGACGGCCGACGTGTACCAGGCGGCGGCGGGCTGACGGTGGCCGAGCCCCGCGTGCGGCCCCCGCTGTTGCTCACGTTGCTGCCGCGGCGGCTCCGCGGCCCGGTCTACTACCGGCTGTACGGCGCCGGCGCCTCCCGGCAGCCGGCCCTCTTCCGCGATGCGGAGCTCGCGTTCGCCCGCGGCACCAGGATGGCGCTGCGGCCCGGGGACATCTCCCACGGCGAGATCGCGTTCACCGGGGTGTACGAGCTCGAGCTGTCGCGGAGCCTGGCGCGGCTGGCGCGCCGGGGCGGCGTGCTGTGCGACGTGGGGGCCAACTACGGCTACTACACCTGCCTCTGGGCGGCGCAGCGGCCCGAGAACCGGGTCGTCGCGTACGAGGCGTCGCCGTCCAACTACCAGGCGCTGGGCGTCAACGTCGCGAGAAACGGCTTCCAGGACCGGGTCCGGGCGTTCGGGTGCGCCGCCGGCCGGGACGCCGGGCGGGCGGCGTTCTACGCGGTGCCCGGTGCCGACAGCGGGTGGGGCGGCTTCGCGTCGCGCCCCGGCGGGGTTCGCGCGGACGTGGAGGTCGTCCGGCTCGACGACCACCTCGCCGGCCTCGGCGTGCCGGTGCTCGACGCGCTCAAGATCGACGTGGAGGGGGCGGACGCCTGGGTGCTGGCGGGCTGCGAGCGCCTGCTGAGCGAGCGGCGCATCGGCCACGTGTTCTACGAGGAGAACCGGCCGTGCATGGCGGCGCTGGGCATCGCGCCCGGCGAAGCGGGCCGGTTGCTGGAGCGGTGGGGGTACGGCGTGCGCGCCCTGACGGATCCGCGCCGGGACGTGGCGGCGTACGCGGCGTCGCCCCGCGCGGGCTAGAGCACGCCCCCGCGCCGGAACATCCCGACCGAGTCGAACTGGCGCTCGAAGAGGTCGCGCACCTCCTCGCGGGAGACCACGGCCACGCCGGCCTTCGCGACCTCGATGCCCGCGGCGTAGTTGGCCAGCTCGGCCGCCTCGCGGACGTTCGCGCCCGCGGCCAGCGCCGTGCCCACCCACGCCGTGACCGTGTCGCCCGCGCCCGAGACGTCGTACACCTCGCGCGCGTGCGAGGAGAACCGGTCCACGCCGCCGCTCCGCGTCAGGAGCGCCATGCCCTGCGCGCCGAGCGTGAGGAGCAGGTTGTCCACCTCGAGGCGCTGCATCACGGCGGGCAGCGTGGCGGCGTGCTCGATGTCGAGGGCGGCGCCGAGCGCGGCCTCGAGCTCGCGGCGGTTGGGCTTGAAGACCGTCGCGCCCTTGTAGTTGAAGAAGTTCTTGAACTTGGGGTCCACGACCGACGGGATGCCCCGCTGCCGCGCCAGCGACAGCGCGCTCTCGATCATCTTCGGGGCGAGCGTGCCCTTGTTGTAGTCCTCGAGCAGCACCGCGTCCACGTCGCGCATCGTCTTCGCCAGCCGCTTGAGCAGCGCCTCGAGCGCTTCGCCCTCGAGCAGCGCGTCCTCCTCCTCGTCGAAGCGCAGCATCTGCTGGCCCCGCGCCACGACGCGCGTCTTCGAGGTCGTGGGCCGCGCCGGCGTCACCACGATGCCGTCGTCCCGGATCCCGGCGGCGACCATCTCCGTGCGCAGCTGCTCGCCGCGGCGGTCGTCGCCGATCGTGGCGACGAGCGTGACCTCGGCGCCGATGGCGGCGACGTTGGCGGCCACGTTCGCGGCGCCGCCCAGGGCGTAGCGCCGCTCGGAGACGCGCACCACGGGCACCGGCGCCTCGGGCGAGATGCGCTCGACGTCGCCGATCATGTAGATGTCCAGCATCGCGTCGCCGACCACGACGATGCGGCGGTGCGGCATCCCCTCGAGCAGCGCGTTGACGCGGTCGCGCGTGATCACGTGGACTCCTCCAGCAGGTCGGCCACCCTCGCCCCGATCGCGAGGCAACAGGTTAGCCCCGGCGACTCGATGCCCACAAGGTTGATCCAGGCCGGCAGCCCGCGCGCGGCCTCCTCCGCGATCACGAAGTCGCGCGCCGCCTCGCCCGGGCCCTGCAGCTTGGGCCGGATGCCCGCCAGGTCGGGCGCGAGGTCGTCGGGCTCGAGCCCGTCGAGGTAGCGGGACGCCGCCGCGAAGAACGCCTCGACCAGGTGCGGGCTCACGTCGTAGTCCTGCACGCGGCGCTCGAGGTAGGCGAGGTCCGGCCCGAGCCGCAGGCCGCCCGCGAGGTCCAGGGTGAGGTGCACGCCGAGGTGCGTGCCGAGCGGGGCGGGGTAGACGAGGTGTGTCGCGAGCCCGCGCTTCCGCGGATGGATGCGGAAGTAGCGGCCGACGGCCCAGTGCAGGCGGTAGCCGCACGCGTCGAGGTCGAGGCCGGCCAGGGCCGCCACGCGGTCGGCGTCGAGCCCGGCCGCGTTCACCACCGCGCGGCACTCCAGCGTCGCCGTCTCCTCGCCGCTCCGCGCCGTGACGCGATAGCCGGCGCCGGCCCGCTCGGCCGCCAGGATCTCGTGCCGCCACGCGGCGGCGATGCCGCGGGCCTCGGCGTCGACCAGCAGGCTCGCCATCAGCTGGTGCGAGTCCACGATGCCCGTGTCCGGCGACCAGAGGCCCGCCACCGCCCGCACGTGCGGCTCCATCCGGCGCACCTCGGCCGCCGCGAGCGGCCGCAGCGAGGTCACGCCGGCGGCCTCGGCCTGGGCGCGGATCTGCTCGAGCTTGGGGATCTCGTCGGCGTCGGCCGCCACGATCAGCTTGCCGAGGCGCCGGTGCGGCACGCCGTGGGTTTCGCACCACGCGTAGAGGCTCCGGTTGCCGGCGGCGCACAGCGTCGCCTTGAGCGAGCCGGGCGCGTAGTAGATGCCCGCGTGGATGACTTCGCTGTTGCGGCTGCTGGTCTCGACGCCGAACCGCTCGTGCCGCTCGATCAGCACCACGTCGTGGCCGCGCGCAGCCAGCTCGCGCGCGCAGGCCAGCCCGACGACGCCCGCGCCGACGACGACGACGTCAGTGTCCACGCGCCGCTCGGCCGGTCAGTCCTTCCACCGCACGGCGCCCTGGGCGCGCCGCCGCATCTGCAGTTGCAGGCGCCACACCCAGCGCTGGGCGCGCGAGCCCGCCACGTGGTTGGCGTTGGTGATGAAGTGCCGCCCGACGTCGGCGCTGAGGTTGATGCCGGGCACCGGCGTCCAGCTCACCTGGGCGGCGACGCGCACCGTCCGCTCGACCACGCCGGTGAGGAACCACAGCGAGTCGGCGTACTGCGACACCGCCGGGTAATGAGTCCGGATGTCGCCGGCGCCCTGCCGGATGACGGTCAGCTCGCCAGTCACGAGCGCCCGCGGCGCGGGCGCCGTGGTGACCTTCGCGGTCAGCTGGTCGTAGTCGTCGTGATCGCGCGCGATGCCCACGGAGTCGCTCGTGTACTGCTCCTCGTTGGCCGGCGTGCGGTACGACAGGTTCATCACCTTCGTGTAGTACGCGGTCCAGCTCACGTCGCCGCCGAAG
>DATKNX010000258.1:0-2748 GCA_035541085.1 Gemmatimonadales bacterium | reverse complement strand
GTCGCGGCCTGGCGGGCGAACGACGACCTGCCGTGGGCGGCGCCGCTCGCGGCCGGACTGGCGCCGAACACGGTGTGGGAGCCGTACTGGCGCCTCTCGAGCGTGGCGGACACGCCGGAGGAGTCGGGCTCGGCGGGGCCGCGCGAGGCGGCGGTGCGGCCCATCGTGTCGGGGCTCGACGCCGCGGGCCGCGCGGTGGCGGCGCCGCTCGTGCTGGTGGACCGCCTCGAGCGGCGCTTCGCGGGCGGACGCTGGATCCTCGTCACGGGCGACGGCGCCGTCCCGGCCGAGACACTGCGCGCGCTGGTGGGCGCGGCTGCGCTCGGGCCGCGGGATTTTGCCGTGCGACCCTCGCTCGCGTGCTATCGCGGCCGCGAACGGCCCGCGGTGGCGGTGTCGCTGCGCGCGTTCCCGCGCGCGGTGCCGGCGGCGCTGCGCGCGACCTGCAGCGTGGAGGTGGCGGACGCCGCGGGCGCGGTCCTGGCCCGCGTGTCGCTCGCCGTGAGCGGGACCGAGGCCGAAGCGTCGGGCGCGGCGGATCTCGGCGCGAGCCTGCCCGATCCGCTGCCGCTGGGACTCTACCGGCTGTCGGCCGTGCTCTCCGTGCCGGGCGCCCTTCCCGAGCTGCGGCACACCGGCGGCTTCTGGGTGTGGGACGAGACGCTGCTGGGCTCCGGCGCGCCACTCGTGCCCGACGGCCATGCGTTCACGCGTCGCGGCGAGCCGTACCCAGTCACGGGCACCACGTACATGGCGTCGGACGCGCACCGGAAGTTCCTCGAGCGGCCGAACCCGTGGCTCTGGGACCGCGACTTCGCCGCGATGAAGGCCGCCGGCGTCAACCTCGTGCGCACCGGCATCTGGACGGGCTGGAAGGCGATGGCACCGAAGGCCGGCGAGATGGAGGAGGGATCGCTCCGCGCGCTCGACGCGTGGCTCCTCACGGCGCGGCGCCACGACGTCCCCGTGATCTTCACGCTGTTCGCCTTCCTGCCCGAGACCTGGGGCGGCGAGAACCCGTACCTCGACCCCGTCGCGGTGGCGGCGCAGCGCGCGTTCGTGGGGCTCCTCGCCCGGCGCTACGCCGCGATGCGCGACCTGATGTGGGACCTGATCAACGAGCCGTCGTTCTGCAACAAGGACCACCTGTGGAGCTGCCGGCCCAACTACGACCGGTTCGAGCGCGCGGCGTGGTCCGAGTGGCTGAAGGAGCGGCGGCCCGACGCGGCGGCGGCCGAGCTGCCGCCGCTCGACGACTTCGGCGAGGGCGACCACGCGCCGGACCATCCCACGCTGGTCGTCGAGTACCGGCTGTTCGCACAGGAGATGTTCCGGCGCTGGGTGCGCGAGATGCGCGCGGCGCTACGGGAGGGCGGGCGCCCGCCGCAGCTCCTCACCGTCGGCCAGGACGAGGCCGGCACGCTCGACAGCCCCAACAACCTGTTCATGGCGCCCGACCTCGACTTCACCTGTGTGCACACTTGGTGGCTGAACGACGCTCTCGTGTGGGACGAGGTGCTGACGAAGGCGCCGGGGCGGACGAACCTGGTGGAGGAGACGGGCGTGATGCTCGCCGCCCACCCGCCGGGCGTCGAGACGCGGTGGGAGGAGTACGCACGCAACCTGCTGGAGCGGAAGCTCGCCGTCGCGCTGGGCCCGGGCGGCGCCGGGTTCGTCGAGTGGGTGTGGAACTCCAACTGCTACATGCCCTCCGACAACGAGGCCGCGATCGGCCTCCTCCGGGCCGACGGCACACCCAAGCCGGAGCTGGCGGCCCTGACGGGGGTGGCCGAGTTCGTGTCCGCGGCGCGCCAGCACCTGGTGGGCCGCGAGGGCGAGCCCGTGCTGCTGGTGGTGCCGCACACGAACATGTTCGGCGCGCGGAACACGGCGACCGACGCCACGAGGCGCGCCGTGCGCGCGATGCAGTACGGCTGCCGGACCGGGCTGGCCGCGGTCTCGGAGTACGCGGTCGCGGCGGGGATGGAGGTGCCGCGCCTCGTGCTGGTCCCGTCGCCCGGCGAGCTGCGGACGGAGGCGTGGGACGCGCTCGGCGCCTGGGCGCGCCGCGGGGCGGTGGTGCTGGTCACCGGCTCCCTGGCGCAGCTGGAGCCGTTCGCTTCGCGGGCCGCCGTGGGGCCGTCAGGCGCCGTGCGGCTGCCGATGGGCCGGGGCGAGATCCTGTGGGCGCCCGGCGCGGTGGAGCTCGCGAGCGACGACGGTGCGGCGGTCGCGCTCTACCGCTGGGCCCTCGCGCGCGCGGGCGTGACGCCGCGCTTCGACGTGGACGGCGCCGACGCGTCGGTCCTCGTCCACGCCGCTTTCTACCGGGGCGCGGTGCTGTTCACGCTGGTCTCGGAGAAGCAGGAGTCTTCCGACCTGAGCGTCGGCCTCGGCGGCGCCGGGGGTGAGCACGACGTCGTGCTGCCGGGCGAGCGGGCGGCGCTCCTGCTGGTGCGGCGGCGGGACGGCGCGGTGCTCGCGAGCTACCAGCCGCGCTGACCGCGGCCGGCGGGCGCCGCCCGGCCGGCGTCTACGGCGCGGGCCGCCTCACGTGCACGGTGGCCTCGCCGCGCCGCGGCCGTCCCGACCCCACGACCTCGGCCCGGATGACGACGCTGCCGGGCGCGACCGCGGTGACGGTGCCCGTCGAGTCCACGCGGGCGACGTTGACGTTGTTCGACGACCACACGAAGCGCACGCCGCTCGCGATCACGTTGCCGTCGGCGTCGTAGGCCAGCGCGCTCA
>DATKNX010000257.1:0-3610 GCA_035541085.1 Gemmatimonadales bacterium | reverse complement strand
GCGATCCTGTTCATCGAGCTGGTGAACGAGCCGTGGCACCACCCGGAGGACCTCGACGGATCGGTGCGCTACCTCAACGCGCTGACCGACGCGGTGCGCAGCACCGGCTGCACGAAGCTCATCTTCTACAACGTGAGCCAGGACTTCCGCATCGCGGAGGCCATCCGCCGCTCCGAGGTGCAGGGCGTGACCTTCGCGTGGTATCCCACGGGCCTCAACAGCGGCCACGAGCTGGCCGGCAACTACCTCCGGACGGTGGATTCCTTCCCCGACATGCTGCGACCGGACATCGCCGGCCTGCCGCGGATCGTGTACGAGTTCGACTCGCCCGACCTCAGGACCGGCTACATGTACCCGGCGATGGTGCGGACCTTCCGCGCCGTGGGCGCGCAGTTCGCGGCGATGTTCGCCTACGACATGCTGCAGACCGCCTCGCGCAACCTCGGCTGGCAGACCCACTACCTGAATCTCGTCTACACGCCCCGGAAAGCGATGAGCGCGATCATCGCGGCGGAGGCGATGCGGCGCCTGCCGCGGATGCGCTCCTACGGCCCGTACCCGGAGAACACGCGCTTCGGCGACTTCCGGGTCTCGTACGAGGGCAACCTCGGCGAGCTGGCGGCGGACGACGCGTTCCTCAACGCGGGCCCGACCGACGACCCCGCGCCTGACCCCGCGGCGCTGACGCGCGTCGCCGGCTACGGGTCCTCACCCCTCGTCGTGTACGAGGGGCAGGGCATCTACTTCCTCGACAAGGTGCGGCACGGGGTGTGGCGCCTGGAGGTGTACCCCGACGCGGTGCCCGTGCGCGATCCGTTCGAGCCGCCGAATCCGGGCAAGATCGTGACGCGCGCCATCAGCCGCGCGTGGCCGATGTCGGTCGCGCTGCCGGACCTCGGCCCGACCTTCACCGTCCAGGCGGTGACGGCGGGGAATGCGCGGATGGTGCAGGCCTACGGGGGGCGCTTCACCGTCCGGCCGGGCGTGTACGTCCTGAGCCGCACGGGTCCCGTGAACGCCGCGACGCTCCCGGCGCGCATCGGCGAGCTCGGGTTCGCCGAGTTCCACGCGCCGCCGCCCGACACGCTGCCTCCAGTCGTCCGGTCGCTGGCGCCGCCGCAGGTGCTCGCGGGCCGCGACGCCCATCTCGAGGCGCTGGTGGCGGACACCACGCCGCCCGACTCGGTGACCCTGTTCCTGCGGCCGCTCGCCGGCTTCTTCCACCGCGGCTACGCGATGCGCCCCGCCGGCGGGTATCGCTACGCCGCCACGGTGCCGGCCGCCGCGCTGCGCGAAGGGCCGCACGAGTTCGTCGTGACGCTGTACCGCGGGGACTCGGTGCTCACGTTCCCCGACGGCCTGGCCGCGCGGCCCAACGCGTGGGACTACGACGGCCACGGCTCGTGGAGGCTGGACGCGGTGAGTCCCGCGACGCCGCTGCCGATCTTCGAGCCGGCGCGCGACGCCGCCCGGCTCGCCTTCAGCCGCATCGGCGACGCCGGGCGCCTCGGCCTGTTCGGCCTGGGCGTCTCGTCGGCCACGGGACGGACCGTGTTCCACTTCGAGCTGCCGGTGCGCCCCGACGGCGAGGCACTGGACGACTACACCGCCTCGCTCGTGGTGGCGGACCGGGTCGCGGCGCGGGGCACGACGCCGCCCGCCGAGTCCCTGAGCGTGCGGCTGCGCGGGCTCGGGCCGCACCAGATCCTGCACGTCACGCTGATGGAGGACGACGGCACGAGCTGGACGGCCGACGTCGCGGCCGACAGCACGTGGAGCGAGCAGACCCTGCCGCTGTCGTCGTTCCGCGCGAGCCGCGGCGTGCTGCTGCCCGAGGGCTTCCCCGGCGAGTGGAACTACTGGGTGGGGCCCGCGGCCGGCCGTGGCGGTCCCGGCGACCGGCTGCGCGCGGGCCACGTGGAGCGGCTGCAGCTCTCGCTGCGCCGCGAGGACGGGGTCAAGGTGACGCCCGGGAGCTACGGCGTCGAGGTGGAGTCGGTCGTCCTGAAGTGGTGACGCAGGTTCGCTGCGACGGGTGCGGACGGTGAGATGCGGAGGGGCCGCCCGCCGAAGCGGGCGGCCCCCAGTCGGCCACAGGTCTGATCAGCAATCCGCGGTATGATCCAGCCGGCGGCTGAAGCGGATTCCGGCTACTGCGCGAAGGTGTATGTCGCCTCCCAGTACCAGATGCTGCCGCCCGGGTGCGCGACGGATGCATCGGCCTGGAACCCCGCGAGATTCCCCGTCCCGCCGGAGAACGTGCACGTACCGGCGTTGGTCACGAGGTCGATGTCGC
Source organism: Gemmatimonadales bacterium (assembly GCA_035541085.1). Classification (GTDB taxonomy): domain Bacteria; phylum Gemmatimonadota; class Gemmatimonadetes; order Gemmatimonadales; family JACORV01; genus Fen-1245. Next base: position 1,314 of record DATKNX010000257.1, on the reverse strand, counting down.
AGTGACCGAAGGCGGAGTCGGTCCCCGAGCCCGGCGCGGTGAGGGTGACGTCGCTGTGCAGGGCGGCGGCTCCGGCCGCGGACGCGTACAGGACTGTCGAGCCCACCGCGATCGCGCCCAGGTTCGAGGTCGCGATCGTGCACGATGAACCGGCGAGACCCGTGTAGTTCGAGCAATCCGTCGTCACCCGGAGGCTGCCGCTCCGGGCCGGCGGCGGGTCGGCGGGCACGCCCTTCGGCGCCGTGGTATTCGATTCCGAACACGCCGTGATGGCGCTGGACACGACGATCGCGGTGGCGATGAGCAACTGGCTGCGGATCATTGGATCCTCTCCGATATACGTTGCTGCCGCGCTGACCCGGTCCTCGCGACCAAGCCCCTTGTCACGCTGATTGGCGCCGGCTTGAGGACCACGGTAAGGGCCGACCATCGCGGCCTCATCGCCGGCACGTCGCGGTGGCGTCGCGGCGCCCCCTGGTAGCGGGTTCGGCGGGTTGCCATCGGGCCCGGCCCCTTGCTCACGCCCCCCGCGCACAGCAGGATTCAGCCACTCCAGGGAAGACAGAGGATGGCGGCAACGGACAGCGTGTTCCGACTCCGCGTGCTTGGTGGCTTCGCGCTTGCAGGTCCGCCCGGAGCCCCGGCACCCGCGCGCCCCCAGCGCCGGGGCGACGCGGTTCTGGCGGTCCTGGCCGTGTGTGGTGACCTGGGGTGCACCCGGGAGCGGCTGGTCGCGCTTCTCTGGCCGGAGAGTGACGAAGCCCGCTCTCAACAGGGGCTTCGCGACGCCCTGTATGCCATTCGCCGTGCGCTGGATCCCAGCGCCGTGCTATCCGCTGCCCGCCTGCTGCGCCTCAACCCCGAGGTCGTCGTCTCGGATGTTCAATCGCTCGCGCAGGCCCTGGCCGCGGGGCGGCACGCGGATGCGGTGCGGGAGTACGCCGGACCGCTGCTGGACGGCTTCCACGTGGACGACGCGCCGGAGTTCGAGCGCTGGCTGGACGGGGAGCGTACCCGCCTGGCACGCCAGCAGGCGGAGGCGCTCGAGCACCTGGCCGTGGCGGCCGAGCAATCCGGGGCGTGGCACGAGGCGGTGAGCTGGTGGGGGCGTGCAGCGGAGCACGATCCCGTCAACTCCCGCTTCGTGCTCCGGCAGGCCCGCGCGATGGCCGCGGCCGGGGACCGGGCGAACGCCCTCAAGGCTGCCACCGATCACGCCCGGCGGTTGCGCGAGGAACTCGACCTCGAGCCCGACGGCGATTTCCTCGCGGCCATCGAGCGGATCCGGCGAGGGGAGACGCCGGAGCGGCATGC
>DATKNX010000256.1:0-6165 GCA_035541085.1 Gemmatimonadales bacterium | reverse complement strand
TGCAGCGCCAGGCGGCGGCTGGCGCCGGTCACGTCGGCGCCGCGCCGCGTCGCGGAGAGGGCCAGGAGACGGGCGCGCGCCGCCGGGAGCACCGACGCCAGCACGCAGGTGAAGTCGCTGGGGGCCGCGGGCAGCGAGGCGGCACCGAGCGCCCGAATCGCCAGCTCGCCGAGGCTGAAGGCGTCGGCGTGGATCGCACCGCTGCGCTCGATCACGAACGGCAAGGGAACGCGGGCGCCGTGGCGCCATTCCAGGGCCAGAAGCACGCCGGCGGCGGGCTCTCCGCCGGTCGCCAGGCCGGCCGCGATGACGGGGCATCGCTCCGGCGGTGCGGCATCGGCTCCGACGGTCATCCGCCAGCGGTCCACCGCCTCGAAGGGCTCGACGCGCCGCCAGCTCTCCGCTTCCAGGTCCGCCAGCGACGGCCGCGTGCCGCCCAGCCACCAGAGGGCGGCCAGCGGGTCGGGCTCGATGCCGAGCGTGCGCGGGCCGGCGGCCAGCTTGGCCCGCAGCCTGTGCAGCACGCCGGTCAGCTGCCGGAAGCCGCCGGACGGCACGAGATGCCCGAGCGACACCTCGCGGTGCAGCGTGCCCAGGCGGTCCACGCGGCCGATGCGCTGCATCACGCGCACCGGGTTCCACGGCAGGTCGTAGTTCACCACGGCGGCCGCGTCCTGGAGATTCATGCCTTCGCTCGCGACGTCCGTGGCGACCAGCGCGTCGGCCTCGAGCAGCGGATTGGGGATCGCGCCGCGCGAGACCGGCGCGAAGGCGTCCAGCGCCTCGCGGCGGGTCAGCCGCGACTTCCCGCCCCACGCCGCGCTCCCCGTGACGGCGAGCACGCGGCAGCGGCGCCGGAGGCGCGATGCGAGGTAGAGCGCCGTGTCGCGGTACTCGGTGAACACGATGACCCGCCGGCCCGCCAGCTCGCGGGCCAAGGTGTCTTCGAGCGCCTGCAGCTTCGGGTCGGAGTCGATGGACGAGGACTGCGCCAGGCTCAGCGCCCGGTCGAGTGCCGCGCGGCACTCCGCGACGTGCCGGCTCGAGGCGTCTCCGGGCCTGCCGAGCAGGAGGGGCAGGAGCGAGAGCTGGGTGTCGTCGTCGTCCTGGCGGGGGAACAGCGCGGCGAACTCGCGGCGCGTCAGCCCACGTCCCGCCTCCGCGGCGGCGGCGCGCTCGGCGAGGTAGTCGCGATGGCGGCGCAGGCTGCGCACGAGGGCCGCGCGACTCGACTCGAGGCGGCGCAGCAGCGCCAGGTGCAGCAGCGCGGCTCCACGGTCCGCGTCGGGCGCCGTTTCGGCGACCTCCTCGAGCGCCCGGAGCATCGGATCGAGCGTCCCGCCGTAGACGGCCTGCAGGTCGTACTCGATCGGCGCGAGGAGACGCCGCAGCGGAAACGACGCCCGCAGGCGCGGGAAGCGCTCCTGGACGAGCCGCCGGCTCCGGCACACCGAGACGGCGGCCAGCGCGAGCACGGCGCTCGCCGGATCGGCGACGAGCGTGGAGGGCAGGTCGGAGATGCCGAGCTCCCTGAAGCGGTCCCTCGCCGCGAAGAGCTGGATAAGCGCGGCGAGGTCGGCCGGCGAGTTGTTGAAGGGAGTGGCCGTGAGCAGCGCGATGCGTCGACCGGCGGCCAGGTCCGCGAGCGCGGCGTAGCGGTGCGTGGCCGGGTTCCGGAACGCGTGCGCTTCGTCCACCAGCACCAGGGTCACCCGGGCGTCGAGCGCGGGCACCCGCCGCGCGAGGCCGGTGTGGGTCAGGAGCGGCACGGCGACGCCGGTCTCACCCTCGGCCCGCTGCCACTCCCCGCGCAGGGCGGCGGGCACCACGGCCACGGCGTCGCCGCCCGCGGCGCGCTCGATCTCGGCGAGCGCGAGCGCGACGTACGTCTTGCCGAGCCCCACGCCGTCGGCGAGCAGCACGCCGCCGAACCGGCTCAGGATGGGCCGGCAGCGGCGCACCGCGTCGGCCTGGTGGGGCAGGAGCCACGCGGGCATCGAGTCGCGGCTCGAGCCCGAGTCCAGGGAATCGAGCAGCCCGGCGAGCATCGCGCGCGCGGCCGTGCCCGGCTGCACCGTGTGCGCGAGCGTGAGCGCCGGGAACAGCGGGTCAGCGATGCCCGCCAGCGTCTCGGCGCAGAGCGTCGCCCAGGTAGTCGAGGAGCGAGGCGGTCTCCGGAGCGAGGCCGAGGGCGCGAAGCGCGTGTGCGTCGAGGTCATGGGCATCCCAGCTCTCGCCGGCCGCCGCCGTCGCGGCGATGTCGGCGAGGCCCCGCACGTGGTGGCTCGCGAAGTCGGGAGGCAGCGGCAGCGCGCCGACGGTGCCGGCGCTGAAGCGGTAGGCGCCTCCGCTCGCGCGCTCGGCCAGGCCGGCGGCGACGTTCCGCACGGCGGCGCTGTTGAGGTAGCCGGCGAGCCAATGCGCCGTGTACGCGTCCGGAACGGCGACGCCGTAGCACGTGTTGAGAGGAACGGGTGCCTCGGGCGCGTCGCGTCGCAGCGCGACGGCCTCGAGGCGGAACGCGATGTCGCGCCAGATCACCAGCCAGGGACCGCGCAGGATCTCGGTGCGGAACAGCGCCCAGGGCGGCGCCGCCCGCGCGTCGGCGCGGCGAGCGAGGCGGGAGACGTACGGCGCGAGGAACGCCCGTACCTCCTCGGGCGGCCGTTCGAGGGCGGCGCCGCGGGCGTCGATCGCGGCGAGGAGCACGTGGCTCGGGTGCACGGCGAACGGTTCCACGTCGCGACCCAGCACCGCCGGCCGGCGGCAAGCCCGGGGCAGCTCGTCGGCGCGGGCCAGCGTCCGCAGGAAGACCGCGTTCGCCCCCGTCTTCACGCCGAGCGTCGGGCGGAAGACGGCGCCGAGGCGAGGTCCGGCGCGCAGCACCTGGCGCACGGCCCGGACCACGTCGCCGGGGAGCGCCAGCCAGGGCGCGCCGGACGGTGCCTCGTCGAGGCCGAGATCGCGCTGCGGCGCGAGGCCGATCACGGCCCGCCCGGACGCGCCCGCCAGTTGCACCTCGGCCGCCTCGTCCGGGCAGGGGGCGCCCTTGCGCAGCACCATGGTGAGGGGGAACACCGTCGCCGCGAACCCGCTCGCGGCGTCGTGCGCGCGGTCGGCCAGCGCGATCACGGTGGCGGACCGCCGCAGGAGCGCGCGGAGCGGCGCGGCGTAGCCGGCGCGCAGCAGCTTGCTCGGGAGCAGGAAGCCCACGACGCCGCCCGGCTTCACCAGGTCGAGCGCGCGCTCCACGAACGCCACGGACAGGTCGGGCAGGTGCGCGAAGCCCCGGCGGCCTGTCGAGGCGCGGAACGACCGGTAGCGGTGCGCGAGCGCCGCCCGGACGCCGTGCGGCAGCCGTTCGCCGCGGATCCAGGGAGGATTGCCGACGACCGCGTCGAACCCGCCCTCCGCCAGCACGGAGGCGAAGTGCACGTCGTAGGCGAAGAACGGCAACTCGTCGCCGCCGGCGATGCGGCGACGCGTCGCCAGCAACTCGCGGCGCTCGCGGCGCCACAGCGCCACGCGCCGGGCGAAGGTCGCGCTGCGCCGCGCGCGCCGGCCGAACAGGTCCCTGCCGCTGGCGGCGGCGGCGTCGGCGAGGCGCGCCGAGAGCGCCACGATGCCGGCGTCGGCGGTCTCGAGCGCCAGGGCGCGCTCGTCGGCGCGGATGGCGCGCGCCAGCGCGGCCTTGTCCCGCCCGGTGGCGCCGAAGTACACGTGACGTCGCTCGGCGACGGCGCGCACGCTCGCCGCGGCCGGCGTGTGCAGGTCGCGGGCGGCATCGAGGGGAGAGAGCAGGCTGTCGCCCTGGCGGAGGTTCTGGTCGAGGTTCGGCAGCGGCGCCACGTCCTCGAGCCGCGTCGCGTCGTCCACGAGCAGCGCCAGCCAGAGCCGCAGCTCGGCGAGGCGCACGGCCATCGGGTCGAGATCCACGCCGAACAGGTTGTCGCGCACGATGGCGCGGCGCCGCTCGGCGGGCGCCTCGCCGGGGCACAGCCGCTCGCGCGCGCGCTCGAGTCCGGCCAGGACCTCGAGCAGGAAGGCCCCCGAGCCCACGGCCGGGTCGAGGATCCTCAGGCGGCGGAGGGAGGCCGCGTCGCGATCCTGGAGCGCGGCGCCGAGCGCGCGGCCGACCACGTCGCGGAGCAGGTGGCGCGGCGTGAAGTACGTGCCCCGCTCGCGGCGCCGCTCGCGCGCCATCAGCCCCTCGAACACGCGCCCGAGCATCTCGGGGTCCACGGCGTCGGCGTCGTCGCGCTCGCGCACGGTGAAGTGGAACCGCTCGAACAGGTCGTCGAACAGGAGGCGCCACGTCCCGTTGTCGAGCGCTGCGCGCGGGAAGCGGCGCTCGATGGCGTGGCGCTCGAACAGCCCGCCGTTGAGAAACGGTAGCGGGCCCAGGGCGCGCGCCGCGGCGCCGCGCCGCTCGGCGGGCGCGTTGAGCGCGCCGAAGCACAGCGGCTCGAACACCGCGCGGTGGAAGGGGTGGCCGCGGCCGAGCGCTGTGTCGAGAAGCGACGGTAGGAAGTCGCTGCGACCGGCGAGCCACCCCCGGCTCTGCACGAAGTAGAGGAAGAGGACGCGGGTGAGGACGACGAGGGCGAGATCGCGCCGCTCCCCGCAGGTGCCGCGCGGCATGTCCTCCAGCCGCTCGGCCACGAGCGCATGATAGCGCGAGAAGTCGCGGAAGAAGCGCCGGGTCAGTCCCTCTTCCTCCAGCACGTCGGCCGCGCGCACGGCGAGGGAGACCGGGGTGTCGCGCGGTCCCGCGGCGAGACCACCCAGGATCTCGGCCGAGACCGAGCTGGGTTCGCGCAGCGCGATCCGGAGCTGCCGCGCCGCCAGGCCCCCGTTCCGCGGCACGACCGTCGCCGCCGCGAGCGTGGTGGCCGGCGCGTCGAGCACGAAGAGGAGGTTGTGGTCGCCGGGCGTGGCGCGGGCCAGCCGCTCCGCCGCGGCGGCCACCTGCGAGCGCGTCGGCGCATCGGCGACGACGCCGTAGATTGTGAACGCGCCGCGGCGGCCGATCACCGCCGCCCGGCGTGCGCCGAGCGCGGGGCAGGCCAGGCCGAGTCGACTGCGCGCGACGGCATTCAGCTCGTCGCCACCGGGCTCGTAGCCCAGCGCCGCCGTCAGCTCGAGCAGGTCATCCAGGGACGCCAGGCGCGAGAGCAGTCGTGGCGAGATCGCCACCCGGTGCGCTCCGAGGAGGAACGGCGCACACGATGGCGAACGGCCCGTGACATGCGGTCACGGGCCGTTGCACGGCGGAGCGATTCGTTGCGCGGGCCGAGGGCCCGCGGGCGTCAGGCTCGCGCCACGAAGCCCGGCCGGTGGCCCATCCGGTCAGCCGGCGTGCCCGCCGCGCTCCAGCGCGCCGCCTTCCCGCCGGTCCGCCTTGAGCAGCAGCAGCGCGAACACGAAACCCACCGCGCCCAGCGTGGCGAACATGACCATGCTGGCGGAGTACGTGTGCGTCGCCACGCGCAGCCGTCCATTGAGCCAGGGGAACAGCGCCAGGCCGGCGTTCTGGATCATCGTCATCAGGCCGAACGCCGTGCCCACGATCTTCTTCTCGACGATGAGCGGCACGGAGGGCCACATCGCCGCCGGCACGAGCACGAAGGAGGCTCCCAGCAGGATCATCGGGGCCCAGGGCGGCACCATCGTGAAGCCGAGCGTCAGGTAGCACGGAATCATCAGCAGCGCGCCCAGCACCATGAGGGACGCGCGCCGCCCCACCCGGTCCACGAAGCCGCCGGCGAACGCCGCGAGGCACATTGAGGCGAAGATGATGATCGAGGTCGTGCCGCCGGCCGTCGAGAACATGTGGGCGAAGTCGTTGAACACGGCGCCGAGGAAGCTGCCGCCGCTGTCCACGGTGAGCGGGAGGCCCCACTTCTCGTGGAAGAAGTCGGTCGACAGCGCCGTGAACGGGAAGATGGCGGAGTAGAACGTCGCGCACAGCGCCACGACGTACCAGTACGAGTGACCGAACTTCTTGGCATCGGCGAAGACGATCTTGTCGCCGGCCCCGGCCTCCTCCAGGCCGAGCGCCCGCTCCCCGTGCTTGTCCATGCCGAAGTACACGAGGTTGCAGAGCAGGCTGAAGACGCAGAGCCCCGCCGCGACCCACAGCGCCGCGTTCACGCCGTAGCGGCT
>DATKNX010000255.1:0-6880 GCA_035541085.1 Gemmatimonadales bacterium | reverse complement strand
TGCGGCGGGCCGCGGAGGCGGCACCTCGGCCTCGGGCACCGCGGGGCGCTTGCCGGACTCGAAGAAGCCCGTGGATTGGAGCTTCGCCGGGGCAGCCGGCGCCGCGGGAGGCGGCGGAGCCGGGAGCGCAGCGGGCGCGGGCGGCGGCGCGGCCGCGGCCACGGGCACATCGGCGTAGAAGCGGAACTCCTCGTCCGCGATCTTGATCACGTCGGCCCGGGCGAGCAGTCGCTGGTTCTGCACCTTCTCGCTGTTCACGAACGTGCCGTTCGTGCTCGTGTCGATCAACAGGTAGCCCTTGGGCGACGCGACGATCTCGGCGTGCCGCCGCGAGACCTGCCCGCCCGGCACCACCACGTCGGCCCCCGCCTCGCGCCCGAAGCGGAGCGCCGCCCCCACCTGGTACTCGCGCCCGTCGGTGAGCGAGATGATCCGCCCGCCCGTCGTGCCCACGGGCTTCGCGGGCGCCGCTCCCGGCGCCGCCTTGGGCGGCGGCGCGAGGCTCTCCGGCTTCACGGCGGAGATGTACGTGGTGCTGCCGCTCTTGCGCTCGTCGGCGAACTGCAGATCCGCCCCGGCGATGGTGATCTTGTCGCCGTGCAGCAGCGGCTGGGGCAGCGGGCCGAGCCGGACGCCGTTCACCTGGACGACGAGGCCCTCGCCCGCCGGCCGGATCGTGACCGCCAGATCGGGCGCCGGACCGGTGGTGAGGACGGCGTGGCGTGGCGCGATCCCGGCCCGCGTCAGCCTGAGGTGGCACGCGGCGTCCGACCCGAGCAGCGCGTCGCCCGCCGGGAGCTGGAACCGCTGTCCCTCGTACTCGATGAACGCCATTCCCGCCCCATCCCGAGGATTCGCAACATTGTAGCCGTCGCCCTACGGCGAGGCAAGCACACAGATCACACCGGCGCGTCGGCCAGACCGGCCCCCAACTGGAGCTGGTAGAGCCGCTCGTACAGCCCGCCCGCCGCCAGCAGCTCGCGGTGCGTGCCCCGCTCGCGCAGCACCCCGTGGTGCAGCACCAGGATCGCGTCGGCGTGCTGGACGGTCGAGAGCCGGTGCGCGATCACCAGGCTCGTGCGCCCGGCCATCAACTCGGCGATGGCCGTCTGGATCCGCTCTTCCGCCTCCGCGTCCACCGAGCTGGTGGCCTCGTCCAGGACCAGGATCGCCGGGTCCACCGCCAGCGCCCGGGCGAACGCCAGGAGCTGCCGCTCGCCCACCGAGACGTTCTGGCCCCGCTCGCCGAGGCGGTGCAGGTACCCGTCCGGCAGCCGCTCGATGAACCGGTGCGCGCCGACGCGCCGCGCCGCCACCTCCACCGCCTCGTCGGAGATCGCCGCGCCGAGCCGGATGTTGGAGGCCAGGTCGCCGGTGAACAGGAACACGTCCTGCTGCACGAGCCCGATCAGGCCGCGCAGGTCGCGCTGCGCCAGGTCGCGCACGTCCACGCCGTCCACCGTGATGCGCCCGCGCTCGACGTCGTAGAAGCGGAGCAGCAGGTTGATGATCGTCGTCTTCCCCGCCCCCGTGTGCCCCACGATCGCCACGGTCTCGCCGGGCCGGGCCTCGAACGAGACGTCGCGCAGCACCCAGCCCTCGTCGTCGCCCCGCGCCTTGCCGTCCGGGGCCGGGTAGCGGAACCACACGTGCTCGAAGGCCACCGTGCCCCGCACCGGCGCGGGCAGCGCGACCGGGTGCTCGCGGTCGCGCACCGTCTCGGGCGTGTCGAGCAGCCGGAAGACGCGCTCCGACGACGCCATCGCCGACTGCACGATGTTGTACTTCTCCGAGAGGTCCTGCAGCGGCCGGAAGAAGCGCCGCGCCAGCTGGAGGAAGGCCGCGAGGACGCCCACCGTGAGCGTGTGCCCCAGCACGCGCCCGCCGCCGTAGAGCAGGATGCTCGCCAGCGCCACCGACGTGAGCACCTCGACGGCCGGGAAGAACAGCGCGTACGCGACGATGGAGTCGAGGTTCGCCACCAGGTGCGCGCGGTTGACCTCCTCGAAGCGCGCCGCCGACTGCGCCTCGCGCCCGAACAGCTGCACCACGCGCATCCCGGTCAGGTGCTCCTGCAGGAACGCGTTGATGCGGGCCAGCTTCACGCGGATGTCGCGGTACGCCCGGCGCACCGTGGCCTGGAACAGCCGCGCGGCCCCGAACACGAGCGGGATGACCGCGAAGGAGACCAGCGCGAGCCGGAAGTCCACGGCGAGCATCCAGATCATGATGACGAGCAGCGTGAACACGTCGCCGAACAGCGCCACGACGCCGCCCGTGAACAGGTCGTTCAGGGTCTCGACGTCGCTGGTGACGCGGGTCATCAGCCGGCCGACCGGGTTGCGGTCGTAGAACGGGATGGGCAGCTGCTGCAGCTTGGTGAAGATCTGGAGCCGCAGGTCCACCATCACGCGCTGGCCGATGTAGGCCGTGAGCACCGTCTGGAAGTACTCCAGCCCGAACTCGGCCACCTGGGCCGCCGCGAGCAGCAGCCCGAGCCGCAGGATGAGGTGCAGGTCCTTGGCCGGGATCGCGCGATCGATCGCCACCTGGGTGAGGTAGGGGCTCGCGAGCTCGAGGAGCGCCGAGCCGAGCAGCATCAGGATGGCGGTGAGCGTCATCCACGCGTACGGCCGCAGGTAGCGCAGCAGGCGCCGCATCAGCGCCGCGTCGTACGGCTTGCCGAGCGCCTCCTCCTCGTGGATCGCGGCGGTCATCGCGCGGCGGCGCCGGCGGCGGGAGCGGGGGCCGGGGACTCCTCGAGGCTGCCGTGGAGCAGCCGGAAGAACACGAACGAGCCGAAGATCACCGTCGCGTAGCTGACGGTGAAGCGCCACATCAGGGTGTAGACCGGCAGCAGGGCGCGCGGGACGTAGGTCCGCATCAGCGCGGCGGCCAGCGCCTCGGCCGCGCCGGCGCCGCCGGGCGTGGGCGCGAAGTAGAGCAGGAACGCGATGGTGATCTGCACCAGCAGCACGTCCATCAGGTTCGCCTCGATGCCGAGCGCGCGCAGCACCACCCAGGCGGCCAGCAGCTTGTTGGCGTGCGCCAGCGACGAGGTGAGCACGCACAGGAACATCGAGACCCAGCCGGCCGGCGTGAGGAACTTGATCACGCACTCCTGCATCCGGTCGATGCCGCCGCGGAGCCCCGTGACCCAAGCGGCGATGCGCGCGTTGCCCACGCGCTCCACCACGCCCATCAGCGCGTGCACGACCCAGCGCGCGCGGCCCGGGAAGACCAGCACGAACAGGAGCAGCGCGCCGACCACGACCCAGCCCCACGCGCTGGCCTTGAACACGTCGTACAGCGTCAGGTGCACCAGCGGCACGCCGTGCGCCCGCAGGGAGCGGCCCGCGCCGAGCACGATGGCCAGCGGCCCCGCGACGGCGAAGAGCACCACCGTGCCCACGAAGCTCATGAACGCCGCGATCGTGGCCTCGGGCACGGGCACGCCGTAGCGGCGCATCGCCCAGATCATCACCGGCCCGCCGCCGGTCTGCGACGGCGTGAGGTAGGAGCCCCAGGTGTTGAGGCCGCCCGCGACGATCATCCCGCCGAGCGGGGTGTCGCGGTGGAGGAACTTGGCCAGCAGCCAGATGCGGAAGCCGCCGCCCCACCAGTCCGAGGACGCGAGGGCGAGCGCCACCAGCACCCAGCCGGGCTTGAGGTGCTCGACGGCCTCCAGCGACGCGCGCCAGCTGTTGCCGTAGATGAGCAGCGCGACGATGGCGAGGATGGAGGCGATCGCGAACAGCTCGAGGCCGCGCCTGAACAAGCGCGCCGTGAAGAGCGACGCCATGACGCCGACTAAAGTACGCGAGGCGGGCCCCGCTGGCCATCCTGCGCGCAATCCGGTAGCCTTCGCGCGGACCATGCGATCGCTCGTCGTCCGCGGCGCCCGCCAGCACAACCTCCGGGGCTTCACGCTCGCCCTGCCCCACGGCGCCCTCATCGTGCTCACCGGGCCGTCGGGCTCCGGGAAATCGTCGCTCGCCTTCGACACGATCTACGCCGAGGGCCAGCGGCGGTACATCGAGTCGCTCTCCACCTACGCCAAGCAGTTCCTCGAGCGGATGCCGCGGCCCGCGGTGGACGCCATCGAGGGCATCGCGCCCGCGGTCGCCATCGAGCAGAAGAACCCCACCACGTCGAGCCGCTCCACGACCGGCACCGCCACCGAGATCTTCGACTACCTGCGGCTGCTCTGGTCCAGGATCGGCCGGGCGCGCTGCGTGAACTGCGGCGGCGAGGTCCGCTCCGACACCGTGCAGGAGGCCGTGGACCGGCTGGTGGCGGCCGGTGGCGACCGGATCGTCGCCTTCCCGCTGCCGCCGGTGGTGCGCGCCACGCACCGGCAGCTGGTCGAGAACCTCGTCGCGATGGGGTTCGTGCGGGTGATGCTGGCGGGCACGGCGGCACCGGGGCACGAGGGCACGGCCTGGACCGCCTACCGCCTCGAGGAGCTGCCCGCCGGCGTGGACCTCACGCGGGCCGGGAAGGTGCTGGTGGTCGTGGACCGCCTCGCCGTGACGCCGGCCAACGCGGAGCGCCTCGCCGACTCGCTCGGCACGGCCTTCGCCCAAGGCGACGGCCTCGCGGTCGCGCTGCCGCCGGGCGGCGAGCCGACGCTGTTCAGCGCGACGCCGCGCTGCCTCGCGTGCGGGGCCGGCGCCCCCGTGCTGACGCCCGCCCTCTTCTCCTTCAACCATCCCCGCGGCGCGTGCCCGGGCTGCAACGGCTTCGGCGCCGTCCTCGAGTACGACGAGCACCTCATCGTCCCCGATCCGGGCCGCACCCTGGCCGAGGGAGCGATCGACCCCTGGACCAAGCCGCGCTACGACGGCCGCCGCCGGATGCTGCGCCAGGTCTGCCGCGAGAACGAGATCCCGTTCGACGCGCCGTGGCGCGAGTTGTCGGTGGGCGCGAAGCGCCTGCTGCTCCACGGCCGGAAGGGCCGCTACCTCGGCATCTTCCCCTTCCTCAAGCGGCTCGAGCGCAAGCGGTACAAGCAGTACGTGCGCGTCTTCCTCAGGCAGTACCAGATGGCGAGCGAGTGCCCGGCGTGCGGCGGGCGGCGGCTGCGGCCGGAGGCGCTCGCCGTCCTCGTCGGGGGCGAGACGATCGGCGCCGCCGCCGCGATGACCGCCGAGCGGCTCGCGGAATGGCTGCAGCACCTGGAGCTGAGCCCCTTCGAGCGCTCGGTGGCCGGCCTCGTCCTGGAGGAGCTGGCCCAGCGGCTCCGCGTGCTGCTCGACGTCGGGCTCGGCTACCTCACGCTCGACCGCCAGACGCGCACGCTCTCGGGAGGGGAAGCGCAGCGCATCTCGCTCGCCAACGCGCTGGGCGGGAAGCTCACCGAGACGCTGTACGTGCTGGACGAGCCCACCATCGGGCTGCACCCGCGCGACACGGACCGGCTGCTGGCGCTGCTGCGGCGCCTCGCCGACCAGGGCAACACCGTGCTCGCGGTCGAGCACGACCCCGCCGCGATGCGCGCTGCCGACTGGCTCGTCGAGCTGGGGCCGGGCGCGGGCGAGAAGGGCGGATCGCTGGTCTTCGAGGGGAGCTTCCAGCAGCTGCTCAGGGCGCACACGCTGACGGCCAACTACCTCTCCGGCGAGCGCCGGATCGCCGTGCCGTCGGCCCGCCGCCGCGTGGGCCCGCGCTGGATCACGGTCGAGGGCGCGACCGCCCACAATCTCCACGACCTCACGGTCACGATCCCGCTCGGGACGCTCACCGTCGTCACCGGCGTGTCGGGGTCGGGCAAGTCCACGCTGGTGAACGACGTGTTGTTCCGGCAGCTGGAGCGCCACTTCGAGGGCCGGCACACGGCGAAGGAGCACCTGGGCGAGGTGGTGGGCGGCGTGCGCCGCATCACGGGCCTGGAGGCCCTGGACGGCGCCGTGCTCGTGGACCAGTCGCCCATCGGCCGCACGCCGCGCTCCAATCCCGTGACGTACGTGAAGGCGTTCGACGAGATTCGCGAGCTGTTCGCCGCGGCGCCGCTGGCGCGCTCGCGCCGCTACTCGCCCGCGACGTTCTCGTTCAACGTGTCGGGGGGCGGGCGGTGCGACGTGTGCGAGGGCGCCGGGCACGTCCAGGTCGAGATGGTCTTCCTCGCCGACGTGTTCGTGCCCTGCGAGGCGTGCAACGCCACCCGCTACCGCAGCGAGGTGCTGGAGGTGCGGCTGGGCGGCTACTCGATCGCCGACGTGCTCCAGTTCACCGTGGACGAGGCGATGCGCCGCTTCCGCCACCAGGAGCGGCTGGGGCGCGCGCTCTGGCACCTGGCCGACGTGGGCCTGGGTTACCTGCGCCTCGGCCAGCCCGCGACGACGCTGTCGGGCGGCGAGGCGCAGCGGCTCAAGATCGCCCGCGAGCTCGCGGCGGCCGGCAAGCGCCGCGGCCGCAAGCTCTACATCCTCGACGAGCCGACGACGGGCCTGCACCTCGACGACGTGCGGGTGCTGCTCGGCGTCCTGGACCGCCTGGTGGACGCCGGCAACACCGTCCTGGTGATCGAGCACCACCTCGACGTGATCAAGCGCGCCGACTGGGTCATCGACCTCGGGCCCGGGGCCGGCGCCGACGGCGGGCGCGTGGTGGTCGCCGGCGCTCCCGAGGAGGTGGCGGGCTCCGCCGAGTCCGTCACGGCACGGTACCTGAGACAGGTTCTCGGGCCGGAGCCGCCCGCGTTGACCGGTGCCGCTCGCGACCGTTAGCTTCTGCGAATGACGCGCCCCTCCCTCGCAGCCGCCGCCGCGATCGCCCTCGCCGCCGTCACCGCGGGCGCGCGGGCGCAGAATCCCACGCCGAGCCAGCCGCCCACCCCGGTTCCGGCCGCCGCCGCCGCGCAGAATCCGATCCCGGCGCA
>DATKNX010000254.1:0-2686 GCA_035541085.1 Gemmatimonadales bacterium | reverse complement strand
CTGTTCGACTCGGGCGAGGCCGACGGGCTCGTCTACTACGTCATGCCGTTCGTGGACGGCGAGTCGCTGCGCGACCGGCTGGCGCGCGAGAAGCAGCTGCCGGTCGAGGAGGCCGTGCGCATCGCGCGCGAGGTGGCGGATGCGCTCGAGTACGCGCACCAGCGGGGCGTGGTGCACCGCGACATCAAGCCCGAGAACATCATGCTGGCGGGCGGGCACGCGCTGGTGGCCGACTTCGGCATCGCGCTGGCGGCCTCGCACAGCGCCGGCGTCACCCGGATGACCGAAACGGGGATGAGCCTGGGGACGCCGCACTACATGAGTCCAGAGCAGGCGATGGGCGAGCGCGAGATCACCGGCCGCGCCGACATCTACGCGCTGGGCTGCGTGACGTACGAGATGCTGAGCGGCGAGCCGCCGTTCACGGGGCCCACGGCGCAGGCCGTCGTCGCGCGGGTGATGACCGACCAGCCGCGTTCGCTCACGGCCCAGCGCCACACGGTTCCGCCCGGCGTGGACACCGTGGTGCGCAAGGCGCTCGAGAAGCTCCCGGCCGACCGGTTCGCCACGGCGCGCGATTTCGCGAGCGCGCTGGAGAAGCCGGACGCACAGACGCACGGGCGCACCGACGCACAGGCGCGCCCTGCCGCGGGCGACCGGCGTACCCTGCGGCCGCGTGCGCTCGCCTCCCTCCTGCCGTGGGTCGTGGCGGTGGCCGCAGTCCTGCTGCTGGTGCGCGAGGTCATGCGTCCGGCCCCGCCTGCCGCGCCGCTTGGCCGGTTCAACGTGACCCTCGCGCCGCCGCCCCATCTCAGCATCACCGGTCAGGCCCTCGAGTTCGCGCCGGACGGCTCCCGCATCGTGTACGTCGGGAACGCGGGCACGGGCGACGAGTTGTTCGTGCGGAGGCTCGATCAACTGGACGCCACGCCGCTGCCAGGGACGGCCGGCGCGGAGAGCCCGTTCTTCTCGCCAGAGGGGACCGACGTCGCCTTCTACGCCGGCGGCAAGCTGATGAAGATGAGCGTCGGGGGCGGACTCGGCCTGCCGTTGTGCGACGTGGAGGGCGTGTTCAAGGGCGGGACCTGGAACGGGGACGGCACGATCGTGTTCGCCGACGATCGCGGCCTGATGCGTGTCGGCGCCGCCGGCGGGACCGCGGCCCTGCTCGCGTCCCCCGATTCGGGGGAATCGTTCCGCTGGCCGGAGTTCCTTCCGGGAGGCCGGTCGTTGCTGTTCTCCACGTACGCCCGTGGCGCCGACCGACTCGCGGCGGTGTCCCTCGGCGGCGGCGGCGTGCGCCGGCTGGAGGTGCGGGCGGCGAACCCGCATTGGGTGCAGGGCGGCTACGTGGTCGCGAGCCTGATCGATCCTGGTGGCGGCCTGGGCTCCGGCAGGATCGTCGCGATCCCCTTCGACCCGTCGCGCCTGCGGGCGCTCGGTCCGGCCATTCCGATCGCCGACAGCGTGCTGGCGGGCCTCACCAGCCGCACCACGAAGATGGGCATCGCCCGCGATGGCGCCCTCGCTTACGCGAGCGGCCTGATGGAGCGCGGCTCGCTGGTGTCCGTCGCGCGTGACGGCTCGACCCATCCCCTCGGCCTCGGTCCCCGCGGGCTCTCCTCACCGCAGTACTCGCCCGACGGGCGGCGCGTCGCGCTGTGGATCTACGACGCGTTCAGCGACATCTGGCTGTTCGAGCCCGCGACGCGCAGGCTCACGCGCCTGACGACCGACCGGACCGCGGCGCGCCCCCTGTGGACGCCCGACGGGAAGCGGGTCGTCTACCAGCGCGTCGTCGGGTCGTCCTACCACCTGGCGTGGATCGCGGCCGACGGCAGCGGCGCGGCCGACACCCTTCCCGCCGCCGAGGGCGACCAGTACGGCGGCGCGTTCACGCCCGACGGGCGCCGGCTCATCTATCGGGAGTACGATCCGAGGACCGGCAAGCGCCGGATCTCGTACATCGCGCTGGACTCCGCCCACGCCCCGCATGTCCTCGTCGCCGATGGGTTCAACAACAACTCACCGGCGTTGTCGCCGGACGGGCGCTGGATGGCGTACGTCTCGGACGAGTCCGGCCGGAACGAGGTCTATGTCCGGCCGTTCCCCGGACCGGGCGGGCGGTGGCAGATCTCGAACGGCGGTGGCACGGAGCCCCGGTGGTCGCCGGCCGGCCGAGAGATCTTCTTCCGCAACGGCACGGCGATGATGGCGGTCCCGGTCCAGGCCGGCGCGACGTTCGTGCCGGGAGACGCGCGGCAGCTGTTCGAGGGGTCGTACGCGTCGGACCTCTACTATCCGGACTACGACGTGTCGCGTGACGGCCGCTCGTTCCTCATGGTGAGACTCGACAGGCAGACGGCCGATCAGCCGATCACGGTGGTGCTCAACTGGTTCGCGCACGTGGCGGACCCAGGGCGGGGGCGATGAGGGCGCGCCGACGGATGGCCGGACGTGCGCTGGTCTTCGCCGTACCGCTGTGCGTCGGCGTCGCGGTGCGCGCGGTGGCCCAGTGCCCCGACGGCACGCCCCCGCCGTGCGGCGCGCATCGCGCCGCCGCCGTACCGCCTCCCACCAGCGTGGCGGTGCTGTACTTCGAGAACGAGACCGGCGACAGCGCGGACGCCTACCTGGCCGACGGCCTCACCGAGGAGATCATCACGCGGCTCGCCGGCGTCGAGCG
>DATKNX010000253.1:0-2315 GCA_035541085.1 Gemmatimonadales bacterium | reverse complement strand
CCTCAGCCGCTTCACCTTGCGGAGCCCGTTGAGCACCACCGTCACGGCGATCGGGTGCAGCCAGGTCGAGAACTGCGCTTCGCCGCGGAACTCGTGCAGGCGCTCGAACGCGCGGATGAACGTGTCCTGCGTGAAATCCCGCGCGAGATCGTCGTCGCCCGCCATGCGGTACGCGAGCCGGTACACGCGGTCCACGTGCGCCTCGTACAGCGCCCGCTCCGCCGCGGGCTCGCCCGCACGGGCTCGGGCGATCAGTTCAGCTTCGACCACGGGACTCCGCGCGGTGACGGTCACTCGTGCGACACAGGGTGTGCGGAAAGAGTTGCTCGGGGCGGACTCGGGAGAGGATCACGGAGCGCCAAGGTCGCCCCGGAGGTACTCGCGGGCAAGCCGTCCCACTTGGGCGCCCGAGCCTTAAGCGCCGCGGGGCCAGCGGGTTCGCGCCATGCCCGGCCGTCCGGCGGGAACGTGTGGCATCACGTCCACACGGAGACCCGCGTCACCTCCGTCCGCGTCGGGGTGTCCCTGATAGGCCGAGCGACCGGGATCGCTCGGCGCGGACGGCGCCGGTGCCCGCGGTGAGACCGCGGCCGAGCGAACGGAGGTGGTCATGCCGAACACGACGAGGGAAGCGCTGGCCACGGTCGGCGGCGCGGACGAGGTGGCGGTGCGGGAATTCTCCGAGTCGTTCGCGCTGCGCGAGGAGCTGCTGGGACCGGGGGCGGCTCCCGTGCTCGCTCCGGCTCCGCGAAGCCGCGGCACCGTCTCCCGGCTCGACGAGCGGTTCCTCGCCGTGATCCGCAGCATCGGCCTCTCCATCGAGTCGTCGGACGGCTACACCTTCGGCCACTGCGAGCGCGTGGCGCGCTATGCGGCGCGCGTGGCGACGGCGCTCGGCCTCGACGCCGGGGAGGTCGCGGCGGTCCGGCTCGGCGCGTACCTGCACGACGTCGGCAAGATCCGCGTGCCACAGGAGATCCTGAACAAGCCGGGCCGGCTCACGGCGGCCGAGTTCGGGGTCATCAAGATGCACCCCACGTGGGGCCTCGAGGTGCTCGAGGGCGTCGAGTTTCCGTTCGACGTCCGGCCCACCATCCGGTGGCACCACGAGAAGAGCGACGGCTCGGGCTACCCCGACGGCCTGCTGGGCGACGAGATCCCGCTGCACGCGGCGATCATCGGCATCGCCGACGTGTTCGACGCCCTGACGACGTGCCGGAGCTACCGGCCCGCGATGTCCGGTCCCGCCGCGCTGTACGTCATGCACGCGCGGCGGCGCTGGTGGCGCCCCGAGGTGTACGCCGCGTTCCGCCGGGCGACGGGCGCCTCCGCGATGATCACGCCCTCCTGGGCCTCGCATCACGCCGGGGTGCCGGCGGCGAGGCCCGGAACGCGGGTGCCGGCGTAGCGGCACTTCCGGTGGTGGGAGGGGCGATTCTCCGGTAGGTTGGGTGCCGGGCAGACCCACCCCGGAGGCCCCGTGTTCATCGGTCACTTCGCGCTCGGGTTCGCGGCGAAACGCATCGCTCCCCGCACGTCGCTCGGCACGCTGCTCGCGGCACCCGAGCTGGCCGACATCATCTTCCCGGTCGCGGTCCTGCTGGGCTGGGAGAAGGTGTCGTTCGCGGGCGGCAGCGATCCGTTCCTGTCCATCACGCTCGACAACTACCCCATCTCGCACAGCCTGCTGGCCCTCGTCGTGTGGGGTGCGCTCTGGGCGCTGCTCTACCGCTGGCGCACGGGCTACGGTCGCGGCGCCGTGGTCGTGGCCGCGCTCGTCGTGAGCCACTGGGTGCTCGACTTCGTGACGCATCGCCCGGACATGCCGCTGTGGCCCGGCGGGCCGAAGCTGGGCCTCGAGTTGTGGGCCTCCCTGCCGGGGACGATCGTCGTGGAGGGTCTGCTCTACGTGGCGGGCGTGGCGATCTACGCGCGCGCGACGCGGGCGAAGGACGCCATCGGGCGCTACGGCCTGTGGGGCCTCGCGGCGCTCCTGGCGCTGCTGTACGTGGCCTCGCTGTTTTCCGGCAAGCCGCCTTCGATCAAGGCCTTCGCCGTGGTCGGCCTGGTGATCGAGGTTCTCGTGGTGGCGCTCGGCGTCTGGGTGGACCGGCATCGCGAGGCGGCGGGAGCGCGGGCCGCCGCCTGAGCGCGGAGTCGCGGGTGGCGCGCATCGGGCGCCGCGGTTAGGTTTTCGCCCGGTCTGGGGGCGCCGCAGGAGCGGCCGGAAGCACCGGCCTCCCGCGGCGCCTCTTCGTTCAACCTCAGCAGTAGCAGGGAGTTATGAAGGCCTCAGACGTTCGCAAGGGACATGT
>DATKNX010000252.1:0-6822 GCA_035541085.1 Gemmatimonadales bacterium | reverse complement strand
GCAGGAGATGCTGCACGGCGTGCGCAGCGACGGGCCGGCGGGCCTCGAGCGGTTCGAGCCCGCCTGGCGGGCGGCCCTGACGTGGGCCGACGCGGTCGTGGCCGACGGCAACGCGGTGCCCGACGCGACGTACGCCGCGCTCGCCGCCGCGTGGGATGAAGGGCAGATCGTGGAGATCACGCAGGTGATCGGACTGTTCAGCTACTTCAACCGGTTCAACAACGCGCTACGCGTCGAGATCACGAAGTAGGAAGGACGAGACCGTGGACACCCGAGCCGAGAAGGACCCCCTGGGCGAGCTGGCCGTGCCGGCCGCCGCCCTGTACGGCGTGCAGACGGAGCGGGCGCGCCAGAACTTCCCCATCTCCGGCCTGAAGCCGCTCGCCGCGTTCGTGGACGCGGTGGTCTGGATCAAGCGGGCGGCGGCCTCGACGCACAAGGAGACCGGGCGCCTCGAGGCGCGGCTCGCGGACGCCATCGTCCGCGCGGCCGACGAGGTGCTCGGCGGCCAGCACCGCGACCAGTTCGTGGTGGACGTCTACCAGGCCGGCGCCGGCACCTCGCACAACATGAACTGCAACGAGGTGCTCGCGAACCGCGCCAACGAGCTGCTGGGCGGCAAGCGCGGCGAGTACAAGCCGGTGCACCCCAACGATCATGTCAACATGGCGCAGTCCACCAACGACGTGATCCCCACCGCCATCCGGCTCGGGGCGCTGGCGCGCGTCGCGCCACTGCTGGCGGCGCTGGACGACCTCGCCGCGGCGTTCGAGGCGAAGGGACGCGAGTTCGACCACATCGTGAAGTCGGGGCGCACGCACCTCCAGGACGCGACGCCGATCCGTCTGGGCCAGGAGTTCGGCGCGTACGGGCAGACCATCCGGCGCAACCGGGCGCGCCTCGAGCGCGCGGCCGACGACCTGCGCGAGCTTGGCATCGGCGGAACCGCCGTCGGCACGGGGCTCAACGCCGAGCCGCGGTACCCGGAGCTGATGGTGAAGCACCTCAGGGCCGGCACCGGCCTCGAGGTGCGCGTGGGCCGGAACCTCGTGCAGCTGATGCAGTCCATGGGCGACGTCGCGGCCTTCTCCGGTGCGGTGCGGGCGCTCGCGGTGGACCTCAACAAGATCGCGAACGACCTCCGGCTCCTCGCGTCGGGCCCGCGCACCGGCCTGGCGGAGATCGCGCTGCCGGCCGTGCAGCCCGGCTCCAGCATCATGCCCGGGAAGGTGAACCCCAGCATCGCCGAGATGGTGAACCAGGTGTGCTACCAGGTGATGGGCAACGACGTCACCGTCGCCCTCGCGGCGGAGGCCGGCCAGCTCGAGCTGAACGTGATGATGCCGGTGATCGCCCACAACCTGATCTTCGCCCTCGAGATCCTGGCGAGCGCGGTGCGCGTGCTGACCGTGCGCTGCGTGGCCGGCATCACGGCCGACGCGGCGGCGTGCACCCACTGGCTGGAGCGGAGCCCGGCCCTGGTGACGGCGCTGGCGCCCAAGATCGGCTACGCGGAGGCGGCCAAGCTCGCCAAGGAGTCGCTGGCGCAGAACCTCACCGTGCGCGAGCTGGTGGAGCAGAAGGGCGTGCTCAAGGGGAAGGAGCTGGAAACGGTGCTCGACTACCGGAAGATGACGGAGATCGGCGTCCCGGGGTCGAAGTAGTGCCCGAGAGCCTGAAGGTCTCGGTCCTGGTGCCCGTCTACAACGAGCGCTTCCTCGTGGCGGCGTCGCTGCGGCGGGTGCTCGCGGTCAAGGACCCCGCGATCCGCGAGCTGGAGATCATCGTCGTGGACGACGGGTCTACCGACGGCACGCGCGAGGTGCTGCGCGCCCTCGCGCGCGAGCATCCCCGCATCCGCTACATCGAGCACGAGCGCAACCAGGGGAAGGGCGCCGCGCTCCGCACGGCGCTCGCGCACGCCACGGGCGACGTGTGCGTGCCGCACGACGCCGACCTGGAGTACCACCCGGGCGACCTGCCGCGCCTGGTGCAGCCGTTCCTGCACGAGCACGCCGACGCCGTCTTCGGCTCGCGCTTCCTCACGGGCGACTACCGGCGCGTCCTGCTGTTCTACCACAGCCTCGGCAACCGGCTGCTCACCACGCTCGTCAACATGGTGACCAACCTGAACCTGAGCGACATGGAGACGTGCTACAAGGTCGTGCGGACCAAGCTGCTCCGGTCCATTCCGCTCCGCTACAACGATTTCCGCATCGAGCCGGAGCTCACGATCAAGCTCGCCAAGCGCGGCGCCGCCATCTTCGAGACGCCGATCCGGTACGCGGGCCGCACCTACGCCGAGGGCAAGAAGATCGGCTGGCGCGACGGCATGCGCGCCTTGCTCGCGATCGTGCGCGGCGCGCTGATCGACGATCTCTACGTCACCGATCCCTACGGCGCGCACATCCTCCACAGCCTGTCGCGGGCGCGGAAGTTCTCCCGCTGGATGAGCGACGTGATCCGGCCGTGGGTGGGCCGCGCGGTGCTCGAGATCGGCGCCGGCATCGGGAACCTGACCGTGCACCTCGTGCCGCGCGACCGGTACCTCGCCACCGACATCAACCCGGACTACCTCGCCTACCTGCAGAACTTCGCCTTCGGCAAGCCGTACCTCGAGGTCGGCGAGCTCGCCGCCGAGGCGACGGCGCGATTCGAGCCGCTCGCGGGGCAGTTCGACACGGTCGTGTGCCTCAACGTGCTGGAGCACCTCGACGAGCCCGTGCCGGTGCTGCAGAACTTCCGCGGCGTGCTGGCTCCCGGCGGCCGGGCCATCGTCCTCGTGCCCCAGGGCCCCGGCCGGTACAACGCGCTCGACCGGGCCCTCGGGCACCGGCTGCGGTACACGCGGGAGCGGCTGCGGCAGGTCGTGACGGAGGCGGGCTTCGAGGTGGAGGCGTTGATCGACTTCAACCGCGCGGCCGTCGTCGGCTGGCGCCTCAACGGCCTCCTGGGGCGCAAGCACTTCTCGCGCGCCCAGCTGAAGATCTACGACTCGCTGGTCTGGCTGGTGCGCATCATTGACGGGCTGCTGCCGTGGAGAGGGCTATCGCTGATCGCGGTCTGTCGGAAGCCGGACTAGTTCCCGGACGCCAAGTTGCCAGTGGTTCCCAGCTCCGGGAACGTCACTCCGGCTCTTTGCCCCAGGCCGGCACGAACAGCGGCTCGCCGAACTGCGCGGTCCCGAACCGCGCCAGGTAGCGCTGCATCTCTTCCGAGACCACGAAGTCGGCGAACGCATTGCCGCCCGCGACGTTCATCCGCGGATGCCCCGCGGGGTTGAGCTCGATCACGTGGTAGATGTTGACCAGGTCGCGGTCCTTCTCCCGCAGCGCCACCAGGTCGAGGTGCGGCTTCAGGAGGCCGAACGTCGCGCGGTCGCTCAGCGTGTACGCCCGCCGCTGGCTCGCCACCAGCAACGTGGCCGCCATCCCCTGGCCGGTCTCGATGTAGCCGGGCCACGCGGGCTTCACGCCCGCCTTGCGCCACAGCGCCAGCTCCCGCGCGTTCGTCCCCGAGGAGTCGCCGCGCGAGACGAAGCCCGCCCCCACGCCGAAGATGCGCCGCAACGCCTCGGCCGCCGTCGGTGCCGCGCGCACGTGCGCCGGATCGTCGGCCGGGCCCACGATCGTGAAGTAGTTCGTCGCGACGATGCGCCGGCTCACGCCGTAGTGCCCCGCCATGAACGCCGACTCCGCCGCGGGCGAGTGCACGAACACGACGTCCGCGTCGCCCCGCCGGCCCATCGCCAGCGCCTCGCCCGAGCCCACGGCCACCACCCGGACGTGGTAGCCCGTCTCCCGGGCGAAGATGGGCACGATGGAGTCCAGGAGCCCCGTGTCGTAGAGCGAGGTGGTCGTGGCCAGGATCACGTCGGGGTTCGCCGGGACATTCTGCGCCGCAAGGCCAGGCGCAATGGCCGCGGCGAGGAGCGCGGCCGCCCCGACGAGGCGTGAGAATCGCGATGCCGCCATGGTAGGCTATCTCCTAGTGGCACAGTATGATACCCAATCTCATGCGTGCCCGTCACTATCTTGAGCTAATGGCTTCCTTTTTGCATATTCCGACTCCCGAGGAGGGTGAATATGCGCGTCACGACTTGGGCCGAATATGGCCTCATTGTGAGCCTCCATCTGGCGCGGCGTGCCGGGCAGGGCCCGGTGGCCGCACGCGAGATGGCGGAAAAAGAGAAGCTGCCGGCCGACTACGTCGAGCAGATTCTCCTGCGGCTCCGCCGCGCCGGCCTCGTGGAGTCGGTCCGTGGTGCCCGGGGAGGGTATCTTCTGTCCCGTCAGCCTTCCGAGGTGACGGTCAAGGATGTCCTCGACGCATCGGAGCACGGGACGTTCGAAGTCAACTGCGAGTGCCATCCGGTGGACTCCGAGCGGTGCACGACCGAGAACTCGTGCGCCATCCGGCCCGTGTGGCAGCTGCTCCAGCAGCGGATCGACGAGACGTTGGGCTCGATCCGCCTGGCCGACCTGCTGCACCAGGAGTCCGAGGTGCGCGCGCTGGTCGGCAACGGAGCCGTCGCGGTCTGATTGCAGCCGGTCGCTGGAACCGGCTGCGTGTTCGCCCGTAATAGCGACTAAATGACTCGCCATTCACCTCCGTCCGCGTCGGGATTCGCCGAGCTGAGCGCGGAGGAGCTGCAGCGCTACGCGCGCCATCTCATTCTCCCCGAAGTCGGCGTCGAGGGGCAGCGGCGGCTCAAGGCTGCGCGCGTGCTCGTGGTGGGTGCGGGTGGCCTCGGCTCGCCGGCCGCCCTGTACCTGGCGGCCGCGGGCGTCGGCGTCCTCGGCCTCGTGGACTTCGATCGCGTCGAGTTCTCCAACCTGCAGCGCCAGATCCTCCACGGCACGTCGGCGGTCGGCGGCTCGAAGCTCGCTTCCGCGGCCGCACGGCTCGGCGACGTCAATCCCGAGGTGAAGCTGGAGCTGCACGAGGCGCACCTGACGAGCGCCAACGCGCTCGAGATCCTGCGCGAGTACGACGTCGTGCTCGATGGCAGCGACAACTTCCCGACCCGCTACCTCGTCAACGACGCCTGCGGGCTGCTGGGCAAGCCCGACGTGTACGGCAGCATCTTCCGGTTCGACGGCCAGGCCTCGGTGTTCTGGGCCGAGCGCGGGCCGTGCTATCGCTGCCTGTACCGCGAGCCGCCGCCGCCCGAGCTGGTGCCTTCGTGCGCCGAGGGAGGGGTGCTGGGCGTGCTGCCGGGCATCGTGGGCTCGCTGCAGGCGCTGGAGGCGCTGAAGCTCGTCCTGGGCGTGGGCGAGACGCTCGTCGGACGGCTGCTGCTGATCGAGGCCCTGAAGCTGCGGTTCCGCGAGCTGGCGCTGGAGAAGGATCCGGACTGTCCGCTGTGCGGCGAGCGGCCCACGATTCACGAGCTGATCGACTACGAGGCGTTCTGCGGGGTCGGCGCCGCCTCCGCGCCGGTGGACGCCGGTCTCGAGGTCGGCGTCGCGGCGTTCGACGCCGAGCGGCGCGCCGGCAAGCCGGTCGTGCTCGTGGACGTGCGCGAGCCGTTCGAGTGGGAGATCTGCCGCATCGAGGGCAGCGTGCTCGTGCCGCTCGGCGATCTGCCGCGGCGCTTCGCGGAGCTCGATCCGCGCACGCCGGTCGTCACCGTGTGCCACACCGGCGTACGTTCGCTCGACGCGGCGCGGTTCCTGAGGAGCCGCGGCTTCGCGGGCGCGCGGAGCTTGAGGGGCGGCGTGGCGGCGTGGGCGAGCGAGATCGATCCGACGATGGCGAGGTACTGAGCGCCGCGCGGATGAAGAAAGGGGAAGGCGTCTCAGCCTTCCCCTGGCAACTTGGCGTCTGGGAACCGTAATGGTCGTGGCAATGCCGAAGGAGGGACTCGAACCCTCACGGGCTTGCGCCCACGGCGCCCTGAACGCCGCGCGTCTACCAGTTCCACCACTTCGGCAAGGCGGCGCAAGATAGACCCCGCTCCCGGCGCCGTCAACCCTCGCCTTGACCCGTCGGAACCCTAGCTCTATCTTGGGTTTACGACACTTGTGACACCCGTCGAGAAGACCCGCCCATCCCCTCGGACGCCCACCCCGCCGCGTCACCCTCGGGTCATTGCGCGGAATCCTCGGGCCAAGCACGACTACCACCTTCTCGAGACGTGGGAGGCCGGGCTGGTCTTGACCGGCACGGAAGTGAAGTCGCTCAGGGCTGGGCGCGCGAGCCTGGTGGGCGCGTTCGCGCGCGTGCGGGGCGGGGAGGTCTGGCTGGAGGCGCTGCACATTCCGCCGTACGAGGAAGGGAACCGGCACAACCACGATCCGCTGCGCACGCGCAAGCTGCTGCTGCACCGGCGTGAGATCCGGCGTCTCCTGGGAGCCGTCGAGCAGAAGGGCCTCGCGCTCGTGCCGCTGGAGCTCTACTTCAAGCGGTCGCACGCCAAGGTGACGATCGCGCTGGGGCGCGGCAAGAAGGAGTACGATCGCCGCGACGATCTCCGGAAGCGCGACGCGGAGCGCGAGATGGCGCGCGCGGTGCGCCGCCGGTGACCGGCCTGGTGCTGTGGCTCGCGGCCTGGCTCGGCGCGGCGGTGCCCGCCGAGACGCTGACCGTCTCCACCGAGCGCGGCGAGCGTGCCGTCGCGGTCACGAGCGAGCGCGGCTGGCCGGCGGTCGCCGCGCCCGAGCTGGCGGCCGCGCTCGGCGCCGCGGCGCCGGTCTCGCGCGTGGGGGGCGCGTCGCTCGTGGCGGCGGGCCGCCGCTTCGACTTCGTGCTGGACGCCGCCTACTTCCGCTGCGGCGACCGGGTCTTCGCGCTCGCCGCCCCGCCGTACCTGGCGCGCGA
>DATKNX010000251.1:0-13324 GCA_035541085.1 Gemmatimonadales bacterium | reverse complement strand
GCCGAGCGACGTGGGCGCGGTCCCGACGGACGACGTGGACCAGCTCTTCGACCTCGGCCGGCGCAGCCGCCGGGCGATGCGGGCGCTGCTCGCGGAGCTGGACGAGCAGCGCTGGGACGTGCCGCAGGAGATCCAGATGGGCCCGAACAAGCGCTCGATCACGCCGCGGACGATGGTCGCGCAGGCCGTGACGCACGAGATCCGTCACTTCGCCCAGCTGGCGGCGTTCCTCAGGATGGCCGGCTTCAAGACGGGGCCGCACGACTTCCTGCTGAGCGCCGTGTTCGAGGCGTCCGCGCCGCGCGGGTGACGAGACCGGCCCGGTGGGCAAGCGCCTCGGCAAGCGGGCCCTGCTGGAGGAGATCGCGCGCGAGCGCGCCGCCCTCGACGAGGCGCTCGCGCGCCTCGGACCGCGGGAGAAGACCCGTCCCGGGGTGACGCGCGGCGGCTGGTCGGTGAAGGACGTGCTGGCGCACCTGGTGGCCTGGCAGCAGCTGGCCGTCGGGTGGTACGAAGCCGGGCTCCGCGGCGAGAAGCCCGCGATCCCGGCCCCGGGCTACACGCTCCGCGACCTGCCGCGTTTCAACCTGATGCTCTACCGCCGGCACCGGCGACGCTCGCTGCGGGCCGTCGAGGCCGACTACGCCGCCTGGCACCGGCGCGTGGTCGCGCTGATCGCGTCGCTGCCGGACGCGGACCTCGTGACGCTGCGGCGCTGGCCGTGGACCGGCCCTTCGTGGACCCTGAGCGACTACCTCCGGGCGAGCACCGCGGCCCACTACCTCTGGGCGCGAAAGCGCATCCGCCGCTGGTGGCGCTCGCAGGGGCGTGGCGCCGCGACGGCCGCCGCGCGGGGCTGAACTCGTGCGGCGGCCCCGGGGTACGTTGTTCGCAGACAGCCGGAGGAGGCGACGGTGGCGATTCACATCGTGCGGCTGGGCACGGCGCGGGGGCGCGGCGAGGGCCTCAGGATCGGCACCGTCCGCCGGCCGCCGCGCGGCGTCCCCAGGAGCCGCTACCGCTCGGACGATTGGTACGACGTGTGGCTCCCCGAGCTGTCGCCCAGCGCGCCGCTGGTGAAGGTCGCGCTCGCGGCCGAGGGCGAGCGCGCGTGGGCGGGCTTCGTGCGGCGCTACCGCGCGGAAATGAAGGCGCCCGAGCGCGCGCGGCTCATCGAGCTGCTGGCGGCGCTCTCGCGGGAGACGGATTTCTCGGTCGGCTGCTACTGCGCGGACGAGCGCCGCTGCCACCGCTCGGTGCTGCGGGAGCTGCTGAAGGAGGCCGGCGCGCGGATGGCGTGACGCCGCCGGCCGGGACGGGTCAGCCGGCGGGCCTCCGGCGCGGCTCGTAGCTCAGGAGCACGTTGCCGTTGGCGAACGCGCGCGAGCCCGTCAACGCGAGATCGAGCCGCGCGGGCAGCCCCGCGAACGGCGAGCGGCCCGCGCCGAGGGCGACCGGGATCACGACCAGCTGGAACTCGTCGATCAGCCCTTCGCGCGCGAGCCGCGCGACGATGGTGCCGCTGCCGAGGATCGCCATCCCCGGCCCCGATTCCCGCTTGAGCTTCCGGACTTCGTCCGCCGCGTCGCCGGAGAGGATCGTCGTGTTCCGCCACGACGCCTCGCGCAGCGTGCGCGAGAAGACGTATTTCGGCCCCTCGTTCATCCGCCGGGCCACGGCCGGCGAGGTCTGGAGCGCCAGCGGGGTCGGCCACCAGCCGGCCATCATCTGGTAGGTCACGCGGCCGAACAGCAGCACGCCGCCGCCTTCGGCGTTCCGTTCCGTGAAGGCATCGAACTCCGGATCGGGGGCGGGGTTCTTCGCCCAGCTCATGTCGCCGCGGGCGTCCACGAAGCACCCGTCCAGCGACACCATCTCGAACGCGAGCAGCCGGCGCATCGGCGGGCGGCCCGGCTAGCGGCCGGTCGCGGGGCGGCTCTTCGTCTCGACGACGATGGCGCCGCCCGCGGCGCTCAGGCCGTACAGCGGCTCGGCCTCGTCGCTTTCCAGGATGTGGATCGCGTGGACGTCCACCGCCGGGATGTTCTGCAGGTAGTCCACGCCGCTCATCCGCATCCCGTCCACCACCAGCAGCGGCGTCTCGTCCGCATTGATGCTCTGGCTGGGCTGGATCCGGACGCCACTGGGCCGGCCGGCGGAGTCGGTGAAGACGAGCCGGGGCGCGCGCAGGCGCACGGCGTCCCACGCGGTGCGCA
Organism: Gemmatimonadales bacterium; assembly: GCA_035541085.1. Classification (GTDB taxonomy): domain Bacteria; phylum Gemmatimonadota; class Gemmatimonadetes; order Gemmatimonadales; family JACORV01; genus Fen-1245. Next base: position 11,108 of record DATKNX010000251.1, on the reverse strand, counting down.
CGGACATCTGGGCGATGTCGCTCTCGGTGATCAGCGTCTCGCGCGGCGCCAGGGGCGCGACGGAGCCGGCGGGCCGCGGCGCGGGATGGCAGGCCGGTACCGAGATCACGGCGAGGAGCGCGATGGTCGCAGCCGCTCGTGCGGCTGCCGCGGGAGATTCGGCGCGAGTGCTCATGGTCGCGATATCGCACGGGCCCGCACGGGGGTCAAGGCCCGCGGCGGCGCCGATCCCGGCCGGCGCGTCCCGGTCGGCGGCCGATGTGACGCCGGGCGAACGCGCGGGGTCCATCCTTCAGGCGGCTCGAGGCCCACGGAGGGATCGATGAGGAGGCAGTGGCTCGGAATCCTCGTGCTGGCGGGCGCAGCGGGCTGTGCCTCGGCGACCGCGCCCAACGCGGCGGGCGCGTGGGGCGGAACGCAGGCGAGCCTGGTGCTCACCGGCGCCGGCGGCGCCGTCTCGTACCAGTGCGCCACGGGCACGGTGGATTCCACCTGGACCGTCAGCAGCACGGGGTCCTTCCTCGCGACCGGCGAGCACTATTTCGGCGGCGGGCCCGTGCCGGCGGGCGGCGGGACGCCGCATCCCGCCGTCTACCGCGGCGAAGTGGACGGCAATTCCTTCACGTTCACGGTCACGCTCACCGATTCGAACCAGACGCTCGGGCCGTTCGCCATGGTCCGCGGCGGCCCCCAGGTCCAGGAGATCTGCCTCTGAGGTAGGCGGCCCGGCCGCCGCGGAGGCAGGCGGCCAGGCCTCCGCCTGACACCGGTCTCTCCCGTCGCTCGACCAAACCCGCGCGGTTACTCTTCACGTCGCGCCACGCTCCGTGGCCTTCGTGGAGGAGCCGCTCGTGAAGCCGATCCGCATCCGCACGCCGGCCCGGGCCGACCATCTCGCCCGACTCGCGTGCGTAGCCGTTCTTCTCGCCGCCGTTCCGGCCAAGGCCGCCGCGCAGGCGAGTGCCGCCGCACCCTCGGGCCTCACCATCGTCCTCACCGTCCCGGCCGCGACGCCGCCCGACACGGGCGTCTGGGTGGCGGGCAGCTTCGACGCCTGGAACCCGGCGGCGCCCGGGTACAGGATGACGCGCGTGGCTCCGGGCCAATACTCGCTCGCGCTGCCCGACTCGGTGCGCGGCGCGGTGGAGTTCAAGTTCACGCTGGGCTCGTGGGACGCCGTGGAGGTGAGCGCGTCGGGCGGCGACGTGCCCAACCGCACGTACGAGATCCCGGCGACCGGCGCCGCCACGTACGCCGGGACCGTGGCCGGCTGGCGGGACGCGCGCACCGTCAAGCCGCGCGAGCACACCGCGCGGGCGACGGTGTCGGTGCTGGACACCGCGTTCGCCATCCCGCAGCTCGGCCTCACCCGCCGCGTGTGGCTCTACCTCCCGCCCGGCTACGCGGGCTCGCACCGGCGCTATCCGGTGCTCTACCTGCAGGACGGGCAGAACGTATTCGACGCGGCGACGAGCTACGCCGGCGAATGGGGCGTGGACGAAACGCTCGACAGCCTGCGAGCGCTGGGCGACCCGGGGATCATCGTCGTTGCCGTCGACAACGGCCCCAAGCGGATGGACGAGTACCAGCCGTGGCCCGCCGCGCTGAAGGGAATGGGCGGCGGCGAGGGCATGGCGTACGTGGAGTTCCTCGTCCACACGCTGAAGCCGTACGTGGACGCGCACTACCGCACGCGACCGGGGCGCCTCTCCACCGGCGTCGGCGGCTCGAGCCTGGGCGGGCTCATCGCGTTCTACGCCGCGATGCGGTACCCGGATGTCTTCGGGCGGGCGCTCGTCTTCTCGCCGTCGTTCTTCATCAACCCGCAGGTCTCCGCGCTGGCGCGCTCGGCCCGGCCGCGGCGTCCGCCGGCGCGGTTCTATTTCGCGAGCGGGGCGACCGAGGGCGGGACCGGCGACCTCAAGGGCGTGATCCCGAGCGGGCAGACGGCGATGGTGGACACGCTCGCGGCCGCGGGGTTCGACACGGCGCGCGACGTCCGCTCGCTGCTCCCGGCCGACGGCGCGCACGCCGAGTGGTTCTGGCGGCGCGAGTTCCCGGCGGCGTACCTGTGGCTGTTCCGCGGCGCGCCACGGGGCCCGGGAGGCGGCGCCCGCGGCGGCCGGAGGGCGCCGTGAAGGTCCTCCTGTTCGGCGCGAGCGGGATGGTGGGCGCCGGCGTGCTGATCGAGTGCCTCGCGGACCCGCGCGTCGAGACCGTGCTCTCGGTGGGCCGCCGGCCGTGCGGCGTGACGCACCCGAAGCTGCGCGAGATCGTCCGCGCCGACCTGTCCGACCTGCGCGAGGTGGCGGGCGAGCTCGCGGGTCTCGACGCGTGCTTCTTCTGCCTCGGCGTGTCGTCGGCGGGGATGGGCGAGGCCGAGTACCGGCGCGTGACGTACGACCTCACGCTGGCGGCCGCGACGCTTGTCGCCGAGCGGAACACGCGGCCCGTCTTCTGCTACGTCTCCGGCGAGGGCACCGACGAGCGCGGGCGCGCCATGTGGGCGCGGGTGAAGGGCCGGACGGAGAACGCCCTGTTCGCGATGCCGCTGGCGGCGTACGCCTTCCGGCCGGGCTTCATCCAGCCACTGAAGGGCGTGCGCTCGAAGACCCGGCTCTACCAGGCGTTCTACGACGTGGCCGCGCCGCTGTGGCCGCTGATCCGGCGGCTCGCGCCGCGCCACGTGACCACCAGCGAGGCGGTGGGCCGCGCGATGATCGCGGTGGCGGCCGGCGGCTACGCCAAGCGGGTGCTCGAGAACCCGGACATCAACGCGCTCGGGGCCGCGGCTCCGGCGTCCTGACACCGAGGCGAGGACGGAGCCCATGGCCATCGAGCTCGAGGCCGGCGCCCGCAAGCAGGCGCTCGCGTCCATCAAGCGCTACTTCGCGGAGAGCTGGGACGCCGACGTCGGCGATCTCAAGGCCGACCTGCTGCTGGACTTCTTCCTGAAGGAGATCGCGCCGAGCGTGTACAACGGCGCCATCGGCGACGCGCAGACCTGGCTGCGCGACCGCGTGGCGGACCTCGAGGCGGCCTGCTTCGAGCGCGAGTTCGCCTACTGGCCGCCCGCGCCGCGCCGCGCCGGCGGCTAGGGCCCGGGGGGGCCTTTGCATTTCGCGCCGCGGGATGACAACCTAAGGGCAGGGGACGCAGCACCCGAACGGCAGCGCCACGAGGTTTCTCTGGACCGACCAAGCGAACAACGCCGCCGCGACGAGCGGCGCCGACTCTGGGACCGGCGCGCGCCGGCGAGGCGCCGCGCGGGCGGCGAGCGGCGGACGCACGACCGGCGCAGCGCGAGGCAGGAGGTGGCGAGCGACCGCCGGGCCCGGCCCGACCGCCGCGCGACCGAGCGGCGCGTGGCGGCCGAGCGGCGCGCGCTGGTGGTGCGGCGCCGCGGCCGGCGGCGGCGCGAGACGCCCACGCCGTACACGGCGGAGGAGTTCGCCCAGCTCAGGACCCGGTTCGCCGCGGCCGGTCCGGTGGCCTGTCCCGCCTGCGGCGGGCGCTTCACGCTGAGCCCGTCCCGGCGGCGGGGCACGGAGTTCGCGCGGCGCGTGCTCTGCCTGGGGTGCGGGCGCGCGGCCGTGGTGCCGCACTCCGTCGCGGCACGCGTCCTCGTCGTCACGCGCAACCTCGCGCTGCGCAACCTGCTGCGCGACATGCTGGCCGGCGTCGGCCACGAGGTCGTCGAGACGGACGACGCCGCCGTGGCGCTGGCCGCCTACCAGACGGTGCCGGCCGACGTGGTGGTGCTCGACATCGTCGCGCCCGGCCGCACCAGCGCGCCCGACTTCCTGCGCCAGCTGCGGCGCACGTTCCCCGACGCGCGCGTCGTGGCCCTGGCGGGGCGCCCGTCCTACGCGGGCGTGGACCCGCTGGCCATCGTGACCGGCCTCGGCGCCGTGCGCTCCATCCGCGCGCCGATCGCCCGCGAGGGCCTGCTCAAGGTCGTGGCGGAGGCCCGCGCCTAGACCGTTCCCGTCCCATCGAAGGGGGCTGCGGTGAGCGAGCGGTTCGAGACGATCCTCCTGATCGGCCGCCCCGCGGCCGGCAAGAGCGAGGTCATCGACTACCTCAAGAAGACGGACGAGCCCGAGCGCGCGCGACGGTTCCGCATCGGCGCGTTCTCGGAGCTCGATGACTTCCCGTTCGTGTGGGAGACTTTCGAGATCGACGACCTGCTCGAGCGGCTCGGCCAGCCGAGGGTCTTCACCGACGCGCAGTACTACTTCAAGGGCGAGCACCTCTGGAACCTGCTCATCGAGCGCATCAACCTCGAGTTCCAGAAGCGCCTGGCGCGCGACCCCGGCTTCACGAAGCGGGAGACGGTCGTGGTCGAGTTCTCGCGCGGCGGCGCGCGCGCCTTTGCCGAGGCCTTCGCGCACCTCTCGGACGAGATCGTGCGGCGCGCGGGGATCGTGTACATCGACGTCTCGTGGGAGGAGTCGCTGCGGAAGAACCGCCGCCGCTTCGACCCCGCCCGCGCCGACTCCATCCTGTACCACTCGCTGCCCGATGCGAAGATGGAGTTCTACTACCGCACCAACGACTGGGACGCGCTGTCGGGGGGCCGCAAGTCCGGCCGCATCCGGATCCGCGACGTGGACGTGCCGTTCGCCGTCCTCGACAACGAGCCGGAGAAGACCGACGACCCGGCGAAGCTCGGCCCGGCGCTGGAGGCGGTGTTCCAGGCGCTCTGGTCCGAGATGCACGGTAACCGCCGCTAGGGAGCGCCGATGCCGAACCCGATGGGGCACAGCGCGGCGTACCGCCGGCGGCGGTTCCTGAACTGGTTCCCGCTCGGCCTGACGTACGCGACGTTCTACATGGGCCGCTACAACCTGAACGTGTCCTCGTCCACGCTGATGGACCGCTTCCATCTCGACAAGGCGCAGTTCGGGACGATCGCGACGGCCGGCTTCTGGACCTACGCGCTCTCGGTGATCGTGAACGGTCCGCTGTCGGACCGGATCGGCGGGAAGAAGGCGATCCTGATCGGCGCGGCCGGCACCGCCGTGGTGAACCTCGTGATCGGCCTGCTGTTCCTCGCCGCGTGGCAGACCAAGATCGTGGTCGGGATGTCGCTGCTCTTCGCGGCCAGCCAGTACTTCCAGTCGTACGGGGCGATGTCGATCGTGAAGGCGAACGCGCCGTGGTTCCACGTGAAGGAGCGCGGCGTGTTCGGCGGCATCTTCGGCGTGATGATCTCGAGCGGCTACCTCCTCGCGCTCGGCGTCGGCGGCTGGATCCTCGCGCACTTCGCCTGGTACTGGGTCTTCCTGGTCCCGGCGGGCGCCATCGGCGTGATGGCGGTGGTGGACGCGGTGCTGGTCCGGAACACGCCGGCCGAGGCCGGCTTCCCGAACATCGACACGGCCGACGCCACGGCGCACGACGCGGATCGCGACAAGCCGGTGGACTGGCACCACCTCGCGACGCGCGTCTTCACCAACCCCATCATCATCACCCTGGCCGTGGCCGAATTCTGCACCGGCTTCGTCCGGCAGGGCCTGATGCTCTGGTTCGTGTCGTTCCTCAAGGAAGTGCACCACGTCACCCCGGGGACGCTCCTGTTCAACGTCGCGGCGTACGGCGTCACGGTGGGCGGGATCGTGGGCGCACTGCTCGCGGGCTACCTGTCGGACCGCGTGTTCCAGTCCCGGCGGCCGCCGGTGGCGCTCGTCTTCTACCTCTGCCAGATCGTCTCGCTGTTCGTCCTCGGGCGCGCGGCGGCGCCCTGGCTCGCCGCGTCGATGATCGGCTTCACCTGCATCTGGATCTTCGGCGTGCACGGGATGCTGACCGGCACCGCCTCGATGGACTTCGGCGGGGCGAAGGGGGCGGCGACGGTGGCCGGGATGCTGGACGGCGTGCAGTACCTCGCGTCGGGCCTCACCGGCTTCCTGCTCGGCCGGGTCCTCGACCGGTTCGGCTGGGGCGCCTGGACGACGATGATCATGCCGTTCTCCCTCGTCGGGGCGCTGCTGATGATCCGGCTGTGGAACGAGACCCCGATGCGGCACCGGGCGGCGGCCGAGGCCGCGGCGGCGCCGGAGGCCGTCGCCCCCTGACCGCGGACGGCGCCGGGCAGCCCGTCGCGGCGGCCGGCGCGCGGCCGGACCGCCTGCTCCGCCTGATCGCGTGTTTCAAGTTCGGCAAGGCGGTCCTGGCGACGCTCGTGGCGCTCGGCGCGCTGCGCCTGCTCCGGCCCAAGACCGTGGCGTGGGCCGGACGCTGGCTCGCCGCGCTCGCCGTGCAGCACAACCGCCGTCCGCTGCAGCGGCTCCTCGCCCTCGCGGTCGGGATCCCGCCGCGCGGCCTCAAAGCGCTGGCCTTCGTCGCCTTCGTGCTCGCGGGGCTGTTCGCGGTCGAGGGCGTCGGGCTGTGGATCGGAAAACGGTGGGGCCAGTACCTCACGGTCGTGGCCACGTCGCTGTTCGTCCCGCTCGAGATCGCGCGCCTGTTCCGGTCCGTCACGCTGACCGGCGTGTCGGCCCTGGTCCTCAACCTGGCCATCGTGGCCGTGCTGGTCCACTACATCGTCCGGCACCGCGGTCCGGCCCGAGTGACGCCCCCCTAACGCCGCCGCCCCATCTTCCGCCCATGCCGGACCCGCCCAGGCGGCGCCGACGTCCACGGCCGCGGCGGGAACCACCCACGAGGAGACGGGTTTCGTGAAGACGAGAGCGTGGATCGGCGGTGCCGCGGCGTGCGGGCTCCTGGCCGGCTGCGCGCCGCACGCACCGGCGGCCGGCGCGACGCCGTACCAGGGCGCGGTGATGCCCGGCCGCGAGGCCGTGACGATGTCCATCGACCGCGACATGGACGGCCGGAGCAGCCGGATCAGCGTCCGCAACAACGGCGACGCGCCCATCCGGATCACCGAGGTCGAGCTGTACGACTGCGTCAACGTGAACCAGCCGTGCCTGCCGATGGATCCGCGGATGGTCGTGGGTCCCGGCCAGCAGGCGACCGTGATGACCGTCGGCGCCGCCGACCGGGCGTTCGGCTACAGCTTCCGCGTGCGCTACCACACCGACGCGGTGCGCACCACGCGGACGGAGCCGATCGAGACGTGGACGGAGCCGGAGCGCAACGGCGAGGGCTTCCGGATCCTCTTCCGGAACAACACGAGCGCGCCGGTCCACATCACGTCCATCGAGCTGTTCGAGTGCGAGAACGTGAACCAGGACTGCGGCGCGACGCCCGTGGACCTGAAGCTGGCACCGGGCCAGAGCGGGATCGCGTTGACGGTGCGGCCGCGACTGCCGGGCTACGAATCCCGCTTCCGCTACCGGTTCGTCGCAGGGCGGGGATCGTAGGACGCCGGTCGCACGACGGGGTGCTGCCGCCCGGTTCGACGCCGGGCGGCGGCCGGGGCCTTCAACCTTCTGCCGGGACGAGCCATGAGCGATACGGCGTCGCGCACCAAAGGTGCGGCCAAGGTCGGCATCGGATTCGGGACCGCGCTCGCCATCACGATCTCCTGGACCGCGAACAAGTCCATCCTGTGGGTGATCGTGCACGGCATCCTGGGCTGGATCTACGTCGTCTACTACCTGATCCGGTACTACTAGCGCATCTTGGGGCGCGGCGGAGCGCGGGCGCGCGTCGGTCGCGGACCCGCGACGCCCCCGAGCGGGGAGGTGCGCATGCGGCCCGAGTACGTCTTCGTGGGCATCGGGATCGTCTGCTTCTCGGTCGGTCTGCCGCTGGCCGGCCGGCGCATCCCTCCCAACCGCTGGTACGGCGTGCGGCTGCGCGCGACCTTCGCGGACGAATCCATCTGGTACGAGACGAACGCGCTGGCCGGCCGCGACCTCGTCGTGCTCGGCGTGCTGTACGTGGCCCTGACGATGGCGCTGCTGGACCGGGTCCCGAGGGCGACGTACGTGCTGTTCTGCGGGCCGGTGCTGGTGCTGGGCTCGATCGTGGCGATGGTGCGGAGCGTGCGCCTCGCCAACCGGCTGTGGCGCGAGCGCGGGAACGATCCCGGCGCCGCGCGCGATCCGTGAGCGTTCGACGAGGAGGCCGCTGGTGAACGCGATGCGCCGTGCCCCCACCTGGACCGTGGCGGCCGTGGCCGCGCTCGGCGCCTGCGCGCGGCCCGCCGGGTCGCCGGTTCCCGCGCCCGCCGCCGCGGCCGCGGAGATCGCGGCCGTGCTCGACACGACGGCCGCCGGCTGGAACCGCGGCGACCTGTCGGCCTACCTGTGGGCCTACGCCGACAGCACGACGGTGATGGGCCGCGCGGGACCCGAGCACGGCGTGGACGCCGTCCGGCGCCAGATGACGGCCGGATTCTGGAAGACGGGGCGGCCGGAGCAGGTGCTGCGCTACGACCACCTCGACGTGCGGCTCCTCGGGCCCGCCAGCGCGCTCGTGACGGGGCGCTACATCCTCTCCGGCGGCGGGCTGCCGGACCGCACGGGCTGGTTCACGACCGTGTGGGCCCGCACGGCCGCCGGCTGGCGGATGATCCACGATCACTCCTGACGGGCGCGGCCGCCGCCCCGGCGCCTGGCGCCTCTTCGCGGCGCTCGCGCCGGTCGCCCTGGCGCAGCTGGCGTTGCCGGCGCCCGCGCCGGCGCAGGGCCGCGGTGCCCCGGCGCCCGTGGTCGCGCTGCGGCCCGGGCTCGTCATCACGCGGTCGGTGCGCGTGGCGCCGCGGGTCTACCGGATCGGCGCGCCGGCCTCACCCGACTCGGCAGCGATCACCATCCGCGGCGACGACGTCGCGGTGGACTTCGCGGGCGCGACGCTCGAGGGAGGGGCGCCGGACGCCGATCCCGACCAGGCGCGCGGCGTGGCGATCCGCGTCGAGGGCGGGCACCACGTCCGGATCCTGAACGCGAGGATCCGCGGCTACCGGGTGGGCGTCCTCGCGCGCGGCACGCGGGACCTCGCGCTCGAGGACGTGGACGCGAGCTACGGCTGGAAGCCGCGGCTCTTCAGCCTGATCGAGCACGAGAGCCTGGTGGACTGGCAGTCCTACCACCACGACGAGCACGACGAGTGGCTGCGCTGGGGCGCGGCGTTCTACCTCGCGGACGTGCGCGGTGGCGCGGTGCGCGGCTGCCGGGCGGTGCAGGGCGCCAACGGGTTGATGCTCGTGCGGAGCGACAGCCTCGAGGTGCGGGACAACGACTTCTCGTTCAACTCCGGCACGGGCGTCGCGCTCTACCGCGCGAGCTACAACCGCATCGTGCACAACCGGCTCGACTTCGACATCCGCGGCTTCAGCCACTTCTACCGGCGCGGCCAGGACTCGGCGGGGCTCCTGATGTACGAGCAGAGCTCCGGCAACGTCGTCGCGTACAACTCGATCACGCACGGCGGCGACGGCGTGTTCCTGTGGGCCGGCCAGAGCACGATGGACAGCGGCACGGGCGGCGCGAACGACAACCTGTTCTACGGGAACGACGTCAGCTGGGCCGCGGCGAACGGCATCGAGGCCACCTTCGCGCGGAACGCCTTCATCGCCAACCGCTCGAACGGAAGCGAGTACGGCGTGTGGGGCGGCTACAGCTACGGCTCGCTGATCGTGGGGAACGACCTCTCCGGGAACCGCATCGGCGTGGCCATCGAGCACGGTCAGGACGACACGATCGCCTGGAACCGGATCGGCGACGGGACGACCGGCGTCAGCGTGTGGGCGGACTCGGTCACGGACACGAGCTGGGGATATCCGAAGCACCGCGACGTGCGGAGCCGGGACTACGTGGTCGCCGACAACCTGTTCCGGCGGCTCCGGGTCGGCGTGCGGGCGCGGAACACCCTGGGCCTCGCGCTCGGGGCGAACCGCTGGTGGAACGTGGACAGCGCGCGCGCGCTGTCCGGGACCGAGAGCGTGCGCGTGCCGGAGGACTCGGCGGCGCTGGAGGCGACGAGTGACAGCGGCGTGCCGCGCCTGCCGGCTCAGTACCGGCGGGTGCCCGAGGTGGCCGCCGGCGATTCCTCGACTCCCGGCTCGCCGCTGACGGGGCGCGACCGGTCCGCGGTCGTCGTGGACGAGTGGGGCCCGTACGACTGGCGGTCGCCGAAGCTCTGGCCGGCCGACAGCACGCGCGAGGTACCGCTGCGCCTCGTCGTGCTCGGGCCGCCGGGAACGTGGCGGGTCGTGGCGCGGCGCGGCGTCTCGCTCCTCGCGCCGTCATCGGGCCGCGTCGGCGACACGCTGACGGTCACGTCGGCAGCGACGGCCGGAGCCGACTGGGACGTCGCCCTCGAGTATCGCGGTGAGGCGACCGTTTCGCCGCGCGGGGTCCGGCGCGCGGCAGGCGCTCCGTACCGGTTCGGGTACGGCCGCTTCGAGCCGGCCCAGGACTGGGCGATGCGGTTCTTCGCCTGGAGCGACGGTACCGACCCGCGGAGCCGGCCGGCGGCGTTCGACTCGTTGCTGCGGGGTGCGCCGCTGCTGGCGCGCGCCGCGCCGCGGCTCGACTTCGAGTGGTACCGGCCCGAGATCGCCGGCCTGCCCCAGGAGCGCTGGGCGCTCGAGGCGACGACGCTCGTGCATCTCCCGCCGGGCCGGTACACGCTGCGCACGATCAGCGACGACGCGGTGCGCGTGTGGGTGGACGGCCGGCTGGCCGTGGACGACTGGGCGCCGCACGAATCGGTGGTGGACCACGCGCCGCTCACGGGCGGCCGGCACGAGCTCCGGGTCGCGTACTACCAGGTGGACGGATGGGTCGAGCTGCGGGTGGACATCGTGCGGGGGGTCGAGACCTCCGTGGGGACCGCAGGGCCACATTGACGGGGAGGTGATGAGGTGATGGGGTGATGGGGTGATGAAGTGATGAGGGCCCGTCTGCAGACTTCCGACTGCAGACCGGAGACCGCAGTCCGCGGTCCGCCCCCCATCACTTCATCACGCCATCACTTCATCACTTCATCACCTCCCCGTCAGATCACATCCCCGGTCTGCGGGCCGGGGCAGGAGGGTGCAGCTCGTACCCCGCGGGCGGCTCGGCTCCGAGCAGGTACCGCACGAAGTAGTCCCACCGCCGCCGCACCATGTACGGCTCGTTGCCGAAGCCGTGCGCGCGGTTCGGGAGGAGCAGCAGGTCGAAGTCCTTGTTCGCCTTGATGAGCGC
>DATKNX010000250.1:0-2735 GCA_035541085.1 Gemmatimonadales bacterium | reverse complement strand
AGGTAGATCGAGCGGAACCCGCGCACGAACGACGCGGCCTTGCCCGAGTAGCGCATCTCGTAGAACTCGAGGTCGGTCAGGACCGCCGAGCGCCGCCACATCCGGGCGTAGAAGAACACCGTCATCATCCCGGTCAGCAGGAAGCACCACCACAGCCAGTTCTCCGAGACGCCCTGCCCGCGCACCATGTTGGTCACGAGGTTGGGCGTGTCGGTGCTGAACGTGGTGGCGACCATCGAGATGCCCACGAGCCACCAGGGCGCCGCGCGGCCGGACGTGAAGAACTCGGTCGTGCTCGAGCTGGCCCGCTTGACGAACAGGATCGCGGGCAGGAACGAGATGCAGATCGAGATGCCGACGATGGTCCAGTCGAGGGTGGTGAGGTGCATGGGGACCGGGGTCAGGGGTGACGGGTGAGACGTCGGGGCGCGACGCGAGAGGAGAAACTGCTGCGTGGCCCGCCCCGCGGCCAGTCCCCGCCGCACCCGGCACGAAGATTGCCGTTTCCGGTCCCCCGGAGGGCACCGTGCCCGATGTCACGCTGGGTGGCCGGACGTTCGTGGTGGACGAGGAGGGGTTCCTGCAGCAGCCCGAGCTGTGGGACGACGAGGTCGCGCGGCTGTTCGCCACGACGGAAGGCATCGCCGAGATGAACGAGCAGCAGTGGGCCGTGGTGCGCTTCATCCGGGCGTACTGGGTGGAGCACCGCTCGGCGCCGATGATCCGCAAGCTCTGCCAGGCCACCAACACGAACCTGCGCACCATCTTCAAGCTGTTCCCGTCCGGTCCGGCCAAGGGCGCCTGCAAGGTGGCGGGGCTGCCCAAGCCGGAGGGCTGCGTCTGACGGCGTGACCGCCTCGGCGGCGGTGCTGCTGGCGGCGCTGATCGTCGCGGCGGCGGCGCTGGCGCGTGCCCGGTCGGGCATCGGCAGCGTGCGCGGCCCGGGCTACGCCGCGGCGCGGGGGAGCGAATCGGCGGGCGTGCGCTACGCCTTCACCAGCGCGTTTCTCCCCTGGGCGAAGGAGAGCGCCGGCGGGCACCTCCCCACGTATCTGGCGGGCATCGTCTATCACGCCGGCCTGTTCGCGATGCTGGCGCGACTCGTCGTGACCCTGCTGCCCGTGAGCGTACCGCGCGTGCTGGACCTGGCGCTCGCGCCGCTCCTGGGCGTCGCCCTCGCCTGCGGCCTCGGTCTCCTGGCCAAGCGCCTGACGACGCCGACCCTCAGGGCCCTGAGTCAACCCGACGACGTCGTCGCCAACCTGCTGGTGGATCTCGCCCTGGCCTCGGCCGCCGGCGCGGCGCTGTCGCCCGGGGTGAGCCCGGCGTTCCAGCTCGCGGGGGCGCTGCTGCTGGTCTACGCGCCGCTCGGCAAGCTGCGGCACATGGTCTTCCTCGTGACGAGCCGCCGGCTGTGGGGCCAGTACTACGGCCGGAGGGGCGTGCGCGGATGACGGCACCGGCCCTCGGCGTGCTGGCGGGCCTCGACCCGCGCGTGGCGGCATCGCTCGAGTCCTGTGTGCGCTGCAACCTCTGCGCGGAGAGCTGCCACGTCTTCCTGGAGGACGGCGATCCGGCGTCGGCGCCCGCCGCGAAGGTGGACCGGGTGGCGCGGCTCTACCGGCGCTACCGCACCTGGTCGGGCCGCGTCGTGCCCTGGCTCACCGGCGCCCGCGATCTCACGCCCGAGATCCTCGAGGACCTGAAGGAAGCCGCGTTCGGCCGCTGCTCGATGTGTGGCCGCTGCACGCTCAATTGCGCGGTGGGGCTCGATCCGGCCGCGGTGATCGGCCTCGCGCGCGCGATGCTCGTCGCCGCGGGGAAGGTGCCCGCCGGCATCCAGGCGAACGTGGCGGCCGCGCTCGAGACGGGGAACAGCATGCGCATCCCGGCCGACGAGGTGCGCGAGACCGTCGCGTGGCTGGAGCAGGACCTTCGGGAGAGCACCGGCGATCCGACGGTCAGCCTGCCGGTGGACCAGCCGGGCAAGCGCGTGCTGTACGCCCTGAACCCGCGCGAGATCAAGTTCTTCCCGCTCTCGATCCAGGCCGCCGGCCTGCTCTTCCACGCCGCACACGAGAGCTGGACGCTGACCTCGACCGACTTCGACATCACGAACTACGCGTACTTCGCGTGCGACCGCCCCGCCGCCGGTGCCATTGGCGGGCGGCTGTTCGCGCGGGCCGAGGCGCTGGGCGTCGAGACGCTCGTCGTGGCGGAATGCGGGCACGGGTACCGGAGCCTGCGGTGGGAGGTGCCGGAGTACCTCGGCCGCCGCCCGCCGTTCCAGATCCTGAGCTTCGTCGAGCTGCTGGATCAGTACGTGGCCGGCGGGCGCGTCACGCTCGATGCGACGCGCAACCGCGAGCGCGTGACGCTGCACGATCCCTGCAACCTGGTCCGCAACGGCGGCGTGATCGAGCCGCAGCGCCGCGTGCTGCGGCGCGCCGCGTGGGACTTCGTCGAGATGACGCCGAACCGGGAGCGCAACTACTGCTGCGGCGGGGGCGGGGGGCTGCTCGCGGCCTCGGAGTACGCGGCCCGGCGCGTAGCGGCCGGGCGGCCGAAGGCGGACCAGATCCGCCGCACGGGCGCGAAGGTGGTCGTCACGCCGTGCCACAACTGCATCGACCAGCTGCTGGAGCTGAACAGGCACTACGAGCTGGGCGTCGAGATCCGCACGCTGGCCGAGGTCGCGGCCGACGCCCTGATCCCGGGCAACCACGCGGCCTGAC
>DATKNX010000249.1:0-2930 GCA_035541085.1 Gemmatimonadales bacterium | reverse complement strand
GAGATCGCCGCGACGCTCGAAGGCGCCCGCCAGGCGTACCCGGGCCGGCGGCTGGTGGCGGTCTTCCAGCCGCACCTCTTCTCCCGGACGGCGCTGCACGGGGCGGCGATGGGGAAGGCGCTCGCGGCGGCCGACGTGGTCGTGGTGACCGGCGTGTACGCGGCGCGCGAGGCTCCCATCGAGGGCGTGACCGGCCGGCTCGTGGCCGACGCCGCGCGCGTCGGTGAGCGCGAGGTGCACTGGGTGCCGGAGCGGAAGGACCTCCTGGCCCAGGTGGCTTCGGCGGTCCGCGCGGGCGACGTGGTGCTGACCCTCGGCGCGGGCGACGTGACGGCGGTGGGGCGCGAGCTGCTGGCGCGGCTCGCCGGACGCCGGGGCGAGGCGGCGTGACGCGCGCGGGGCGGATCGCCACGCTGGTCGCCGCCGCCGCCGTCGTGACGGCGCCGTGGTGGGGTCCGCTGGCGCTCCGCCGGTTCCGGTTCTTCGCGGTGCGGCGCGTCGAGGTGAACGGCGCCCGCTACCACGCGCCGGCGGCGGTCGTCGCGGCGCTGGGCCTGGGGCCCGGCGCGAACGTGTGGGCGAGCACGGCGGCGCTGGAGCGGCGCGTGGCGTCGCTCGCGGGTGTGCGGTCGGCGGACGTGTCGCGCCGCCTGCCGGGCACGCTGGTGGTGACGATCGTGGAGGTCGAGCCCGTCGCGCTGGCTGCGGGGCCGGCGGGTCTCGTGCCGATGGACTCGGAGGGGCGGCCGCTGCCGTACGATCCGGCCGCCGCGCCGGTGGATGCGCCGGTCGTCGCGGGCGCCGATCCGGGCGTGCTGGAGGCGCTCGCAACGGTGCGGGCCACCGACCTCGGCTTGTTCGCGGACATCGCGGCGGCGCGGACCGCCGCCGGAGGGGCTGTGGTGCTGGACCTCGAGGAAGGCCGGCTGCGCGTGGGGACGCCGCTCGATCCGGCGGTGGTGCGCAACGTGGCGGCCGTGCGGCGCGACCTCGCGGCACGCGGGCAGCGGTGGACGGAGCTGGACGGGCGCTACCGCGGCTGGATCGTGGTGCGGCGCGAGGCGCCGGCGCCGAAGCCGGTCCCGGCACGGAGGGTGCGGGTGAAGGCGCGGGGCGGTCGCGGCGCGCGGAGGTCGCCGGCGGCGTGACGCACGAGCTGGTGTGCGGGCTCGACGTCGGCACGACGAAGACGTGCGCCGTCATCGCCGAGGTCGCGGGCGAGCTGCCGCGCGCGCCCCAGGCGCGGATCCTCGGGGTGGGCCGGGCCAGGACCAGCGGCGTGCGGCGCGGCGTGGTGCGCGACATCGACGAGACCACGCGCTCCGTGGTCGAGGCCGTGGCGGCCGCCGAGCGGATGGCGGGCTTCAAGGTCGAGGGGGTGTGGGTCGGGATCGCGGGCGAGCACGTCCGCGCCATCACCTCGCCGGGCGTCGTGGCCGTGACCTCGCCCGAGATCCGCCAGGCCGACGTCGACCGCGTGATCGAGGTCGCCCGCGCCGTGGTGCTGGGGCCGGACAGCGAGATCCTGCACGTCATCCCGCAGGAGTTCATCGTGGACCGGCAGCGCGGCATCGCCGACCCGGTGGGGATGACGGGCACGCGGCTCGAGGTGGACGTCTTCCTGACGACGATGTCCAGCTCGGTGGGCCAGAACCTGCGCCGCGCGATCGAGCGCGCGGGCTACCACGTGGCCGGGTTCGTGCTGGAGCCGCTGGCCGCGGGCCTCGCGACGGTGACGGAGGACGAGCGGGAGCTGGGCGTGGCGTTGGTGGAGCTGGGCGCGAGCAGCACCGGCCTGGCGATATTCCACGACGAGAAGTTCCGGCACCTGTGGACGTTCGGCTTCGCGGGCGCCCACGTGACGAGCGACATCGCGATGGGGCTGTCGGTCACGCAGGCCGACGCCGAGCGGCTGAAGGAGCGCTGGGGCATCGCGTACCGGCCGCTGGTGGACCCGGCGGAGACGATCGAGCTGCCGAGCCCGGCGGGGCAGGAGCCGCGGCACGTGCTGCGCGACATCCTGGCGGACATCATCCACCAGCGCCTCGACGAGGTGCTGTCCGCGGTGGCGCGGGAGATCGAGCGCGTGGGCTACGTCGGCAAGCTGCCGGCGGGCGTCGTGCTCACGGGCGGGACGGCGCAGCTGGCGGGCATCGTGGAGCTCGCGCGCGACGTGTTCGGGATGCCGGTGCGCCTCGGCGTGCCGGGCCAGCACCTGACGGGCAACCTGATCGACGCGGTGGAGCAGCCGCGCTTCAGCACGGCCACGGGGCTGGCGATGTACGGGATTCACGAGGCGGCTCGCGGCGTCGCGGCCGGCGGCGCGCGGGCGGTGACGGTGGACCGGGT
Organism: Gemmatimonadales bacterium; assembly: GCA_035541085.1. Taxonomy (GTDB): domain Bacteria; phylum Gemmatimonadota; class Gemmatimonadetes; order Gemmatimonadales; family JACORV01; genus Fen-1245. The sequence goes on along the minus strand of DATKNX010000249.1, from coordinate 581 downwards.
CCTGGGCTCGGTGCGCCGCTGGTTGACCGATTTCTTCTAGACCTGGCAAGCGGGAGCGCGTCATGATCTTCGAGCTCGAGGAGACCGTTCAGCAGAACGCGCGGATGAAGGTCGTCGGCGTGGGCGGCGGCGGCGGCAACGCCGTCAACCGCATGATCGAGGAGCACCTCAGCGGTGTGGAGTTCATCTCGGTCAACACCGACGCCCAGGCGCTGCTGAACTCCCGGTCGGACATCAAGTGCCAGATCGGGAAGAAGCTCACGCGCGGCCTCGGCGCCGGCGCGCGGCCGGAGATCGGCCGCCAGGCCATCGAGGAGAACCGCGACGACGTCGGGCGCTCCATCCACGGCGCCGACCTGGTCTTCGTGACCTGCGGGATGGGCGGCGGCACCGGCACCGGCGCGGCGCCGATCATCGCCGCGATGGCGCGGGAGATGGGCGCGCTCACCGTCGGCATCGTGACCAAGCCCTTCCTGTTCGAGGGCAAGAAGCGGATGAAGCAGGCGGAGATGGGCATCGCCGAGATGCGCAAGCACGTGGACACGATGATCGTCGTGCCCAACGAGCGGCTGCTGGCGGTG
>DATKNX010000248.1:0-3156 GCA_035541085.1 Gemmatimonadales bacterium | reverse complement strand
GGATGGCTCGGGATTGCTGCGAGCAGGCAATAAGAACGTACGGGCGTCCGCGAAATGCCAGCGGCGGAGCCGGAATTAGACGAGTAATTCTCTCGTAATTCAGCCCTTCTCCGGTGTCCCCGGGTGCGCGCTCTCGGCCGTGCGCGCGTGCTCGCTCACGAGCTCGTCGAGCTCCTCGAGGGAGCGGGGCCAATCGTCCTTCAGCAGACGCGAGAGGCCGCGGTCGGCGAGGAGCCGGCCGCCGGTCTGGCAGCGCGCGCAGTAGTTGGTCTCGTTGTCGGCGTAGCGGATGCGCTGGACGCTCGCGCCGCAGGCGGGGCAGGGCTGGCGGTAGCGCCCGTGCACGGCGAAGCCCTCGCGGAACGCGGTGACCTTCTCGGGGAATCCGTCGCCCGCTTCGCGCCGGAGGCGCTCGGTCCACTCGACGAGCGTGGCGCGCGTCGCCTCGAAGAGCGCGGCCGCCTGCTCGTCGGTGAGGCGGCTCGTCAGCAAGAGCGGCGACAATCGCGCGCGGTGCAGGATCTCGTCGGAGTAGGCGTTGCCGATGCCGCTGAAGAGGCGGGGGTCGGCGAGCGCGCGCTTGAGAGTGTGGTTCTCCGACCTGAGGCGCGCGACGAACTGCTCCGCAGCTGCCTCGAGCACCTCGAGGCCGCCGCGGTCGAACGTCGCGAGCGCCGCCTCGCCGCGCACCAGGTGGAGCGAAGCGCGGCGCTTGGTGCCGGCCTCGGTGAAGACGAGCGTGCCGGAGTCGAAGGCGAGCGTGGCGAGGGTGCGGCGGCGCGCGAGCTTCAGCGCGCCCGCGCGCCACTGGAGCCGGCCAGCGACCATCAGGTGGACGACGAGGAAGAGGTCGTCCTCGAGCGCGACGACGATCCGCTTGCCGATGCGCCGGAGTCCCGTGACGCGGCGGCCGGCGCACGCCTCCAGCGGCGGATCGAAGCTGCGCAGGACGAAGGGGCTCTGGACGTCCACGCGCCGCAGCACGTGACCGAGCACGCGCGGGGCGAGCGCGCCCAGATAGACGGTGATGTCGGGCAGCTCGGGCACGCGGGGAACATACCGGTGCGCCGGGCCGTGTGCGCGCGGCCGTTACCCGCCGCGCGTGACCTCGCGGCGTCTCCGCGTGTCAGCACGGTATAATCACAAGGAGGCACCGATGAGAATCGGCACGGGCGCCATTCTGGCCGCCCTCGTCCTGGCGCCCGCCGCGCTGGCGGCCCAGGGCACCCCCCGGCTCGGCGGCCAGGTCAGCTTCGCGCAGGACGCCAACGCCGGCCTCGGCCTGCGGTTCGAGCAGCCCCTGCTCCCGTTCTGGACGCAGGATCTCAGGCTCGACGTGGCGTTCGACTACTACTTCCCGGACTCGCCGCTGAATTACTGGGAGCTGAACGGCGACCTCGCTTGGGGGTTCCCGATCAGCGGCACGCGGATGTCGGTCTACGTCGGAGGCGGCGTCGACGTCGCCCGCGAGGGCGTGACCGGCGCGCCGGGGTCGGGCAACACCAACATCGGGCTCAACGTGCTCGCGGGGGTGCGATTCCCGACCGGCCACGGTCTCACGCCGTACGTGGAGCTCAGGCCCGAGCTGGGCGGCGGCGACCGGCTGGTGCTGACGACCGGGGTGATGTTCTAGCGACCGGCGGCGGGGGCTGCGGCCGGCGCGGCGCTACTCGCCGCGCTTGAAGCGCAGCAGCTCCCGCCGGTCCTTCTTCGAGGGCCTCCCCTCGCCGTAGGTGAAGGAGTGGGCGGCGAGCCGGTGCTGCTCCGCGAGGCGCAGCCGGCGCGCTTTGCCCGCGGCGTCTTCCTCGAACAGCCGCGCGGCCTCGGCCGCGGGGCCGCGGCGCACCGAGACCGCGCGCACCGTGAGCAGGTGCTCGTACGGCCCGAGCCGCAGCCTGAGGCCGTCGCCGGGCCGCACGGTCTTGGCGTGCCGCGCCCGCGCGCCGTTCACGTCCACCTTGCCGCCGGCGATGGCGGCAGCCGCCAGGCCCCGCGTCTTGAAGAACCGCGCCGCCCAGAGCCACCGGTCGAGGCGCACGGCGTCCGTCGCGGCGTCCGGCGCGCCGTCGTCCCGCGTGTCCGGTCGGGGCTTCGCCACGGCCGGCTACCGCCGGGCCGCCGGCTTGAGCCCGAGCGAGGCGTTGAGCCAGCGCACCAGCGGCAGCATCGCCGCGAAGTCCTCCGCCACGAGGGCCGGGAGCCGGGCGCTCGTGACCTGCGCGTCGCTCAGCGCGCGGCCCAGGGTGAAGGACTGGTAGCGGAGCCACTTCGCCGCCGGGTGGTCGGGGTCGTAGCCGCGCGGCACCCGCGTCAACACCGCGTCCTCGTCCAGCGCGCCGAACCGGCGCACCGTGGCGGGCGCGCTCACGACGCGCGTGAAGGCCGCGGGCTTGGTGGCCATGGCGTCGCGGATCTTGCCCAGGGCCTCGCGCGGCGGCATCCAGATGCCGCCCGCGTCGAGGCAGCCGCCCGGCTGGACGTGGAAGTAGAAGCCGGCGCCGCCGCCGTGGCTCTCCTGCCCGACGCGGTGCGTGGCGTCGCGGTGGAAGAACCAGCACGCGGCGTGCGTCTTGTAGGGCGACTTGTCCTTGGAGAAGCGGACGTCGCGGTAGATCCGGAAGAGCGAGCGTTTGGGATCGCCCACGATCTCCGGGGCGAGCCGGGCGAGCCGCACGTCCATCTCCTCCACGAACTCGCGCATCGGTCGCAGGATCGCCGTCTCGTAGTCGGCGCGGTGCGCCTCGAACCAGTCGCGCCGGTTGTTGCGCGCGAGACCGCGCAGGAAGGTGAGACTCGCCGGCGTGAAGAAGCGTGTCGTGGAAGGCATGGCGCAAAATCGGCACCGCGCCGGGTGGTGTCCAGAGCCGGGCCGCCGGCGCGCCGGGCCGAGGCGCCGCGGCCGGGGCACGTTCGATGCAGCCGAAACGCGGCGCGGCGTGGTAACTTCTACGGCCACCGGAGCGGGAGGGCGGGCGCGTGGTGCGGATCGGTGCGGGGCAGCCACTCACCATCGAAGACGTGGTGCGCGTGGCGCGCGACGGGGAGAAGGTGGAGCTGGCGCCGGAGGCGCTCGAGCGCATCCGGCGCTGCCGCGCGATGCTGGAGAAGAAGGTCGCGGCGCACGAGACGATGTACGGCGTGAACACCGGCATCGGC
>DATKNX010000247.1:0-5052 GCA_035541085.1 Gemmatimonadales bacterium | reverse complement strand
GTGGCCGCCCGGCGCCACGTTCGTGCCCATGCGGAGGAAGCCGGTATCGGGCGCCGGCGGCTGGCGCACCGCGTCGATCCCGACGGTCTGCGCGCGCAGGGCGCCGCCGCTCCAGGCGGGCGCGGCGAGCGCGGCGGCCATAGCGAGGGCCGCGACAGTGCGGCGGGCGAGCATGTCAGGGCGGTCGGCGGGCGTCGCGAGCGTCGGCATCGGCTCCTCCAGGGCGGGCGGCGCGCGGTGTCGCCGCCGGAGTCACAATGTATGTTCTCTGCCATACCGATGCGCGAGTCCGCGAACCAGCCTGCGCTCAGGGGCGGCGCCCGATGAGCGCGACCCCCGCCGTCCCGGGTGCCGCGCCCGGCGCCCGCGGGATCCTCCGTCACCTGCCCCTGCTGCTCGTCGTCGCCGTGACGGCCGCCCAGCTCGCGAGGCTCGTCGCGTTCACCCGGCACTACGCGGTCGACATCCTGTTCCGCGACCAGTGGGACCTCTCCGGGCCGCTCTTTTCCGGCGCGTCCCCGTGGCGCGTGTTCGACCTGCAGCACGGCCCGCACCGGCAGGGCCTCGGCGGCCTCGTGTCCTGGGGCCTCGCGGTCGCCACGCGCTGGGACTCGCGGGCGGAAGCCCTGGCGGCGGTCGCGATCGCGGCGCTCGCCGTGGTGGCCGCGCTCTGGCTCAGGCGGCGCCTGTTCGGCGCACTGACCTGCAGCGACGTCGTGATCCCGCTGCTGCTCCTGAGCCGCCTGCAGTACGAGGTGCTCGCCGGGCCCACGAACCTCTCGCACGGCCCGCTGCCGGTGCTGCTCGCCGTGCTGCTCTGCCTCGCCTGGACGCTGCCCACGCGGCCGGCGCGCTACGGCACCGTCCTGTTCCTCAACTTCCTCGCCGTGTTCACGGGCTTCGGGATGTTCCTGGGCGCGATCACGCCCGTCCTGCTGGCGCTCGATGCGTGGGCCGCGTGGCGCACCGGCAATCGCCAGGCCGCGGCGGGCGCGGGCGCCGCGCTCGGCGTCGCGCTGCTCACCGTGGCGGCGTTCTTCGCGGGCTACACGATCACCCCGGCCGCCGCCTGCCCTCACGCGCCCTGCCCGGCCGCGTGGACCGCCCCGCGCGACGCGGGCCTGATGTTCGCGAACGCCTTCGGCCTCAAGTGGTACGACGGCGCGGGGCCGATCGTGGGCATCGTCCTGCTGGCGTGCGCCGCCGTCGTGCTGGTCCACCACGCGCGGCGCCTGACGAGGCGGGAGCCGGCAGCGGAGCAGGCGAGCAGGAGCGCGAGCATCCTGCTCGGCTTCAGCCTCCTGTTCGTGCTCGGCGCCGCCGCCGGCCGCTTCCAGCTCGGCGCACCCGCCGCGGGCGCCTCCCGCTACTACCTCTATGTCGCGACCGGCCTCCTCGGGCTGTACGTCCATCTCCTCACGGTGCGGCGCACCGCGGTCAGGCGCGCGGGCCTCGCGCTCGCCGTGGCGGGCGCCGCGCTGGCCGGGCTCCACCTGACGGGGGCGGATGCCGACACCGTCGCGCGCCTCAGCCGGGGCAAGCGCGAGTGGAAGCGGTGCTACGTGGCGACGGAGAGCATCGCGGGCTGCGACCGGGCGACCGGGTTCGTCATCTACCCGCGCCCGGAGGCCACCGGCCTCGCGGCGAAGCTGGACTACCTGAAGCGCAACCGGCTGAATCTCTACGCGGATGCACCCGGTGCCCAGTAGCGCGCCGGCTCCGCACCCTGTCATCCTGGTGACAGGTTGACGGTGTATGTTCGCGCGGCTGTGGCCGGGGCTGCGGCGCGGGCGCGTCGCGCGCCCCCGGTGCACTCCCGCCCGAACCTTCCCGGGAGAGTCATCATGCGCCGCCTGACCGCTGCACTCGGATCGCTCGCCGTCGCCTCGCTCGCCGCGGTGAGCGTCGCGGCCCAGAACCCGCATTACCACGTCGCCAAGCGCCTCGTCCTCGGCCACGCACGGGCGGACTACATCATCGTGGACCCCGCCGGCCGACGGCTCTACGGGCTCGGGGACAAGGTCATCAACGTGGACGACGACAGCGTCGTGGGCACGGTCGAAGGCGGCGGCGGCGGTTACGCGATCGCCGCGGACCTCAACCGCGGCTTCGTCCGGAGCGGCGTCGTCTTCGATCTCACGACGCTGGCCGTGACCGGGCACGTGGACGCCCGCGGCGACGGCATCCGATACGATCCGGTCACCCATCGCGCGTTCACCTGGCGCGACAAGGACGCGTGGGTGGTGGACATGCGGACGGGGCAGTTGATCACGAAGGGCACCATCGGCGACGGGCTCGAGTCGGGCGTCGCCGACGGGCGGGGCAAGCTGTTCCTGAACGTCGAGGACTCCGGCTTCGTGACGCGGGTGGACGCGGCGTCGCTCGCGACCGAAGCGACCTACAAGGTGCCGGGTTGCGGGCGGGCGCAGGGCCTCTCGATGGACACGGCGACGCGCCGGCTGTTCATGGCGTGCGACACCGAGATGGTGGTCCTCAACGCCGACGACGGCGGCATCGTGACGCGCATCCGGGTGCCGAGCCGCGCCGACGAGAACTGCTTCGACCCGGTTGCCCGGCTGGCCTTCAACCCGAACCGCGTGGACAGCACGATGACGGTCGTCCGCGAGGACTCGCCGAGCAGCTTCGGCGTGGTCGAGAAGGTCGCGATGGGCGGCGGCGCGCGGACGTGCGCCGTGGACGAGAAGACGCACAAGGTCTACGTGTTCTACTACGAGGGCACGACGCGCGAGAACGCGCAGCTGGTGCTCGCCGTCCTGGCGCCGTGAGCGCGGCCCCGGCGGCGCCGCTCCGCTGGGGCGTGCTGGGCGTGGCCGACATCGCGGTGCGACAGGTCATCCCCGCGATGCAGCGGAGCCCGGCGGCGCGCATCGAGGCCATCGCCTCGCGCGACCTTTCGAAAGCCGAGGCGGCGGCGCGCCGCCTGGGCATCCCGCGCGCCCACGGCTCGTACGAGGCGCTCCTCGCCGACGCCGCCGTCGAGGCCGTCTACATACCGCTCCCGAACCACCTCCACGTGCCGTGGTCCATCCGCGCCGTCGAGGCCGGCAAGCACGTGCTGTGCGAGAAGCCGCTGGGCCTCGATGCCGCCGAGGTGCGCGGGCTGCTCGCGGCGCGCGACCGCGCGGGCGTCGTCGTGGCCGAGGCGTTCATGGTGCGCTGCCACCCGCAGTGGCTGCGCGTGCGCGAGCTGGTCCGCGAAGGCCGCATCGGCGACCTGCGGCTCGTGCACGCGCACTTCAGCTACTACCGCCGCATCCCGGCCGACATCCGCAGCCGCGTCGAGTGGGGCGGCGGCGTGCTGCTCGACATCGGCTGCTACCCGGTGACGCTGTCGCGCTGGCTGTACGGCGCCGAGCCGCTCGAGGTGGCCGCGGAGATCGAGCGCGACCCCGAGCTCAAGGTGGACCGGCTGGTCTCCGCGGTGCTCCGCTTCCCGGCGGGGCAGGCCGCCTTCACCGTCGCGGGCCAGGCGGTGCACTTCCAGCGCGTGCAGGTGTTCGGCACGAAGGGCCGCATCGAGGTCGAGATCCCGTTCAATCCGCCGCCGGACCGGCGCGCGCGCATCCTCGTGGACGACGGTCGCGACGTGCGGGGCTCCGGCGTCGAGGCGATCACCTTCGACCCGGTGAACCAGTTCACGCTGCAGGGAGAGCGGTTCTGGGAAGCGGTGCGGGGCGGCGCGCCGGTCCCCGTTTCGGTCGAGGATGCGCTCGCGAACATGGCCGTCCTCGACGCGCTGTTCCGCGCGGGCGAGAGCGGCCGATGGGAGCGCCCCGGCGCCTGACGCCGCGCCGGGCGCGCGTCAGCGCCAGGCGAGCAGATCTTCTCCGGAGTGCGCGAAGCTCACCGACGCCGACGCGCCCGCGCGCTCGAGCGCGATGCGCGCGCCGTTCAGCGTCACCTCAGCCGGAGCCTCGAAGCGCCACACGAGCGTGACGCGGGCGGGAGCGCCCGTCAGGCGGAGCGTCGTGCGGCCGCCGTCGCTCCCCGGCGCGAGCCGGCGCCCCTCGAAGTCCGTCAGGGAGCGCAGCGCGCCGGGATAGATCTCGTAGACTCGCCGGTCGTCGAGCGTGGGCACCGGCGGCGCGCCGGATCCCGTCCACGGCACCAGCGTCATCACGTCGTCGGGGATCTTCGGCAGGATGGTGCCGGCCTTCACGAACAGCGGGATGCGGTCGAGCGGCGCCGGCACGACCGTGTCCAGCGGCCCCGTGAGCCGCGCGCCGCTCCAGTAGTCCACCCACGCTCCCTCGGGCAGGTGCACGGCGCGCTCGGTGCCGGGCGTGACGACCGGCGCCACGAGGAGGTCCGGCCCGAACTCGTACTCGTCGGTCGCCGTGCGCGCCTCCGCGTCGAGCGGATGGTTCAGCACGAGCGCGCGCATCAACGGCATCCCCGTGCGCGCCGCTTCCTGCGCCGCCGCGTAGCGGTAGGGAAACAGGCTCATGTGGAGGCGCGAGTAGGCGCGGAAGACGTCGAGCGCCCGGGGCCCGTAGTCCCACGGCCCGAGGTTGATCGCGGAGTGCACTTCCATCACCGGCGAGAAGGCGGAGAATTCCGTCCAGCGCGCGAACAGCACGTCGTCGCCCGGCGTGCGCGCGTCCTTCTCGTAGCCGCCCAGGTCGCTCGTCCAGAGCGCGATGCCCGAGAGCCCGGCGTTGAGCCCCGCCAGCACGACGCTCGGCAGGCCGTTCGACGAAAAGTTCGACTCGTTGTCGCCGGCCCAGATGAACGGCAGGTCGTGATTGCCGACGGAGCCGCTGCGGCTCAAGAGCACGCCGTCGCCGTGCAGGTCGCCGTCGATCAGCGCCTGCAACGCCCGGTTGTAGAGCACGGCGTAGCGCGTGCGCATCACGGCGGCGTCCTCGCCGCCCGCGAAGTGCGCGCCGCCGATGAAGCTTCCCTCGCCGCCGTCGGCCTTGAACGCGTCGGCGCCGAGGCGGATGGCCTTGCGCACCTCGTCCTGCCACCACGCGACGGCGGCGGGGTTCGTGAAGTCCACGAGGCCGCCGCGGCCCTTCCACCAGTCGG
>DATKNX010000246.1:0-3325 GCA_035541085.1 Gemmatimonadales bacterium | reverse complement strand
CCGTCTCGGGCTCGAGCAGCTTGGCCATCAGGATCGTGCCCGGGGCGGTCATGATGACGGCCGTCAGGAGGTGCCGCGCCTCGATCCCGAAGGCGATGTACGCCGCCATGATCGAGCCCGACACGTGCGCCATCCCCGCGGTCATCACGGTCATCAGTTCGGACTGCGTCATCTTGTTGAGGTACGGCCGGATGGTGAGCGGCGCCTCCGTCTGGCCCATGAAGATCGAGGCGGCGACGTTGAGGCTCTCGGCGCCGCTCGCCTTGAGGATCTTGTTCATCGCCAGCGCCATGTAGCGCACCACCACCTGCATGATGCCGAGGTAGTAGAGGATCGCCATCAGGGCGGAGATGAAGATGATCGCGGGCAGGATCTGGAAGGCGAAGACGACGCCGACCTTGGCGTGCTGGGCGCCGAGGTCGCCGAAGACGAACTCCGAGCCCTGGTAGGAGAAGCTCAGGATCGCGGTGATGATGTCGCCGAGCTTCTTGAACAGCTCGATGCCGAAGGGCACCCGCAGCACGAACACGGCGAAGCCGATCTGCAGCGCGAGCCCCCAGCCGATCGTGCGCCAGTTGACGGCCTTGCGGTTGCGGCTCAGCAGGTAGCCCACGCCGAGGAACAGCGCGATGCCGACGAGGCCGATGAGGCGGGTGGGGAGGGAGACGGGGGCCGGGTGCCCGGTGTCGGGTGTCGGGGCTGCCGGCGCGGGGCTCTGAGCCGCGGGCGCGGCCGACGTGGCCGGCGGCTTCTCGCGGACACCCGACACCTGCCCCCCGGCACCTGTCTGCGGCTCCTGCGCCACCGCCGCCGACACGGTCGTGTAGACGAAGCGCGGGAGGGTGAAGACCGCCAGCGCCGCCGCGAAGGCCACGGCGAAGGAGAACAGCACACGGCGCATGCTCATCGGGCGTCCTTTCGTCTATTCCGGGTCACCGACGTCGTCGGCCGGCTTCACGCGGCGGTTGAAGCGCGCCATCGCGCGCTCCGCCCCTTCGCTCATCCAGGACTCCACGCACTCGGCCATCGCCGGCATCAGCGCCGACACGGCCTCGCGGTCGGCGGCCGGCATCGGCGCGAGCATGAACTCGGCGAGGTCGTCCACGCCCTCCGGCGCCGGCCCCACGCCGATCCTCAGGCGCGCGTAGCCGCGCGTGCCGAGGGTCGTCTCGATGCTCCTGAGGCCGTTGTGCCCGCCGTCGCTGCCCGCGGGCCGGATGCGAAAATAGCCCACCGGCAGGGCCACGTCGTCCACGAGGACCAGCAACCCTTCCAGCGGGCCGCCCGGCTCCACGGGCCGGAGCCCGTGGAGCGCGAGGCCGGAATCGTTCATGAAGGTCTGCGGTTTGAGCACGTGGACCGGCCCGAACGGCGTCGGGCCGCCGGTGGCCAGGGAAGGGGGCTCGCGGCGCCAGCGCGGCAGGCGCCACCGCGCCGCGAGCGCCTCGGCCAGCCAGAATCCGGCGTTGTGCCGGGTGTCCGCATACCCGGCGCCCGGATTGCCGAGGCCGACGATGAGCTTCAGGGCGCACCGCCCGTCTTACTTCTTGTCCTTCTTGTCCTTCTTCTCCTCGACGGCGTCCTCTTCCTCCGCCGGCTTGCGCTTGCGGATGAGCTCCGGCTCCGCCGGCTCCGTCGCACCCTCCGCCGGCGCTGCCGCCGCCGCCTCGCCCTCCACCGGTGCGCCCTCGACCGCCGCCGCCGCCACCGGGGCCGCGACCTCCTCGATCCTCGGCGCGACCACCGTGCAGACGGTCAGCGAGCCGTCCATCAGGATGTGGACGCCCGGGAGGTTCAGGTCGGAGATGTGCAACGACCTGCCGATCGTCAGGGCCGTGACGTCGAGCTCCACGCGCTCGGGGATGTCCGCCGGCAACACCTCGATCGCGACGTTGCGGATGACCTGGTCCAGCGTGCCGCCCTGGTTCCGCACGCCGTCGGGGATGCCGACGCAGTGGATCGGGACCTCGAGGCGGATCTTCTCGCCGGCCTTGATGGCGTAGAAGTCGACGTGCACGATGCCGGGGCGCACCGGGTGCCGCTGGATCTCGCGGATCAGGGTGCGGACGGGCGCGCCGTCCAGCTCGAGCTCCACGATGGTGCTCTCGGGATGGATCTTCTCGAGCAGCCGGCCGAGCGCGACGCCGTCCACGGCGGCCGACACGGGGTCCCGCCCGCGGCCGTAGATCACGGCCGGCACGCTGCCGCCGCGGCGCATCGCGCGCGCGGCGCTGGTGCCCTTGGTGGGACGACTCTCGGCCTTCAACTGGACGATCTGGGCCATGGCAACAACAACCTCAGGGTGTTGGGTGCAGGGTGTGGGGTGTAGGGTCGCGACACCCTACGCCCTATCCCCTGCACCCTAGTCAAACAGACTCGATACCGACTTGTCGCTGTGCGTGTTCGCGATCGCGGTCGCGAGCAGGTTCCCGACCGACAGCACCACCAGCCGCTCGTAGCGCTTCGCGTCCGGCAGCCGGATCGTGTTCGTGACCGCCAGCTCCTCGATCGGCGACGCCTTCAACCGCTCGAGGGCCGGTCCCGACAGCAGCGCGTGCGACGCGCAGCAGTAGACCTTCTTCGCCCCGAGGCGCTTGAGGGCCGCCGCCGCCTCGGTCACCGTGCCCGCCGTGTCGATCAGGTCGTCGGGGATCAGGCAGTCCTTCCCCTCGACCTCGCCGACCACGTTCACGACCTCGGAGATGTTCGCCGACGGCCGCCGCTTGTCGATGATCGCGAGCGAGCCGTTCAGGCGCTTGGCGAACCCGCGCGCCATCTTCGCCGATCCCACGTCCGGCGCGACGATCACCGGGTCCACGAGGCCCTTCAGCCGGTAGTGCGCCGTCAGCACCGGCGAGCCGTACAGGTGGTCCACCGGGATGTCGAAGAACCCCTGCAGCTGGTGCGAGTGGAAGTCCATCGCCAGCACCCGGTCTGCGCCCGCCGAGCTCACCAGGTTCGCCACCAGCTTCGCGCTGATCGCGACCCGCGGCTGGTCCTTGCGGTCCTGCCGCGCGTAGCCGAAGTACGGGATCACCGCGGTGATCCGCGCCGCGCTCGCGCGCCGCGCCGCGTCCATCAGCAGCAGCAGCTCGACGAGGTTCTCGGCCGGCGGGTTGGTGGGCTGGATGATGTAGACGTCCCGCCCCCGCACGTTCTCGTCGATCTTGACGAACAGCTCGCCGTCGGCGAACCGCCGGATCGTGACCTGGCACAGCGGCTGCTTCAGGTACGCCGAAATCTCCTCGGCCAGGGGCCGGTTCGCGGTCCCCGCGAGCAGCATCAGCTGGCTCTGCCGAAGCGAGACGTCGGCCATAACAGCCTT
>DATKNX010000245.1:0-11285 GCA_035541085.1 Gemmatimonadales bacterium | reverse complement strand
GGCGTAGAGGACCAGCGCGACGGACGCGGCGAACAGCCAGTGGGCGACGCCGGTCATTCCGCGGCCCGGGCGAGCACCTGCCGGTACACCATCTCGTAGCGGTCCAGCCACGGCTCGAGCGCGAACTCGGCCGCGAGGCGCCGGCAGGCGGCGGCGGCCCACCGCGTCGAGCGCGCGGGGTCGGCGAGGGAAGAGTGCACCGCCGCCGCGAGCGCGCCCGGGTTCTCCGGAGGCACCAGGGCTGCCTCGCCCTCGCCGACGACGTCGGGCACGCCGCCCACGGAAGTCGCCACGACCGGCACGCGCGCGGCGATGGCCTCGAACAGGACGATCGGCGTTCCCTCCGTGCGCGAGCTCAGCACGAACACGTCGAACGCGCGCATGTACCGGCCCGCTTGGGGCACGCTCCCCGTCCAGACGACGCGGTCCGCCACGTCCAGCCTCGCCGCCAGGTCGTGCAAGGCGCGCTGCTCCGGGCCCTCACCGACGACCACCGCCACGACCGCCGGCCGCGTGAGCAGCGGCAAGGCGCGGATCAGGACGTCGGCGCCCTTTTCGCGCGTCAGGCGGCCGACCCAGCCGACGACGGGTCCGTCGGCCGGGGCGCCAAGGGCGGCCCGGGCCGCCGCGCGCTCCGCGAAGTCCGCGGGACCGGCCCAGGCGTTCGGCACCAGGTGCAGCCGGCCGGCGGGCACGCCGGCGCTCGACAGCCGCGCCTCCAGCGGGCGGGACACCGCGACAACCGCGTCGAAGCGGCGGAACGCGCGGAGCTGGAGCGACTCGTAAAGCCGGTTCTTCCACCCTCCGCCCGTGAAGCCGTGGACGGTGGTGACCGTCGCCGCGCCGCTGCGCCGAGCCGCCGGCGCGTCCACGACGTCGGGCCGGTAGCCGTGCGAGTGCACCACGTCCACCCGGAGCGTGCGGCACAGATCGGCGATCGCGGCCCGCTCGCGTCCGTAGCGACGCCCCGGCGTCTCGACGGGCCGCACGTCCACGCCCGCCGAGCGCAGCGCCGGCAGCAGCGGCGGCTCGGCGGCGTGCGGGGGCATGGCCACGGCGGCCAGCGCGACGCGGTGGCCGCGCCGCCGGTGGCCGGCCGCGAGGCCTTCGATCACGCGCTGCATGCCGCCGACATCGGTGGGGACGACGACGTGGAGGATGCCGAGCGGCGGCGACGATGGGGTGGCGGACACCGGAGAATTCTACCTCCGCGGCGGCGGGCCTGGCCAGCGGAGCAATGCGCGGCCTGCTATCTTCGGGCACGATGAAAACCAGCAACGGGGCCGTCCTCGTGCCGACGGGCGGCGGCCCGGAGTCGTGGAGGCCACTCGCGTGAGGCGCGGCGACCGCCTCTCCGGCATCATCGCGTTCGTCCCCGATCCGTGGGGACGCACGTGGATGCCGAGGCACCAGATCCTGACGCGTCTCGCCAGGTTCTTTCCGGTGGTCTGGATGGATCCGCCGTGGGGCTGGCGCGAAGCGTGGAAGGAATTCCGGGTGCGGCGGCCGCCGGAGGACCTCCCGTCCAATCCCGACTTCCTCGTCTACCGGCCGGGACGGCTGTATCCGCAGGTCTACCGGCCCCAGCCGGTCGCCCGCTTCACCGAGCACGGGCGCATCCGCCAGGCCTGCGCGCTGCTGCGCTCGCGCGGCGCCGAGCCGGACATCGCGTACCTGTGGCGCCCCGAGTTCGCCCCGTTCCTCGACCTCGTCGAGCACCGCATCAGCTGCTACCACCTCGACGACGAGTACTCGTTCTCGGTGATCGAGCAGCCGGTGGATGCGATCGAGGCGCAGCTGCTCGGCCGCGCCGACCAGGTGCTGATCCACTCTCCGGCACTCTGGGACAAGAAGGCCCGGTTCGCGAGGCGCGCCGAGCTGATTCCCAACGGCGTGGACTACCGGTCCTACCTGACGCCGCGGCCCGAGCCCGACGACCTCAAGGACATTCCACGTCCGCGGATGGGCTACATCGGGGTGGTCAAGAGCCAGCTCGACATGCCGCTGCTGGCCGCCCTGGCGGAGCGCCATCCGGAGTGGTCGTTCGTCTTCGTGGGCCCGGTGAAGCCGCTCGGGGCCGACGAGGAGGCGTTCGCGGAGCTCAGGCGCCTGGGGAACGTGCACATCCTGGGCGGGCGTCCCGTGGCGGCGCTGCCGGCGTACACGCAGCACCTCGACGTCGGCATGATGCCGTACGACGTCAACGACTACACCAAGTACATCTACCCGCTGAAGCTGCACGAGTACCTGGCGGCCGGGCTGCCCGCCGTCGGGACGCCGATCCGTACGCTGCTGGACTTCCGCGAGATCGTCACCCTCGCGCAGGGCGTGGACGAGTGGTCGGGGGCGCTGGCAGCGGCCCTGGAGCCCACGGCGCGCACTCCCGCAGTCGTCGCCGAGCGGCGGCGCGTGGCGGCGGGGCACGATTGGAACGCCATCGTGCGACGTGTGGCCACGCTCCTCGGCCAGCGCCTCGGCTCGCCCACGGCCGAGCGGATCGCGGACGCGGTTCGTGCGGACGAGCGGGCGGATGGAGATGGTGCGGCGTCGGCGGCGGCCGCGCCGCCGGCCGCGGCGGTGGAGAGCGTGCCGGCCGCCGTCCCGGCGCCCGCGCCGGAGGCGGCGGAGACGCCGCTGGGCCGGGCGGCGCTCGACAAGTCGCTGGTGAGGGGCATCGCGTGGACGGGCGCCGTGCGGTGGTTCACCCAGGTCATCAGCTGGGCCTCGACCCTGCTGGTGGCACGTCTCCTCACGCCGGGCGACTTCGGTCTCGTCGGCATGGCGACGGTGTATCTGGGGCTGATCCAGCTGGTGAACGAGTTCGGCATCGGCTCGGCCGTGGTGCTGGTGCGCGAGATGCCGGAGGAGCGGCGAGCGGGGTTGGGTGGCCTCGGCGTGGCGCTGGGCGTGGTGTTCTTCCTGATTTCCGCGGGCGCGGCGCACCCCATCGCGCTGTTCTTCAAGGAACCGGCGGTGCAGAACATCGTGCTCGCGCTGGCCACGACGTTCGTCATTGCCGGCTTCAAGGTGCTCCCCTACGCACTGCTGGCCCGCGACCTCGAGTTCCGCCGGATGTCGCGGATCGACGGGGTCGAGGCCACGGCCCAGGCGCTGGCGACGGTCGTGCTGGCGGCGACGGGCTTCCGGTATTGGTCGCTGGTCATCGGCTCCATCGTGGCGTCGCTCGTGAGCGCGGCGCTGTCGCTGGTGGCGCGCCCGCACCGCATCGGCTGGCCGCGCGACGTGCGGCTGATGATCGAGCCGATGACGCTGGGCTGGCAGGTCACGGTCTCGCGCGTGGCGTGGTACCTGTACAGCAACGCCGACTTCACCATCGTGGGCCGCGTGCTGGGCCGGCGCTCGCTGGGCGAGTACAGCCTCGGCTGGCAGATCGCCAGCATTCCGGTGGACAAGGTGAGTGCCGTCCTCGGCCGGGTCACGCTCCCCGTCTTCGCCCGGGTCCAGGACGACCTGGTGGAGCTCCGGCGCTACGTGAAGGGGCTGAGCCAGGGACTCGCGCTGCTGACCTTCCCGCTCTCGATCGGCCTGGCACTCGTGGCGCCGCATTTCGTGCCGGTGCTGCTCGGGAACCACTGGCACGACGCGATCCTGCCGTTGCGGCTCCTGGCGCTGTACGCCGGCTTCCGCTCACTCACCACGCTGTTCCCCCAGATCCTGATCTCGACCGGGCACGCGCGCCGCGCGATGTGGATCAGCATCGCGCTGGCGATCGTCCTGCCGGTCGCCTTCTACGTGGGCACGCACTGGGGCACGGGCGGCGTGGCGTTCGCCTGGATGGTCGCCTACCCGCTCCTCGTGCTGCCGCTGCTCGTGATCCACACCCTTCGACTCATCGGCCTGCGTGGCCGCGAGTACCTGGGCGCGCTGTGGCCGGCCATCTCGGCGACGGCGGTGATGACGGTGGCGGTGTGGGTCGCCGACTGGATCGTGCCCGATCCGTGGGGCGATGCGCCCGCGCTCGTGGCGCAAGTCGGCGTCGGGGCGGCGGCGTACTTGGGAACGCTGGGCCTGTTTCACCGGTCGTACGTGAAGAGCCTCCTGGACCTGCTGCGCGGCCTGCGCAAGTGAGCGGGGAGGCGCAGCCGTTCTACGTCGCGCCGGGTGCCCCGCTCGGTCGGCGGCTGTTGCTGGTCAGCTATCACTTCCCTCCGGGCACCGCCGTGGGCGGCCTGCGCTGGCAGAAGTCCGCCGCGTTCGCCGCCGAGCGCGGCTGGGGCTTGGACGTCATCACGGCGGATCCGGCGCAGCTTCCCGCGCGCGACGACGCGCGGCTCGCGGATCTTCCGCCGGGGACGCGGCTGTTCGGCGTGGCGCGCCCGCGCGTGTGGCAGCTGCAGGTGGAGGACTGGGTGCGGCGCCGGCTCCGGCGCCGGCTGGCTGAGGCCGCGAGCCCCGGCGGGAGCGCCGCTCCCGCGATGCCGAACTCGTTCGCGCGCTCGGAGCTGCACTGGTGGCCGCGCTCGCTGCGCGACGTGGTGCGGGCGCGCGATGCGCTGCGCGGCTACGCGGCAGACGGGCGCTGGGCGCGCGCCGCCGCCCGGCTCGGGCTCCAGCTGGCCCGCGAGCGGCGGTATCTCGCGTGCGTCACCAGCGGGCCGCCGCACATGACCCACGAGGCGGGGCGGCGCCTGCGGAAAGCGGCGGGCCTCGCGCACGTGATGGACATGCGCGACCCGTGGAGCCAGGTCGAGCGCGTCGTGGAACACGTGGCGAGCCCGGTGTGGCCCGCGCTGGCGCGCCGCCACGAGCGCCGGACGATCGCGACCGCCTCCCTGGTGGTGACGAACACCGCGCGCGCCGCGGCGACGCTGCGAGGAGTGCACCCCGGGGCCGCGGGCCGCATCGTCGCCGTGGCGAACGGCTTCGACGAGGAAGCGGTGCCGGCGGTCGTCCGCGACCGCGCGTTCGTGATCGCCTACGCCGGCTCGATCTACCTGGACCGGGATCCACGTCCCCTCCTGAAGGCGGCGGCGCGGGTGGTCCAGGAGCGGCGCCTCACGCCGCAGGAATTCCGGATCGAGTTCATGGGGCAGATCGAGGGACCGCCGCTCGCCGAGCTGGCGGCGGCGGAGGGGGTCGGCGCGTTCGTGCGCTGGCGTCCGCCGGCGCCCAGGAAGGCGGCGATGGAATTCCAGGCCGCCGCGACGATGCTGGTCAACCTCTACCAGGACAGCCACCAGGCGGTCCCGGCGAAGGTCTACGAGTACATGCTGTTCGACGCGTGGCTGCTGGTGCTGGCCGATCCCGGCAGCGCCACCGCGGACCTGCTGGCGGGCACCGAGGCCGACGTCGTGCGGCCGGCGGACACGGAGGCCATCGCGGCGGCCATCTCGCGTCGCTATGGGGAGCACGCGGCGGGCATCACGCCGCGGCGGCTCGCGCGGGACGCGCGCTTCAGCCGCCGCGCGCAGGCGAAAATCCTCTTCGACGCGATCGAGCGGCTGCCCTCCGTCGGATCGCCGCCGACCGGAAGCTCCGCCGCGATCTGAGCAGGAGGCCTCGGCCGAATTGCCTGGCGCCGTTACGTCCCCTAGCTTGCGTCATCCATGTGCGGCATCGTCGGCATCGTCCACCACGCGCCGGACCACCCCGTCGCGAAGGCCGTCGTCCAGCGGATGTGCGACGCGATCCGCCATCGCGGTCCGGACGACGAGGGCCTCCTCGTCGACGGCCCGGTCGGTCTCGGCATGCGGCGGCTCAGCATCATCGACCTCGCAGGCGGCCACCAGCCGGTCTACAACGAAGACAAGAGCTGCGCGATCGTCTTCAACGGCGAGATCTACAACTACCGCGAGCTGCGTGACGGCCTGATCCGTCGCGGCCACACCCTCGTCACGCACAGCGACACGGAGACGATCGTCCACCTCTACGAAGAGATGGGCGAGCGGTGCGTCGAGCCGCTGCGCGGCATGTTCGCGCTCGCCATCTGGGACGCGCGGCGGCGGCGCCTGCTGCTCGCGCGCGACCGCTTCGGCATCAAGCCGCTGTACGTGGCGGAGGCGCCCTGGGGCCTCGCATTCGCCTCGGAGCTGAAGGCGCTCGTGGCCGCCGGCTTGACCGGGCGCGCGCTCGACTGGGACGCGCTCGATGCGTTCTTCCAGCTCGGCTACGTTCCGGCGCCGCAGAGCGTGTTCCGCGACGTGCGCAAGCTGGAGCCGGCGCACACCCTCAGCTGGGAGCCCGGCAAGGGCGCGGTGCGGCGCCGCTACTGGGACCTGCCGAAGGAACGGCGGGCGGCGCCGCGCGACGTCGAGGAGCAGGTGGTGCAGTGGCTCGACGAGTCGGTGCGGGCGCACCTGGAGAGCGACGTGCCGGTCGCGGCGTTCCTGAGCGGGGGGCTGGACTCGTCGGCGGTGGTCGCGTCGATGGCCATGGCGGGCGAGGTGCCGCACGCCTTCACCGCCCGCTACCACGGCAGCTCGGCGGCCATGGCGGACGAATCGGCCCTCGCCCGCGCGCTGACGGAGCGCTACGGCGCGAAGCTCACCGTGATCGACGTGCATCCGGAGCTGACCCGGATCTTCGAGCCGATCGTGGCCGCGCTGGACGAGCCGCACGCCGACGAGTCGGCGGTGCCGAGCTGGCTCATCTCGCAGGCCGTCGGCGCGGAGTACAAGGTCGCGCTGACGGGCACCGGCGGCGACGAGATGTTCGCCGGCTACCGGCGCCATCTCGGCCTGCTGCTCGGGGGGTACGCCCGGCGCGTGCCCACGCCCCTGCGGCGGACGGCGTCGGCCCTGGCGAACGCGCTGCCGGAGCCGCGCGGCGGCGGGCTGGGCGTGGACCGGCTGAAGCGGTTCCTGCGCACCGGCGACGTCGAGGCGCCGGACCGGCTGCTGGGGTACTTCAACCGGCTGCCGGACGACGTGCGCGGGGCGCTGTACACGCCGGCCGTCGGGCGCGCTCTCGCCGGGAACGCCGCGCTGGACCGCTTCCGGGCCGTGCACGCCGACGGGGCGTTCGGCGGGAGCCTGTCGGCGGCGCTGTACCTGGACTACCGGACCTACCTGCCCGACGACATCCTCGCGCTGAGCGACCGGATGGCGATGGCGCACTCGCTCGAGATCCGGGTGCCGTTCGCCGACCACGTGCTCCTGGAGCGCGTCTTTCCGCTGCCGGACCGCCTCAAGATCGGCCTGGGGAAGAGCAAGCGGCTGCTCCGCCGGGCGCTGAAGGCGCGCCTGCCCGACGCGCACTTCAAGGCGCCGAAGCGCGGCTTCGTGGGGCCCACGGCGTCATGGCTGCGGAACGAGCTGCGCGAGATGATCCAGGACGAGTTGTCGGAGGCACGGATGCGGCGGCTCGGCTACTTCGAACCCGCGGCGGTCACGCGGCTCCTGGGGGAGCACTTCGGCCGCCACCACAACCGCGAGGGCATCCTGTGGGAGCTGCTGTGCTTCTCGACCTGGCACCGGATCTACGTGGAATCGAGCACCCCGGTGCAGTCCGCCGCCTAGCCGGGCATCCGACGACCGGCGCGCGGGCCTGCCGCCCGCCCGGGCGCGCGGTCCCGACGCACTAGCGCCGCCACGCTTCCAGGAAATCCCGCCGCCAGCGGGCGTAGCGCGTCGGGCCGAGCAGCCGGCGGAGCGATCCGAGTGCCGTCTCCCGGATCCCGCGGCGCAGGGCCAGAGCGGTCTCGCCTTCCAGGATGCGAAGGAACTCCCGCTGATCGGCGGCGCCCCGGACCGTCGAGCGCCGGATCCAGGCGATCCGGTCCCCCTGCGGTTCCCGGTTCCTGCCCCAACGCGACGTCGCGACGATGCGGTAGCCCGCCGCTCCGAGCAGCGGACGCAGGGGGCGGCGGGGAGGGTCGCCGCCGGGCAGCGCGATGGCGGTGGTGTCCTGGCCCAGGGCGGCGTTGATCTCCGTCCGGGAGAGCCCGGCTTCGCGCTCGACGCCTGCGGCGTCCAGCTCGGAGAGAAACGGGTGGGTGCGCGTGTGCGAGCCGATTTCCATGCCGGCGCCGCGCATCTCGCGCAGCTGAGCCCAGCCGGCGTACCCCGGCTCACCGACCCGCGTCGTGATGACGAAGAACGTCGCGCTCATGCCGCGCGCGACGAGCTCGGGCAGCGCGTTCTCGTAGTGGTCGATCGTGCCGTCGTCGAACGTGATCGCGACGCGGCCCGACGCGCCCTCGCGAACGGCCTCCCCGAGCGTACAGCCGCGGCGGCCGGAGCGGGCGATCGCGTCCAGGTGCCGGCCGAACGTCTCGCGCGAGACGGCGAAGTAGTCGTCGGAGGAGACGCCGGGCTCGGCGCTCTTCACCGCGTGGTACATGAGGCACACCCAGCCGGTCGTCACGAGGCGACCGCGGAGGGCTGTCGGGCGAACGTCTCGCCGAGAATGGCCACGAACTCGGCGGCTCGACTCTCCCAGGTGTGCTCGCGGGCCACGGCCTGGCCGCGCGCCCGGGCTGCGGGGTCCCGCACGGAGAGCGCCCTGGCGACGGCGGCGCCGAACTCCGTCCGGTTCGCCGCCACGGCGACGGCGTGCCGATACTTGAGAACCTCGGGGATGTCGGTCGTCACGACCGGAATGCCGGCGGCGAGGTACTCGAGCAGCTTCAGCGGATCCACGGCGCGCGTCCAGTCGTTGAGCACGTACGGAATCAGGCCGACGTCGAACGCCTGCACCCAGGCGGGAAGGTCGGCATAGGGGCGCGGGCCCAGCAGATGGACGTTGGGGAGCCGCAGCGTCGACACGTCCACCGAGATCGGGCCGACCAGGACCACCGAGGCCCGGGGATGGGCGAGCGCCAGGTCGCGGATCATCTCGAGGTCGCAGCACGCACTCACCCCGCCGGCAAAGCCTATCAGCGGCCGCGGAAGGGCCGAAAGCTCGGCGGGAACCGGCCGGGGCGTCGAGAAGTGGTCGTAGTTCACGCCCTGCGGCAGGTAGTACGTCCGTCCGCTGCGCGGCACCTTCGTGAGCGTGAGACTCTTCGCCGTGCAGACGACGGCCTCCACCCGATCCAGCAGGCGTTCTTCGAGCGGGCCGATCATCTCCGGGGTGGCGCTTGGCAGGTGCAGGAAGTCGTCCATGCATATGTACACGGCGCTCCGCTCGCCCAGGCGCCCGAGCGCGCCGACGGAGGGCGGAGAGCCGGTGACGACCATCGGGGGCGCCGTGAGCCCCCGTCCGGCCAACGCGGAGCGGATGGCGCCCACCATCGCGTGCACGTTGAAGGAATAGACCAGGCGGCGGTCGTGCCAGGGGAAGACGCGCGGCTGAACGATCGCCGCCGGGTCGGGGTACCCTGCGCCGCCCACGAGCGGGGAAGTCTTCGCCCCGCCGAGCATCGCACGCGCCTTGTGGAAGGCACGGCCGACGTCCGCCATCCCGAGACGGGGTTTGCGGTGGCCGATGCCGTTGACCCAGACCACCGGGTACTGCGGGATGATCCAGCGGAACAGGTGCTGCATGGTGGACACGTTGCGTCCCCAGTCGTCGCCGAACACGACGAGGGGCGTGCCGGCCGGCAGCGTCACGCCGCGCGCTTCTCGAGGATGATCAGGAACTTGTTCGCCCGGAACCGGTTCGGCAGCCACGCCGTGAGCGTCTCGTAGCCACGCCGGAGCCAGCCGAGGCTGTCGGACCACTTGCGGTCGACGTAGTGGACGGCGGAGGCCCGGAAGCCCAGGGGAGCGAACACCCGCTCGATCGGACGGGGGCGAAGCGCGCGCTGGTTGGGCGTCATGGCCGAAATACCGACGAAGCGGTTGACCACGTTGTTGGCGAACCACGTGAGCATGTTCTGCGCGTTGGGCTCGTAGGCGACGACCTTGTCGCGGGCCACCCGCGCGAGCTCCCTCGGCAGCTTGTCGAGCTTCGGGAAGTGATGCAGGAGCAGGAAGGTCCAGGCGACGCTGACCGCGCCGTCCTTGAGCGGCAGGTGCTCGGCGTCGGCGACGAAGAACCGGCCGCGCAGCTTCTCTCTCGCCAGGCGCATCCGGGCGGACCGCACGCCCTCGCGGGTCAGGTCGACGGCGATCACGTCGCACCCCCGCCGCGCGAGACGCACGGCGTGCGCCCCGGTGCCGCAGCCGAGGTCGAGGACCGATCCGGCCGGGGGAACGGGCAGGGCGAGCGCGTGCAGCTCGTCGTAGCCGCTCGTGATGTGCTCGTTCTCGGGGTTCTTCTCGAACAGGTTCGCGTAGAAGGCGCGTTCGGCGGCTAGGTCCTGCATGCTGTGCTGGCCTCGGTGTCGGGTTCGGCTGGCGGAGCCGCAGGCGGCCCGCCAGGGAGCTATCCGGGGACCTTGAATCATATCCTCGGCGCGCCTCAGGCGCCGCCTCGTCTCGCAATGTGACCGTGGTCACGTGTCGCCGTCCGGCGCACGGCACCACTCTGGCGGACGGACCTGCGGCGCGTATAGTTACTGGCCCCGACAACAAGACTGTGGAGCATCGGCCATGAGCCCACTCGACCCGTCGCTGGTCATTCCCCCCGGATCGCCGCGCGCGGGAGACGTCGTCGGCCGCCGAGTGTTCGTGCGGACCTCGACCGGCCTGCTCGTCGCCGCGTCCGGCCTGGCGGCGTGCACGGACAAGCTGCCGCCGGCGCTCCTGATCCAGGCGCCGACGGCCGACCCTTCGAAGTGCACGATCGGCGTGTCGCCCGCGTCCGTCCCGGTCTCCGGCGTCGCCACGCTCACCCTGCAGGCCAAGGACTCCACGGGCGCGAACCTGACGACGGGCGGCGACACGGTGGCGTTCACGGCGACGGGCGGGACGTCGGCCGGCACCATCTCCACGACCACCGACCACGGCGACGGCACCTACACGGCGACCTACACGGGAACCACGGCCGGAACGGCGCAGACGATCCACGCGACCATCAACGGCTCCGCCGTCACGACGACGCTGCCGACGGTGACGGTGACGGCGGCCGTCGCTTCGCCGGACCCCACCAAGTGCACGGTGACGGCGTCGCCGACGACCATCTCCGTCGCGGCAACGTCCACGCTCACGCTGCAGGCCAAGGACTCCACCGGCACGAACATCACGGTGGGCGGTGCGGTGGTGGTGTTCACGGCGAGCGGCGGCACGGCGACGGGGACGGTTTCGGCGACGACCGATCACGGCAACGGCACCTATACCGCGACGTACACCGCGACGGGCGCGGGGACGGCGCAGACGATCCACGCCACGATCAACGGCTCCGCCGTCACGACGACGCTGCCGACCGTGACCGTGACCGCGGCCGCCGTGCCCGACCCGACCAAGTGCACCGTGACCGCCTCGCCGGCCACCATCTCGGTC
>DATKNX010000244.1:0-3925 GCA_035541085.1 Gemmatimonadales bacterium | reverse complement strand
GGACGCCCGGCGTAGCGCAGCAGGACCTCTCCCTTCGGCCCGCGCGGCGCGAGGTCGCGCAGGTGGTGCGCCATGTAGCGCCACGGCCCCTTGTTGCGGGGCTCCTCCTGCAGCCACACCAGCTCGCGCAGGTTCGGATAGCTCCCGACGAGGGCCTCGAGGTCGTCCTTGGGCAGCGGGTACAGCAGCTCCAGCCGGGCGAGCGCCACGGACGTCGCCGTCTTTCGCAGCTCCGATCCCGTCGCGTCGTAGTAGACCTTCCCCGAGCAGAGCACGAGCCGCTCGATGCGCGAGTGGTCGGCGGCCGCCGGATCGTCGAGCACCTGGCGGAAGCAGCCGTCCGCGAGGTCCTCGACCGGCGAGAGCGCCAGCGGATGCCGCAGGTAGCTCTTCGGCGTCATCACGACCAGCGGGCGCCCGTCCTCGAGCCGCGCCTGGCGCCGCAGCAGGTGGAAGTACTGCGCCGGCGTGGTGGGACTCGCGACCCGGATGTTCTGCTGGCCCGCGAGCTGGAGGAACCGCTCCAGCCGCGCGCTCGAGTGCTCCGGCCCCTGTCCCTCGTAGCCGTGCGGCAGCAGCATCACCAGCCGCGCCTTCTCCGACCACTTCACGCGGCCCGAGACGATGAACTGGTCGATGATGACCTGCGCGCCGTTGGCGAAGTCGCCGAACTGCGCCTCCCACAGCACCAGCACGTCGGGCGCCTCGGCGCTGTACCCGTACTCGAAGCCCAGCGCGGCCATCTCGGAGAGCGGGCTGTTGTGCAGCTCGAAGGGCGCCCGCGCGGCGGGCAGGTGCTGGACGGGTGCCCAGCGCGCGCCGGTCTTCGCGTCGTGCAGCACGAGGTGGCGCTGGCTGAACGTGCCGCGCTCGGTGTCCTGCCCGGTGAGCCGGATCGCCACGCCCTCCCCGAGCAGCGAGGCGAACGCCAGGCTCTCGGCGTGCGCCCACTCGATCGCGCCGCCGTCCTGCATCGTCTTGCGCCGCCGCTCCAGCTGGCGCAGCAGCTTGGGGTGGACGGTGAAACCGTCGGGCCAGGACAACAGTTGGTCGTCGAGCCTGCCCAGCAGCTCCTCGCTGACGGCCGTGCCGGGCTCGCACTCGCCCGTCGTCGCGGGCGCCAGCTCGGTGCCGGCCGAGACGCGCGGGCTCGTGCCGATCGTGTCCACGCCCGCCTCGTCGCCCACGCGGAGCGCCAGGCTGGCCTTCACGGCCTGCTGCACCTGCGCCAGCCGCTCGTATGCCGCCTGGGCCTCCGCCTCCGCGTCCGCCGCCGTGACGATGCCCTGTGCCGCGAGCTTCGCGGCCCACTGCTCGCGCACGGTAGGCAGCGCCGCGATGCGCTCGTACATCACCGGCTGGGTGTAGGCCGGCTCGTCGGCCTCGTTGTGGCCGTGGCGCCGGTAGCCCACCAGGTCGATCAGCACGTCGCCCTTGAACTGCTCGCGGTACGCCATCGCGAGGCGCACGGCCGCCAGGCACGCCTCCGGGTCGTCCGCGTTGACGTGGATGATCGGATGGTCGAAGCCCTTCGCGAGGTCCGAGGCGTAGGGCGTGGACCGGCCCTCGCCGGGGTCGGTCGTGAAGCCCAGCTGGTTGTTGGTGATGATGTGGATGGTGCCGCCGGTCGAGTAGCCCGCGAGGCGGGCGAGGTTCATCGTCTCGGCCACCACGCCCTCGCCGGCGAACGCGGCGTCGCCGTGGATCAGGACCGGCAGCGCGACCGACGGGTCGTGCCGGGGCGCCGGCCCGGAGCGGTCGGTCTGCAGCGCGCGGGCCCGGCCCTCGACCACCGGGTTCACGGACTCGAGGTGGCTGGGGTTGGCCGACAGCTGCGCGGCGAGCGAGGTCCCGGCCTTCGTGAGGTACGTGCCGCTGGCGCCAAGATGGTACTTCACGTCGCCCGTGGCGCCGTCGGCCTCGCCGATCTGCCCGCCCTCGAACTCCGCGATCACCGACTCGTAGGGCACGCCCACGATGTGGGCGAGCACGTTGAGACGGCCGCGGTGCGCCATCCCCATCACCACCGCCCGGGCGCCGCCGGCCGCCGCCAGCTCGGCCACGAGGTCGAGCATCGGCACCAGCATGTCCACGCCCTCGATGGAGAAGCGCTTCTGGCCGAGGTAGGCGCGGCCGAGGAAGCGCTCGAGCGTCTCGACCTGCGTGAGGCGCGTGAGGAGCGCGCGCCGCTCCGCGGCGGAGAGCGGCTGCTTGTGGGCGCCGGACTCGATGGTCCGGCGGAGCCACACCCGTTCCTCGTGGTTGGCGATGTGCTCCTTCTCGTAGGCGATGGTGCCGCAGTAGGTCTCGCGCAGGTGCGGCAGCGCGTCGGCGAACGTCTCTCCCGGGACCGCGATGCGCAGCACCGCCGCGGGCACCCGGCGCATCATCTCCTCGGTGAGGCCGACCGTGGCGGGGTCGTAGGCCGGGTCGCCCACCGGCTCGGTGCCCAGCGGATCGAGCCGCGCGCCGAGGTGGCCGAGGTGGCCGTGCGTCCGGAACGCCTTCACCACCGAAGCGGCGTGTGCCACGGCCTCGAGATCAGCGACCGACGGGGCGGCGGGGGCCGGCGCAGCGGCCGACGCGCCGCCCGGCTCCGGCGCGGCGGGCATCTCCGGTATGGCGGCCCCCGCCGTCGCGGTGGCTTGGAGGCCTCCGACGGCGTCCCGGGGGGCGGCGGCGACCATCCCTGGGACGTCGGCCCCCGCCGTCGCGATCTCGACGGCCGAGAGCGGTGCGAGGCCGGCGACGCCGTCCTCGAACAGCACGCGCCAAGCCTCGTCCACGGACTCGGGATCGCGCAGGAACTGCTCGTACATCGCCTGCGCGTAGCCGGCGTTCATGGTCCTGAACAGATCTGACATTGAGAATGCAAGATAAGCAGGGAGGAGGTGCGCAGAGTAGTTGCGAGACGGCGAGTTGCGAGCGGTGGCGAGACGCGAGGGGCGAGTCGAGTGGTCAGCACTCCCCACTGGCCTCGCCCCTCACAACTCATCACTCGCGACCGCTCGCAACCTGGCGTCTCGCAACCGCTCCGAATTCTCTCTACTGCTTCCTGCCCTCCCCCAGGACCTTGCCGATGGTCACCACGTCCACCAGCCCGCGTGCCCCGTACAGCGCCGGCAGCACCTTTTCGGGAGGGAAGCGGCGCCGCAGCTCCGCCACGCGGTCGGTGCCCGCGCGGTAGGCGGGCAGGTACATCCGGCCGAGCAGCGGATGGCGGCCCCAGGCGCCGGAGAGCTTGTCGGCGCGTTCGGGCGAGCACAGGTAGTCGCGGCGCAGCACCTGGGCGACCTCCGCCTGCGGCAGGCCGTCGTGCCACGTCAGGTAGGACGACTGATTCTTGGCGTCGTCCTGCAGCAGCGCGAGCAGCACGCCGGCCTGCGTGTCCTCGTCGGGCAACTGGTCGATCTCGGTGACCCCGTGCGCGATCAGGATGGCGTTGTTCGCGATGCCCTCCGACAGCGCGGCGTGCCGCGTGTTCATCGTGAGCATCGTGGCCTCGAGGCCCATCTTGCCGCGCACGTACATGTTCTGACAGAAGGCCGTCGTCGTCACGTGCCCCGGGACGACCTCGTGGCTCACCAGCTGCTCGAATTCGGGCACCGAGATCTCCAGCGCCGCGTTGATTTCGTAGGTGGCCTCGTACTCCGGGCTCCCGTCCGCCGTGCGCGCGCGGCCGAGGTAGTTCATCGAGCCGGAGAACCACGCGTCCTTGATCGGCAGGAAGGTGATGTTGGCCCTCGGCACCGGGCGGAGCGCGGCCGGCAGGTAGGGGACCAGGTTCTTCACCGTCAGCGCGTCGTACCGCGCGATGTAGGCGGCGGCGAGCGACGGGATCGCGGGCTTGGGCACGGCGCGCTCCCGGCGCCACGCGTCCACGGCCGCGAGCAGGGCGTCGTCGGATCCCGTGGGGTAGCCCGCC
>DATKNX010000243.1:0-4128 GCA_035541085.1 Gemmatimonadales bacterium | reverse complement strand
GTTGAACAGCACGCCGCCGTCGGCGACCCCGACGCGCCACACGGAGCGGCGCTGCCGCCAGCCCAGCGAGAGCGCGATGCGCAACGCCTCGGCCGCGTGCGCGGAACCGATCAGCGCGTCCACGTCGCCGTGGAAGCGGGTGCCCGGCGTGGGATAGACGAACTCGGCGAGGAAGAAGCCCTTGTAGAGCAGCGTCTCGATGCCCGCGGCGTGCCAGGCCGCGAGGAGCGGAACCAGCTCCCGCTTGATCTCCTGGTGGCGCGCCAGCGCGGCGAGGAATTCGGCCCGAAACGGCGCACGCGCCGGATCCGAGGATCCGGCGCGCGCGGTATCGTGCGGAGAGAAGTCGGCGCCCCGTTGCCCGGCTTCGGGCGTGGACGCCCCTGCGCTCACTGGCTCAGGAGGACCACCGCGCTCGCAGCCCCGAAGTTCGCCGTGGCGATGCCCAGCTTGCCGTCGTTCTGGAACGCCCCCAGCGCCGCCCACCGTGGGGCGGAGCCGGAGCCCACGCCGAAGGGGCTGTGCGTCGCGGCCGTGAACCCGCCGCTCCCGTCGCCGAGCATCACCGACACGTTGTCGGAGCCTGTGTTGGCGGTGACGAGATCCAGGTTGCCGTCGCCGTTCACGTCGCCGACGGAGAGCATGTACGGGCCGGTGCCGACGGTCACGCTGGTGGCGGCGTCGAAGCCACCCGAGCCGTTGGCGAGGCGGACGGAGACGTTGTCCCCGCCGTTGTTGGCCGTGAGCAGGTCCGGCAGGCCGTCCCCGTTCACGTCGGCGACGACCACGTAGTACGGCAGGCTGCCCATCGAGAACGGGCTGCCCGTGGCGGCGCTGAAGTTGCCCGTGCCGTCGCCCAGCAGCACGGTCACGTTGTTCGAGCCCGCGTTCGCGGTCACGATGTCGAGCGCGCCGTCGCCGTTGACGTCGGCGAGCGTCACGCTGTTCGGGTTCGTACCGACCGAGAAGGGACTGCCCGACGCGGCCGTGAAGCCGCCGGCGCCGTCGCCGAGGTAGACGCTGACTTTGGCGACGGTGTAGTCCGCGACGACCAGGTCGAGCTTCCCGTCGCCGTTGAGGTCGCCGAGGTGAACGTCGGCCGGGCCGAAGCCGGCGCCGATCGAGATCGTGCTGGGCGCGGCGAAGGTGCCGTCGCCGTGGCCGAGCAGGATCGCGACGGCGTTGGCGTTGAAGTTCGCCGTGACGAGGTCCAGCACGCCGTCGCCGTTGACGTCGGCCAGGGCGACGCTGAGCGGGCCCAGGCCGACGTTGACCGGGCTGCCGCTCGCCGGATTGAAGCCGCCGGCGCCGTCGCCCAGCAGGACCGTCACGCTGCCCGCGGCGCCGCCGCTGAAGTTGGCGACGGCCAGGTCCAGGTTGCCGTCGTGGTTGATGTCGCCGACCGCGACGGAGCGCGGCTGCGTGCCCGTCGTGAACGCACCCGTGTCGGCCGCGAAGTTCGCCGTCGCGGCCGAGGTGGCGACGCGGTAGCGATACACCCGCGGGGCGCACACGCGGGCGCCGTTCCCGGTGCCCGTCAGGCCGCGCGTGAGCGACACGTCAACCCGCTCGCCCGGGAAGAACGCCGGCACCGGTGACGTAAGCGTCGCCGTGCTCCCGCCGGTGTAGGCGCCCGAGAGGAACGCGCGGCCGCTCTGCGAGCCGTTGACCACGAACGAGCCGGCGGACGCACCGCTCATCGTCTCGCTGAAGGTGGCCGAGAGCGTCGCGTTCTTCGCCAGGAAGCTCGCGGCGCCGGCGTAGGGCGTCGGGCTCTCGGACGAGATCGCGATCGAGTCGCCGAGGAAGGCCGTCGGCGAGCCCGCGGTGCCCGCCGTGCGCACCAGGCACACGAAGCTCGCCGGAGTGGTCCCGAGCCAGGTGCCGATGAGGCTGCGCAGCGAGGCGCCGAGGCTCGAGGCCCGGGTCTTCGCGTTGGTCACCGACGTGGCGTCGGCCTCTTCGAAGCTCTGCGTGACGACGGCCTGGTTGTCGTCTACCGGCAGGACCTGGATGCTGATCGTGAAGGGATCGTCGGCCGCGGTGGCCTGGAGCGGCACCTTGAACGCGAACGTGACGAGGCCGTCGAACTGCGAGACGCCGGGGTTGGCGGTCAGGGTGCGGCTGCCGGGCGTGCTCGGGTTGCTCACGACGAAGCCGTACGGCAGGATGCTGTTCACGCCCGAGGGCAGCGTGAGTGCGCCGACTTCCGCCTCGGTGTAGACCTGCAGGACGTCGGCCGACCGCGTCGTGAGGGTGGCCGTGCCGCTGAGGTCCGCCCAGCCCGTGGGCAGGATCGTGGTCTCCACGCCGGCCGCCACGGCGCCGTTGTCGAACTTCCTGAGCGTGGAGATCGCGGTGCCGCTCAGGGACACCGAGTCGTTGATCGCCAGGAACGTGAGGTTCGTGCGGTCGTCGGCGTACGCGGCCCCGCCCGAGGCGGCGTTGCGCACCTGGTACGTGGCGCTGACGTAGCGGTATCCGCCGCTACCCCGCGTGCCCCACGTGAACGAGGCGGTCGAAACCGGCGTGATCTGGACGGTCCCGTTGTGCGGCGTCGTGGTGGTGTCCGGAAGCGTGGTGAGGCGCCCGGGGCCGAGGACGATCCGCGCGCCGCGGGACAACGCGCCCTGCGCCGCGTCGCCGGTTCGGCTCGCGGCCAGTCCCTCGCTCACGCTCCGCACGCTCGCCTTCTGCTGCGGCGTTCCGATGCCCGTGATCGTGATCTCCATCAGGCCCGGCGGGCCGGCGGCCGGCCCGCGTTGCTGGACGGGCGCCGACGGCTGCTCGCGGCAGGCGAACAGCAGCAGCGGCAGGAGCGGCCAGGCGCTTCTCGGAACGAATCGCATCAGTGCCTCCAAAGTGATCTCGCGCCGCGCGCCCCGTGCGACTTCGGGCGCCGGCGTGTTCGTCTCGCCGGTCAGGGGAAGATCGGAATGCTCTGCTGCAGCGTAAACGCCTCCCACGGTCCGAGCCGCTCGAGCGCCGGCGGCTCGTACGGTGTCTTCCGCGCGGGGAGCGGCTGCGGTGCGGCCGGGGCGGCGGCGGCGTGTTCGTCGAGTCGGGGGGAGCCGGTGCGCATGCGCGATTCCTCAGCGGCGCGCCTGATGCATCGGCGCGCGGAAAGTTGCGATGTTGGAGTGTTAAGACTCGCTGGGCTCTCCCAAGGCGTCAAGCCAGATTAGGGAGAGTCGGCGACGCATTGCTGAACGGTAGTGCGGGTCGGCGTTCTGCGGTGTGCCCTGCGTCACTTGTAGCTTGCGTCACAGTTCGACCGCCTGCGGTGCTGGACGAGCGGCGCTCGGGCCCCGCTCACGGCCACAGGCGTCAGGGCGTCGCCGCCGGCAGCACGCAGCGGAAGCCGGTCGCGGCGAGCGCGTCGCGCGTGAGGCCCGTGGCGGGCTCCCGGCCTCGCCACGTCGCGTCGGCGATGGAATCGGGCGTGTTGTACGCGCCGCCGCGGATGACGTACATCCCCGCGCTGCGCGGCGGCGCGGCGCCGCCCGGGTAGGCAACGGCCGGCGAGCGCGTCCATTCCCACACGTTGCCGATGAGGTCCTCGAGGCCGAGCGGGGAGTTGCCCGCGGGGTACGAGCCGACGGGTACCAGTCCGCCGCGCCTCGCGCCCTGCGTGTTGGCGGCCGCCGCGCTCCACGCCGCTCCCCAGGGATAGCGCCGTGCGTCCGCTCCACGCGCGGCTGCTTCCCATTCCTCCTCCGAAGGCAGCCGCCCGCCCGGGTACTTCCAGGCGCAGTAGGCGGTCGCCTCGGCCCACATCACGCCGGTCACCGGCAGCAGCGAGTCGGGCAGCGTCTTCCAGGGAGGCTGCGTGAGCGTGGCGACGGTGAAGCGCCGGTAGGCGCCCACCGTCACCTCGGTGCGCTCGATGTCGAACGGCGCGAGTACCACCGCGTGTGCGGGACGGACCCACGCCGGTCCGTCGCCGCGGCCGATGACGTACGACCCGCCGGCGATCGCGACCATGCCGGCGGGCACGGCCGGCGCCGCCGGACGGTGGCGCCGCGCCGTCCGCCCGCGCACCGCCCACACGGCGAGGGCGGCCAGGACCACCAGGACGAGCGGCCCGACCGTCAGGAACAGCTGGCGACGGGCCCGCCGCTGGCCGCT
>DATKNX010000242.1:0-10857 GCA_035541085.1 Gemmatimonadales bacterium | reverse complement strand
GGCCTCTTGCTGCCGTCCCTCGCCTTCCTCGCCACGGCGATGGCGAGCGGCGTGGTGGTCACGTTCGTCCCGCTGGCGGTGCCCGCGGCGGCCGCGGGTGACGCCGCCGTCGGCCTGTTCCTCTTCGCTGCCGGCGGCACGCTGTTCCGGTGGTGGGCCGGGCGGCAAGCCGACCGGCATCCGACGCGCGACCTGCTCCGGCCGAGCGTGGTGGTCGCCGCGCTCGGCGTGGCGTGCCTGGCGCTGATCGACCGGCGCGCCGCGCTGCTCGCAGGCACGGCACTGGTGGGGGGCGCGTTCGGCGTCGCGCAGAACGCGAGCATCACGCTGATGTTCGAGGCGGCGCCGCGCTCCGAGTTCGACGCGGTGAGCGCGATCTGGAACCTCGCCTACGACGCGGGCTTGGGTGCGGGCGGGGCGGGCTTCGGGGTGCTCGCGGCGCGGACCGGCTACCCGGCGGGGTTCGCGCTCGCCGCCGCGGTGCTCCTGCTCGCGATGGCGGCGATCTGGCGGAGCCGGCACCTCGTCCCGGCGGTCAAGGTCGGCGGCTAGCGCCGGCGGGCGACCCGCGGCTCTCCGACTCCTGGCTGGCGGGCGTGTTCCCTCGTGATCGCCTGCGATCGGAGCCGGCGAGACAGGTCGTTGGAGTCATCCGGGATTCAGAACCGGGCCTCGAACGCCCGGAACCGCCGCTCGAGTTCCCACTGCGCCGCCGCCTTCTGGCTGCCGTCCAGGAACGTCTTGCACGCGGCCGAGCTCGTGTCTCCGCCGAGCGTCTGGCCGCGGCACGCCGCCACCGGGGCGGTGAAGGCGTCGGGTCTGGCCCACAGGCCGGCGCCGGGCAGGAAGGCGTGCTCCATCCCGGTTCGGGCCATCTCCTTCAGGTCGGCATAGCGGAGCCGGTACTCCCGCGCGGCCATCACGTATTCGTGGGTCAGGTCGATGCGGCTCACGCCCTCGTCGTCCGTCGAGAGCGCGACCGGGACGCCCGCGGCGCGGTACGCGGGCAACGGGTGCTCGGCGCCCTCGACACCGAGGATGATGGCGTTCGAGGTGAGGTTGATCTCGACCGCGACGTGCTCGGCAGCCATTTCCTTCAGCAGATCCTCCGCGCCATCCTCGGCCATCACGTCCACGCCGTGCCCGATGCGCTCGGCGTGGGCGATTTCCACCGCCTGCCGGATGTGAAAGCGCAGCCCGTCGGGCGGCACCAGGCCCGGGGCCAGCTCGCCCGCGTGCAGGGAGACGTGGACGCGGGGATAGACGGAGTGCAGGTAGCCCACCATGCGCATCTGCAGCGTGTAGTCGCGCATCGAGAGGAAGCCGTCCTCCTGCTGCGCGAAGTTGATTCCCACATAGCCGCCCTCGCCCGCGTCCATGCTGGCCTGGACCGTTTCCATGGCCAGCAGCGCCTGCGCGAAGACCTCCTCGGGCGGAGTGTCGCGGAGCACGACGTAGAGGTAGCGAATCTCGACCTTGCACGCCGCGGTCGCTTGCGGCGTCCCGCAGTGCTCGATGCGTTGCCGGCCGGCCTCGGTGGCCCGCGCGAACTCGCGGCCCGTGGCGGTGCGCTCGCGCAGGCCCCGATCGAGGAGCGCCTGGCGCAGGCGGGCGAAGTCCTCGACACTCGCCTCGGGGCCGCTCAACGCCGCGCTCGCGCCGAGCGCGCGCGCAATCTGCGCCGCACTGTCGTTGGGCGGCGCCGTCATGATTTCCAGGTACTGCTCGTTCTGCGCGGCGGCGCGGCTGGCGAGCTCGTCCACCCACTCGGAGGCGTGGCTCCGGCTCACGGCTCCGAACCGGTGAAACGTGGCGAAGAACCGGTCGTGGCCGAGCCTGCCCGGCGAAGACACGAACCCGCGCGTGGAAAGCGAGTCGATGAGCCGCCCGTACAGGTTCTGGCTGTCCGCGCCGGTGGCTCTCGACAGGTCCGTGGCCGGCACGCGGCTGCCCGTGCAGGGCGGCGTGGCGAAGGCGAGCGCCACCGTATCCACGCAGATCCCGTCCTCGGCGGCGTCGCGGATGAACGTCTCCGCGTAGACGGCGCCGCTGAGATGCACGTGCAGGTCGGCGCCTTTCGGGAATCCCATCAGGAACGCCCGGAGTGTCAGGGGTCCCCCGCGCAGGGCCCGGTCATAGGCGGCGGCGGCGCGCGCCTCGGGACTGGAGGCGGATTGGGCGCGAAGGGAAGCGGCGCAGAAAACGAGCACGAGCACGGAAGCGGATGTTCGCATGGGCCCCTCGAAGGGGAGGAAGCTGCCGAGAGCGCGCACCGGGCGGAAGGGCGGGCGAGCGCCGCCCCCCCCCGCACGGGCGCGGCCTCTTGGACGGGGCACGCCCGAGCGGCTACGCCTCTCCGCTCAACGTCCCCCAGGCCGCGAACGCCGTCTCGAGGGCGCGCTGCGCGGCGTCGAGCTCCTTGCCGAGCGCCGCGGCGCGGCGCACCCCGTCGCCGGTGAGGTAGAGCTCCGGGTCCGCCAGCGCGGCCTGGAGGCGCCGCACCTCGGCGTCGCACCGCGCGACCTCCGCCTCGGCCTGCTCGAGGGCGCGCCGCGACGCGCGCTGGGCGGTCGCCTCGCGCTGGCGCGCGTCCTGGCCGCGCCGCACCTGGCGCCGCTCCTTCACGCGCCGCAGCGCTTCCTCCTCCTCGGCGGCGACGCGCGCGGCGTGCGCGCGCTCGGCGCTCGCCGCCTCCCACTCCCCGAACGTGCCGGGGTAGTCGGCGATGTGCCCGCCGTGCAGCACCCAGACCCGCGTGACCAGCGCGCGGAGCAGCGCGCGGTCGTGGCTCACCAGGACGACGGTGCCGTCGAACGCCGCGATCGCCTCCTCGAGCGCCTCGATGGACTCGACGTCGAGGTGGTTGGTCGGCTCGTCGAAGACGAGCAGGTTGGCGCCCTCGAGCTCCATCAGGGCGAGGGCCATCCGGGCCCGCTCGCCGCCCGACAGCGTCCCGCACCGCCGCAGCACGGAGTCGCCGGAGAACCCGTAGCGGCCGAGGTGCCCCTGCACCTGCCCGCGCGTCCACGTCGGCCGGCGCTCGGCGATCGCGTCGAACAGCGTCTTCTCCCCCGGCACCTGCGCGAGATCCTGGCGGTAGTGCGCGATCGTGACCGAGTCGGGGACGCGGACCGTGCCGGCCTCGGCCGCGCGCTCCCCCGTGAACACGGAGAGGAGCGTGGACTTGCCCGCGCCGTTGGCGCCCACGAGGCCCACCACCTCGCCGCGCCGCACCGTGGCGCCGAAGCCGCCGAGCAGCACGCGCTCGCCGAACGCGATGCGGACGCCTTCGGCCACGAGCACCTGGTCGCCGCCGCGCTCCCGCGCCGCGAGGCGGACGGTCATCACGTCCTCCTCGCCGGGCGGCGGCCCGAGCCGCGGCAGGCGCGCCAGGCGCTTCTGCCGTCCCACGGCCTGGCGGCTGTTCTGCCCGGCGATGTTGCGGCGGATGTAGTCCTCCTCCTTCGCGATCTTGGACGCCTGCTGCTGCCAGGCGCGCTGCGCGGCGAGCCGGCGCTCGGCGCGCTGCGTCACGAAGGCGGAGTAGCCCGAGGCGTAGGCGGTCGCGGTGCGCGCCTCGAGGTGCAGGACGTGGTCGGCGAACGCCTCGAGCAGCGCGCGGTCGTGCGTGACGAGGAGGACGGCCGCGTCGAGCGAGCGGAGGTAGCCCTCGAGCCAGAGCGTGGTCTCGAGGTCGAGGTGGTTGGTGGGCTCGTCGAGGAGCAGCAGGTCGGCGGGGCCGGCGAGCTGGCGGGCCAGCGCCACGCGGCCGCGCTCGCCGCCGCTCAGCGTGGCGACGGCGCGCGTGCGCGCGTCGTCGGGGTCGAAGCCGAGGCCGTGCAGCACCGCATCCACCCGCGCCGCCGCCTCGTAGCCGCCCTCGCGCTCGAAGCGGTGGAGGTCGCGGTCGTAGCGCGCCAGCATCGCCGGCGTCACGGCGTCGCCCGCCTCGGCCATCGCCGAGGCCTGCTGGGCGAGCGAGCGCTCGAGCGCGAACAGCTCGGCGAAGGCGCCCGCCGCCGCGTCCCACACCGTCGCGGCGTCGCCGAAGTCGCGGTACTGGTCCATCACCGTGATGCGCAGCCCCTCGGCGCGCACCACCGTGCCGCTCGAGGGATCGAGGTCGCCGCGGATCAGGTTGAAGAGCGTCGTCTTGCCGGAGCCGTTGCGCCCCAGGATGCCCCACCGCTCGCCGCGGCCCACGACGAAGCTCACGTCGCGGAGCAGCTCCCGCGTGCCGAACCGGACGGCGACGCCCGCCAGGGAGACCAGAGTCATCGCCGGAATCTAGCGTAGCCACCGGCCGGACCGTCCGGCTACGTTTCCGCCGGTGAACGCCCGTTTGCCGAAGGCGTGGCTCTCGCGAGCCGCCGCGTGCGCGGCCCTGGCCCTGGTGGCGGCGTGCCACGCCGCGCCCGGTCCGCGCCTCCTGCCGCGGCCGGAGAACGGCGCCGCGCCCGGCACGGTCCTGCTCCCGCCGGGCTACGATCCGGGGCGGACGTACGCGGTGGTCGAGATCCTCCCCGCCACCGGCAGCACGGCGGCGACGCTCCTGCAGATGTACGTGGTCAGCGTCGGTCTCGGCCGCCTCGCCCACGATCCGCCGGAGCGCCAGCTCGCGGCGCTCTGGCCGTTCCTGTTCCCGGACGGCGGCGCCCGACGCGACTTCATCGTGGTCCTCGCCCACGGCCGCGGGAGCGCCGCCGACTACCGCACGGCCGCGGCGTGGTCGGCGACGATCGCGCGCTACGAGCGGCAGGTGGTCGCGGACCTGCGCGCCGTGGCGGACAGGTATCGCGTGGATCCGGCGCGATTCGCGGTGGCCGGTTTTTCGCTGGGCGGCGACCTCTCCTGGGCGCTCGCGCTGCGCAACCCGCGATTGCTGCACGGCGCGATCGCGATGGCCAGCCGCGTCACGTACCGGCCGGAGGGGAACGTCTTCGCGCCGGAGCTGCGCCGCTCGCGCTTCTTCCAGACGATGGGCACGGCGGACGAGGCCGAGCGCCAGCGCCTGGCCAGGGCGGCGGCGGATGTGCTGGAGCGCGAGGGGATCGAGCACCGGTTCCGCGCCATTCCGGGCGGCCGGCACGAGCCCGCACCCATCGCGACGTTCGCCGAAGCGCTGGACTTCGTGCTCCGCCGGGACCGCTAGGCGCGCCGGCGGGCGGCGGCTCGCCGGAGGCCGGAGCGGCGAGGTAGAATTGGCGGACGCTCGCTCCCCTGGAGACTCCGCGTGAACACTCGCCGCCGGTTCCTCATCGAGACGCCCGTCGCCCTCCTCGCCATCGCCGGCGCGTGCCGCGAGGGCGCGAAGTCGGCCTCGTCCGGGTCATCCGGGCAGACGCCGACGCCGGGCGCGCCGCCGACCTTCGCGACCGCGGCGGGCTCGGGCCCGCCGGTCACCGAAGGCACCTTCGCCGAAGCGGAGAAGCTGGCGCAGGTCACGATGACGCCCGCCGAGCGGCGCCAAGCCGTGCGCTCGTGGCGGCAGGCGATGGCGCCGTACCTCGAGCGGCGCACGGGGCCGCGGAAGCTCGCCCTCGCCGACACGGACGCGCCGGGTCTGCTCTGGAATCCGGCGATCCCCGGTGTCACGGCCGGACCGTTGCGCGATCGCTTCGTCCGCTCGCGCGGCGCGGTGCCGCTGCCGGCCAGCGACGAGGACATCGCGTTCGCGCCCGTGGCCCGGCTCTCCCGGTGGATCGAGGCGCGCAAGCTCAGCTCGACGCGGCTCACGCAGATCTACCTCGATCGCATCGCGCGCCTGAATCCGAAGGTCAACGCCGTCATCACGCTGACGAAGGACCACGCCGTGGCGCGTGCGGCGCAGGCGGACCGCGAGATCGCGGCGGGGAAGTACCGCGGCCCGCTGCACGGCATTCCGTACGGCGTGAAGGACCTGCTCGACACGGCGAACATCGCCACCACGTGGGGCGCCGAGCCGTTCAGGAACCGCGTCCCCGCGGAGGATTCGGCGGTGGTGAAGCGGCTCGACGAGGCCGGCGCGGTGCTCGTCGCCAAGCTCGCCCTCGGCGCGCTCGCCCTGAACGACATCTGGTTCGGCGGCCAGACGATGAATCCGTGGCTGCTCGAAGAAGGCGCGTCGGGCTCGAGCTGCGGACCGGGCGCCGCGACGGCCGCGGGCTTCGTCGCGTTCGCGATCGGCAGCGAGACCGACGGCAGCATCGTGAGCCCCTCGATGCGCTGCGGCGTGAACGGGCTCCGGCCCACGTTCGGCCGCGTGCCGCGCACCGGCGCGATGACGCTCTGCTGGTCGCTCGACAAGCTCGGCCCGATGGCGCGCTCGGTCGAGGACACGGTGCTGGTGCTCCAGGCCATCTCGGGGCCCGACGCCGGCGATGCGTACAGCGTGCCGAGCCGTCTGGACTTCGATGCGTCGGCGCCGGTACGCGGCCTCAAGGTCGGCTACATCGAGAAGTGGATGGGCGAGAGCCCGGCTACGGACGTGGACCGCGCGGCGATCGGGACGATCCGCTCGCTCGGGATGGTGCCCGTGCCCGTCACGCTGCCGGACTGGCCGTACGACTCGATGATGACGGTGCTCTTCGCGGAGGGCGCCGCCGCGTTCGAGGAGCTGACGCTGAGCCACCAGGACGACGCGCTCAAGATGCAGGTGGACGACGCGTGGCCGAACCTGTTCCGCGAGGCGCGGTTCCTCTCGTCGGTGGACCTGGTGCAGGCGGACCGGATGCGGCGCAAGGTGGCGAAGGAGATGGCGCGGATCTTCGGGGCCGTGGACCTGCTCCTGGTGCCCTCACTCAGGGACGAGCAGCTCACCATTACCAACTTCACCGGGCACCCGTCCCTCACTCTGCGGGCGGGGTTCGTCCGGGTCTCGCAGGCGCGGAGCGACTGGGCGCCGGATCCCGCGCATCCGCTGCCCACGTTCTCGCCGCCGAGGCGCGTGCCGCACGGCATCACGCTGATCGGGCGGCTGTTCGAGGAGGGCACGCTCGCGCGCGCGGGCCTCGCGCTCGAGGGCGCGTTCGGCGTGGCGGCGGAGCGGCCGGCGGGGTTCTAGGCGGCGCCGGGCGTCGGCGCGGCCGGCTTCGGCGGGCTCGGTTCGGACGCGCTTTCGGCCGAGGTGAAGGGCAGGTACACGCTGACGCGCGTGCCCTTGCCGGGCGACGACTCCAACCGGAGGCCGCCGCCCATGCTCGAAACGATGCCGTAGACCACGGAGAGTCCGAGGCCGCGCCCCTCGTGCGGCGGACGCGTGGTGACGAAGGGCTCGTGTGCGCGCGCGGCCTCGTCGGGCGTCATGCCTCGGCCGGCATCCGTCACCTCGAGGATCGCGTAGCGGCCGGCGGCCGGCGTGAGGAGCATCTTCTCGGGGCGCGGCGCCAGCGTCCCGTCGCGGAGCACCACCGTGATCGCCGCGCCGTCGGGCGTCGCCTCGGCGGCATTCGCGAGCAGCTCGTCCACGATCGCGCCGAACGCGGCTCGCCCGATCGGCGCGGCGCCGCTTTCCGCGGCGACGTGCCAGCGCAGCTCCCGGCCTTTCGCCGCCGGGCGCGGTTGCGCGCGCATCTCCGCTACCAGCTCCGAGACCTTCTGCTCGCGGTCGCGCCGCGGCGTCTGGCCGCTGGTCAGGAGGAGCCGGGCGGCGAGCGCGGCCGAGCGGTGCGCGGCGTCCTCGATCGCTTCCGCGTGCTCGTGCGCCTCCAGCCCGCCCGCTCCGGTCGTCAGCAGGAGGCTCGCGTGGCCCATCACGATGGTCATCATGTTGTTGATCACGTGCGCGATGCCGCCCGCGAGGCGGAGCATCAGCTGCTGGCGCTCCGCGTGGCGCCGCGCGTCCTCGGCGGCGTCCTCGCGCAGCAGCCGCAGGTTCTCGCCCGTCGCGCCGACGAGGCGCGCCGTCAGCAGGAGGGCGAGCACGACGACCCCGACGGCGAGCGGGAGCAGCGCGGGGTGCGCCGGGTTCAGCGCCGAGAGGATCAGCACGCTCCCGATGCCGAAGATGGCGAGCACCGTCAGCGGGTTGAGCGCCTTGAGGCTCTCGGGCAGCAGCGATGCCTCGCCCGCGGGCTCGGGCCGGGTGAGGAAGGCCGCGCCGGCGTAGAGGTAGGCGAGGTAGTCCACGAAGAACAGGCTGTTCGGCAGCCGGAAGTCGTGAGTGCCGGTGCCGAGGGCATACTGGAACGCCACGAGGTACGTCGTCTCGATCGCGATGGTCGCCGCGAGCCACCAGTAGGCGGCGCGGATCGGGCGCACGGGGCCGCGCACGAGGATCAGGGTCAGCGCGGCGAGGTTCGCGGCTTCCATCAGGTTGTAGGCCAGCAGGTGCGCGAGCGCCGAGGGCGGCGCCTGCCTCAGGCCGGGCAGCGTCCAGATCGAGAAGATCATCAGCGCGAGGCCGCCAACGGCGATCGCGGTGTCGGTCGCCAGCTGCCACGCGATGCCGCGGGTGACGGGCGTC
This sequence comes from Gemmatimonadales bacterium, assembly GCA_035541085.1. Classification (GTDB taxonomy): domain Bacteria; phylum Gemmatimonadota; class Gemmatimonadetes; order Gemmatimonadales; family JACORV01; genus Fen-1245. Next base: position 2,414 of record DATKNX010000242.1, on the reverse strand, counting down.
AGCGGGAAGCGCAGCAGGGCCGCGAGGCCGATGGCCCAGATCGCGACGGTGCTCGTGATGTCGAGCCCCGGCACGTGCGGGAACGGCACGCCGATGGCGGCGAGGAGGCGGAGCAGGTTGCCCGCGGCCGTGAGGCCCATCGAGATCGCGTACAGGCCGAGGGCCTGCTTCAGGCGCGGGGCGAGGTCCTGGCGGCGCGCGGCCGACAGGAGGAGCGCGGTGGCGACGCCGACGACGACCGCGGCCGCGAGCGTACCGGTCCAGTGTCCGGAGATGGTGCCGAAGGACGAGACCCAGGGCAGGAAGGCGAGGACGCCCCACGCGACGGTGGCGGCGACGAGCCAGGGGCGCAGCGCGCGGCCTGCGTTGTCTGGGCGCATGTCGGCACCTCTCGGTACGTGTGCCAGGGGGGCGCGATGATTCTAACGATTCGGCGGCGGGATGGCACGCCGGGTGGGTTGCGGGCGGGGCGGGGTTCCAGGCCGGTCGCGCGGCGTCGGTTCTCCGAGTGCGGCTGCGGTTGATCGGCGGGGCAGCGGGTGTACGTTCTGCCCCGTTACTCCTCTTGGGAGAGCCCACCGATGACGCCGAAGCTCGCACTCCTTCATCTCGTCGCTCTGTCGCTGCTCTGCGGGGCCGTCGAGGCCCAGACGCCGGCGGCGTCGCATCCGAAGGCCGACACCGCCGCTGCCGCGGCCACGATCGACCGTGCGCTGGTCGGGGTCTGGGGCGTGGACAGCAACGGCGGCTACGAGTTCCGGGCCGACGGCACGTTCATCATGGAGGGAGCGGCGACGTACCACTTCGACGCCGCGAACGGCACGTGGCACTACTGGCTGCCGGGGATGGAGGCGGCGAAGGTGACCGCCGAGTACCAGGTGTCGGCCGACGGCAAGTCGCTGACGATCAACCTGAAGAAGGGGCGGCCGTTCACGCACCTGATTCGGGTCAGGTAGCGCGGGGCGCGGCCGCCAGTCGTCCGCTGATAGCCTGCGGCGGGGATGCGGGTTAGATTCCGCGCCGTCACGGGACGTGGCGCAGCCCGGTAGCGCACCTGAATGGGGTTCAGGGGGTCGCGGGTTCGAATCCCGCCGTCCCGACTGTGTAAGAACCAAGCCAGTATTTCGTTACTGAACTCCCGGTTGCCTCATGCCGCCGCGGATCGCTATCGCGCGGTCTTGACGGTCGCGGAACTCGCACCGGGCATCGGTCCCGCGTCGTGCTGCCAGCCGATCGGCAGGACGGGTAACCGCTGCCGGCGGCAGCAAGACCATTTCGGCTGGTCGTCCCCGCCGATGGGAAAGGTGTTCGCGCCGTGCGGCAGGTCATTGCTCTGCGCGTGCGTGACGGGCCGTAGTTGTTGGTCGGCCATCACACGCAGGAGACAGTGATGGAGTGGCTGGTACGCTGGCGAATATGCGTCGATTGCCGCTGAGCCGCGCATTGCGCGCCGCGGTGGCGACGTGGTTCGCCGTCGCCGTCGCGGACCCCGCCGGCCTGCGTGCGTGCCCGATGCTTGGACCGCGCGGGGGCGCGGCGGCAATTCCGGCTGAGGGTGTGGCGCTCGACGCGGGACCGGCGCAGGCGCACGATCTGTGCGGACACGTGCCGGCCCGTCACGGGAGCGCACATCGAGGCTCGCCCGGTCCGCAGAACGGACAACCAGGCGGGCAGGCTGCGTCGCAGTGCTGCTGCCTGGGCGCTTGCTGTTGCGCCTCCTCGCCCCTGTTGCCCACCTCGACGCGGCGGGTACTCGCCCCTGCGGCGATTCGACTGGCCACGGCAACGACTGTCCCCGGTACGCGTCCCATCACCATCCGCATCGAGCACCGCACTCCCTTTCCGAACGGTCCCCCAGGATCCTCGTAGGCCCAGTCGCCTAATCGTCGCGCCCACCGTTCGTCGCCTCACCTGACTGCGGCAGGGCGCCCTCACTGGAGTCGAAGGCGCGGCGGCACCGGGTGCCCGGAGCGCCGGCGACGTGTCGTTCCACAACGAGCTCACACGGGGGTTCCATGAAGCGCAGCCAGTTGCAGCGAGGGATGTGGGGTGTCGCGCGGGCCGCACTGTTGACCGCGGTGGTCGGTGGCGCCGTGGCGGCTCGCGGCGTCAAAGAGCGCTCGGCCGAGCCTGCGCACGCACCGGCGAGGGCAGCCGCGGGCGGCGCCGGCGGATTCGCCTCGGCGACCGGCCAGCAGATCTACCAGCGGTGCGCGACTTGCCACCAGGCGACAGGGCAGGGACTCTCCGGCTCCTTCCCACCGCTTGCGGGCTCGGAGTGGGCCACCGCCCAGAATGCCGCGGTTCCCATTCGCATCGTCCTGCACGGCCTGCAGGGTCTCATCACGGTCAAGAACCAGCGGTTCAGCAGCGCGATGCCCCCGTACGGGACGGGCCAGCCGCTGTCGGACGCC
>DATKNX010000241.1:0-4594 GCA_035541085.1 Gemmatimonadales bacterium | reverse complement strand
GACGTCGCGAACTTCGGCCGGGACCTGCCGGTGCTGCAGCGCTTCTTCCTCGACGTCGCGCGCGGGCGGCTGCGGACGCCCGAGGAGCAGCGGAGCGCGGCGATGGCCTTCTTCGGCGTGCAGGGACCGTGGTACACGGTCGGCTGGAAGATGGCGGTGCTGATCGAGCGCCGGTTCGGCCGCGACCGCCTGATCCTCTGCATGCTCGACCCGCGGCAGCTGCTGCTCGCGTACAACCAGGCGGCGGAGGAGCAGAACAGGCTCGGGGGCGAGCAAGCGCCGCTATGGTCGGATGAGCTCCTCGAGGTGATGCAGGTTCCGCAGACGGGGAGGTGATGAGGTTCACTTCATCACCTCATCACCTCCCCGTCGAGGATCCTTGTCGGAGCAGCGGAGACATGGTACCAGTGAGGAGGTCCCACCTCACCGGAGCCCGCCCCATGGCGTCCGACCACTCGAAGATGAAGCTGGGCAAGCAGGCGGCCCGCCACGATCCCCGCACCTTCCTCTTCGCCAAGTACCTCAAGGCCGAAGCGCTGCCGCCCCCGCCCGCGTCGGAGAACTTCGCGAGCAAGGTCAAGCGCTGGCCGATGATGGCCAACGACCGCATCGGCGACTGCACCTGCGCCGCGGCGGGCCACATGATCGAGCAGTGGACGACGTACGCGGGCAAGGCCGTGGTGCTGAGCGACGCGCAGATCGTCGCCGCCTACTCCGCCATCACGGGCTACGATCCGAAGGACCCGGCGAGCGACAAGGGCGCCGTCGAGATCGACGTGCTGAACTACTGGCGCAAGAAGGGATTCGCGAGGCACACCATCGAGGGCTACGTCGCGCTGGAGCCGGGGAACCACACGCACGTCGAGGACGCGGTACTGATCTTCGGCAACTGCTACATCGGCCTCGCGCTGCCCGTGAGCGCGCAGCGGCAGGACGTCTGGTCGGTGCCGCCCGGCGGGCCCGTGGGTCCGGGCGCGCCCGGCTCGTGGGGCGGCCACGCCGTGCCGGTGGTGGCGTACGATCCGCGCGGCCTCGTGGTCGTGACCTGGGGCGCGGCGAAGCGGATGACGTGGAGCTTCTGGGACGCCTACTGCGACGAGGCCTACGCGGTGCTGAGCGACGACTGGGTGAGCAAGGTCAACAAGCGCGCGCCGAACCAGTTCGACGTCGCGACCCTGCGCGCCGACCTCAAGGCGCTGGCGTAGGCCGCGCGGCCCGGCCGACGGCGGCGCCCTCGAGCGCCAGCAGGCGGCGCTTGCGCCACAGGCCGCCGCCGTAGCCGGTGAGCGCTCCGTCCTTGCCCACCACGCGGTGGCAGGGGACGACGATCGAGACGGGGTTCCCGCCGTTCGCGCGGCCCACCGCGCGCTGCGCGCGGGGCCGGCGCAGCGAGCGCGCCAGGGCGTCGTAGGTCACGACGCGGCCGTAGGGCACCCGCCGCAGCCGCTGCCACACCGCCAGCTGGAAGGGCGTGCCCGCGAGCGCGAGCGGCACGCGGAATTCCCGGAGGCGGCCGGCGAAGTAGCGGCGCAGCTCTCGCTCCAGGCGGCCCAGGACCGGATGCTCGCCCCGCACGACGGGCGCGCCGGCGCGGCGGCCCAGGCGCCGGAGCGCCGCGGCGGCCCGCGGCCCGTCGAACTCGAGCAGGACGAGGCCGGCGTCGCCCGCCACGGCGACCATCGGCCCCAGCGGCGTCGCGAGGCGGCGCGTGACGAGCGGGCTATGACTTGTCATAGACTTACCGCGGTTGCCGGCGCGCATAGACTAGGGTTCGTGACCTCCAGCGATCGCGACGCGACGGCGCCCCCGGAACCGCAGGGCGCGGGCGCTCCACCACCGGAATCCGGCGAGCCCGGTGCGCCGAAGCGCGCGGGCACGCCCATCGCCGTGCCGCTCTTCAAGGAACCCCCCGTCGTCCTCACCGATCCTCCGGCCATCTTCGGGGGCGCAAGCCACACCTGGTAGGCGGCATCCGGCGCCGCCGTGCCGGCGGCGCCAGCAAGCCGCCCGTGAACCGCTAGCGCGACTTGGGCGCGTCGGGGGTGGTGGCGAGGTGCACCAGGATCGCCTGGCGCGTCAGCTCCCACTCGCTCGTCAGCCCGAGCACGGTGCGGATGCGCTTGCGGTGGAACGTGATGGTGTTCTCGCTCAGGCCGAGCTTCTCGCCGATCTCCGCCGAGCTGAGGCCCTGGCCCAGCAGGCGCAGGATGGTCTGCTGGCGCTCGGTGAGCTTGGCGAGCGAGGCGTGCAGCGCGTCGAGCGCCATCCGGTGGCTGGACTTGGGCACCCGCGGCGAGACGTAGCGGCGGCCCGCGAGCACCTCCGTCAGCGCGAGCTTCAGCTCCTCCATCCCGGCGTCCTTCGGCACGAAGCCCAGCGCGCCCGCCGCGAGCGCGGCCTCGGCGAGCACGCGGTCGGCGTGCATCGTGAGGACCAGGACCTTGAGCGCCGGCTGGAGCGCGCGGATGTCGGGCAGGATGTCGAGCCCGCTCCGGCCCGGCAGCGAGAGGTCGAGCAGCACCACGTCGGCGGGCGTGCGCTCGAGGAGCGCGAGCAGCTCGTCGCCCGCGTACGCCACGCCGGCGATGTCGTAGCGGTCGCCCAGCATCTGCTCGAGGCCCTGCACGACCATCCGGTGGTCGTCGGCGATGACGAGCCTGGCGCGCTCGCGCTTCACGCGGCCGCTCCGCACGGGAGGGTCACGCTGACGAGGGTGCCGCCGCCGGGCCGCGGCCCCACGGAAACGTGGCCGCCGGCCGTGACGGCGCGCTGGCGCATCGCGATGAGGCCCAGGCCGTCGCCCGCGCGCCCGGCCGCGGGCGCGAAGCCCTTGCCGGCGTCGGACACGGTCAGCGTGAGCGAGCCGTCGGCGACCCGGAGCCCCAGCGCCGCCTCCTTCACGCCGGCGTGGCGGACCACGTTGCGCAGCGACTCCTGCGCGATGCGGTAGGCGGCGATGCCCACCGCCGGCGCGAGCTTCACGTCGCCCTGCGGCAGGTCGAGCGTCACCGCCAGGCCCGCGGTACGGCCGAACTCCTCCGCCAGGGCGCCCAGGGCGCGCACCAGGCCCGCCTTCTCGACCACCGACGGGTGGAGGTGGTGCGCCGCGGTCCGGAGCACGGTGCCGAGGTCCTCCAGCTCGCCCGAGACGCCCTGAATGCGGTGCACCGCCTCCGGTCCCGCGAGCAGGGCGATCTGCTCCATCTCGTGGCGGAGCACCGCGAGCCGCTGGAGCGCGTCGTCGTGCAGCTCGCGCGCGACGCGCGAGCGCTCCTCCTCCTGCGCCGCGAGCAGGCGCTGGCTGTGCTCCCGCTCCGTCGCGATCCGCCGCCGCTGCGAGATCACCAGCGCCGCCACGAACGCCCCGAGCACGATCGTCACGCTGAGGCACGCGGCGAGGAACAGCGACCAGATGCTCAGGCTGCTTTCCGGCACCAGACCCCCCAGGCGATCGCGAGGAACGCGGCGACATCCAGCACGGCGGCCAGGGTGTACGCCAGGTTGAACAGCGGCAGGTCCCCGACGAGGAGGGCGCTCAATGGCCCCACCATCGCGTGGACCGCGAAGTAGAAAGCGAACCCCGCCCCGACCCAGAGCCACTCCTGCCGCAGCAGGTCCCCGGTCGAGACGCGGCTCTTGGCGATCAGCGTGCTGGCTGCCGCGTACAGCCCGACCAGGCTGGTCAGCGGCCCCACGGCCCGGCTGAAGAAGGTGGTGGTCTCGAGGAACAGGCTCACGATCACCAGCACCCCCACGAACGGCACGATGGCCAGCCGCATCGTCAGCCGGGCCACCTCGCCCTCCTGCCAGCAGGAGAATGCCCACAGGATCGTCGCGCCCTCGAGCGGCTCGAACAGGTAGGGCACCCACAGGTTGTGAACGTTCCTCAAGGCCAGTGCGAACATGGCGGCGGTCTCGAGGAAGTTGAGCGCGCACCAGGTGACGATCCAGGCCATGGCTCCGCGGGGCGGACGCCGTGCCGCCGCCGCGGCCATCAGCGGGACGGCCTGGAACAGCGCCGACGCAGTCGCCACCGCTGGGAACTGCACGCGCCCCGCTCAGGGGACCGGCCGCCCCGGGGCAGGGCGGACCCGCGAGGTCGAGGTCACGAAACTCCCACGCGTGCGGTGGCCACCTCCCCGGTCCGTGCCGGGCACCAGAGCCCCCAGGCGATCGCCAGGAACGCCAGGATGGTGAGCGCGGCGTGGACCTTGAAGGCCCCGAGCAGCAGCGGGATGTTGCCGGCGAGCAGGGCGCTCAGCGGACCGATCATCGAGAAGGTCCCGAGGTAGAGCGCCATCCCGGCGCTCACCCAGAACCAATCCTGTCGAAGCACGTCGCCCGTCGAGGTGCGGCTCCTGGCGACCAGGGTGACGGCGGCGGCGAACAGGCTCACCAGGGCCGTCAACGGCTCCATCCACCGGCTGAAGGAAGCGACGTTGTCGAGCGACATGCTCAGGACCCACAGGACCAGGACGAACGGCGGGATCGCCAGGCGCATCGCGCGCCGCGCCACGTCGCTCACCTGCCAGCACGAAAAGGCCCAGAGCGCCAGCGCCCCCTCGACGGGCTGAAAGACGTACGGCACCCACAG
>DATKNX010000240.1:0-4616 GCA_035541085.1 Gemmatimonadales bacterium | reverse complement strand
CGTCCGGTGCCGCAGATCTGGATCGACGGCAAGTTCTACGACAGCGATCAGGCGAAGATCTCCGTCTTCGATCACGGCCTGCTCTACGGCGACGGCGTGTTCGAGGGCATCCGGGCGTACAACGGCCGGATCTTCCGCTTGAAGCAGCACCTCGACCGGCTCTACGCGTCGGCCAAGGCCATCTGGCTCGAGATCCCGATGGCGCAGGACGCGATGGCCGCGCTGTGCGAAGAGTGCATCCGGGTGAACAAGCTGTCGGATGCCTACATCCGGCTCGTCGTCACGCGCGGCTACGGCGACCTCGGGCTCGACCCGAGGAAGTGCAAGAAGCCGACGATCGTCTGCATCGCCGACAAGATCGCCCTGTTCCCCGAAGAGGCGGCGAAGCGCGGCCTGACCATGATGACGGCCCCGACGCCGGTGAACCACCGCGAGGGGCTGAGCCCGCGCGTGAAGTCGCTCAACTACCTGGCGCACATCCTCGCCAAGATCGAGGCCGTGGCGGCCGGCGTGGACGAGGCGCTGATGCTGGAGTCCACGGGCGAGGTGGCCGAGGGCGTGGGCGAGAACGTCTTCTGCGTCACGAACCACACGCTGCGCACGCCGCCCGCCTTCTCCGGCATCCTGCGGGGCGTGACGCGCGACGCCGTGATCGAGATCGGCCGCGCGGCCGGCTACGAGGTGCGCGAGGAATCCCTCAACCGCTACGACCTCTACACGGCCGACGAGGTGTTCCTGACGGGCACGGCGGCCGAGGTCGTGGGCGTGGTGAAGCTCGACGGGCGGAAGATCGGCTGCGGCCAGGTCGGGAAGGTCACCCAGGACCTCGCCGCGCGCTTCCGGGAGCTGGTCACGCGGGAGTCTTGAGCCGGCGGGTTGTGACGCCGGTCACACGGAAGCAAGAAAAGCATTGACCCGTTCCCGGGGCCGACGGCATATTGCAGCCGCCAAGCCGACCTGGACCGGGCCCCCCTCTGCCGGTGCTCGCTGGGGCGAGCCGGCCGTCAGTTTCGTCTAAGCCGATTAGGGACAACGTCATGCGCGCTGTGTGGAGGCGGGGCTGAAGAAGCTGTTCTTGCCGGCCTTGATCGGGCTGGCCGCGTGCGCGCGGCCGGGCCCGGCTCCGGCGCCCCTGGTGCCGGACGCGGGGCCGCCGCCGGTGGCCGCGCCGACCGGCGCCCAGATGGCCAGCGCCGACAGCGTCAAGCCCGACACGGCGCCCGCGCAACCGGCGATCACTCCCCCCTCCGATACGACCGTTCCCGTCCTGAGCCGCGACACCGCGAGCGATGCGGCGTTCCTGGACACGTTGCGGACGATGACGGCGGACTCGGTGATCGGGACGCAGCCGCAGGTGCTGGCGGCCGCGCCTCCCGACGCGTCCCGGATTCCGCCGGCGAGCGTCCCGAGCGTGGGCCCGGGACCGGCCGCGCCGAGCAACGGGCCGGCCGTGGCGCCGCCCACGTGGGACATCGACGTGGACCGCTACGCCTCCAACGAGCGGGTGCAGTACTACATCGACTACTTCCGCGGCCGGGCGCGCGACCACTTCGAGGTCTACCTCGACCGGCTCGGCCGCTGGGAATCGCTGGTGCGCGCCAAGCTCGTCGCGGCGCACATGCCGCAGGACCTCGTGTACCTGGCGGTGATCGAGAGCGGCATGAACCCGCTGGCGGTGAGCCGCCGGCGGGCGGTGGGGCTGTGGCAGTTCATGGCCTCGACGGGGCGCCGCTACGGCCTGACGGTGGACAACTGGGTGGACGAGCGCCGGGACCCGTGGCGCGCGACCGACGCCGCCATCCGCATGCTCTCCGAGCTGGACAACCGGTTCGGGTCGCTCTACCTCGCCGCGGCGGCGTACGACGCCGGCCCGGGGAAGATCGAGCGCGGCCTGAACCGGTACGACTTCGGCGACATGCAGGGCAACGACCTGTTCTTCGCGCTGGCCGACGAGCGGTTCCTGCGGCGCGAGACGCGGGACTACGTGCCGAAGCTGATCGCCGCCGCGATGATCGCGAAGGAGCCCGCGAAGTACGGCTTCGACGACATCGAGCGCTGGGCGCCGCTCCGCTACGACTCCATGAAGGTGGACGACGCGCTGGGGCTCGACGTGGTGGCGCGCCTCTCCGACACGACGACGGACGCGATCCTGGAGCTGAACCCGCAGTTCGTGCGGCGGGTGACGCCGCCCAACCGCACGGTCTGGGTGCGCGTGCCCGCCGGCCGCGCGGACTCGGCCTCGGCCCGGCTGGCGGCGCTGCCGCCCGAGCACCGGGTGACGTTCGTCGAGCACGTCGTGGCGCGCGGCGAGACGCTCGGCTTCATCGCCGGCCGCTATCACGTGAGCGTGGACCTGATCCTGAGCGCGAACCGCGGCGTGCGGCCGCGCAGCCTGACGGTGGGTCGCGTGCTCGTGATCCCGACGTCGGGGATCGCGCCGTCGCGGTGGGGCTCCGCGTCGCGCGGCACGCGCTCGGCGCACGGCGGCCTGAGGCGCACGCCGCCGGTGCTGCTCGAGTCGGTGGCGCGGGTGCCCCGCAAGAGCGCCGCCGCGCCGGCCCCGGCCTCCAGCACGACGCGGCGGGTGCACATCGTGCGGAGCGGCGAGAGCCTCTACTCGATCGCGCGCGCGTTCGGCGTGCCGTTCGACGCGCTGCTGAAGACCAACGGGATGACGAAGCACAGCCGCATCCGGGCCGGCCAGGCGATCCGGATCCCGAGCTGACGCGGCGGGCGCGCCCGGCGCCCTACCGCTTCCAGGTGCCCGACCGGCCTCCCGACTTCTCGACCAGCCGCACGTCCCCGATGACCATGCCGCGATCGGCGGCCTTCGCCATGTCGTAGACGGCGAGCAGCGCCACGGCGCAGGCCGTAAGCGCCTCCATCTCCACCCCCGTCTTGGCCTCGACCCGCGTCTCGGCGCGCACGCGCACGCCGGGGAGCTTCGGGTCGAGCCGCGCCGTCACCACGACGTGCTCGAGCGGCAGCGGGTGCGCGAGCGGGATCAGGTCCGGGGTCCGCTTGGCGCCCGCCACGCCCGCCAGCTCCGCCACGGCCAGGACGTCGCCCTTGGCGGCGCGGTTGGCGCGGACGAGGGCGAAGGCCTCGCGGCTCATCGCGATCGAGCCCTCGGCGACGGCTCGGCGGGCGGTCACGGCCTTGGGGCCCACGTCCACCATCCGGGCGCGGCCCCGGCCGTCCACGTGCGACAGCTTGCGGCTCACGCGAGCCGCTCCCCGAGGCGGCGCGCGAGGTCGGCCACGATCAGCTGGGGGTTCACGTTGCCGCGGGCCAGCTTGGCCGCGCGCTCGATCTCGCGGATGGCCTCGAGCACGCCCGCCGCGGGCGGATCGCCGGCGTGGCCGGAGTCGGGATGCCGCAGGCGCTCGGCGAGCCGGTCGCGCAGCAGCTCGGCCGTGGCGCCGAGCGCCGTGCTGAAGTCGCCGCGGCCACCGAACGGCTTGACGCCGAGGGCGTAGCGCAGCCGGGCCGTGGCGCCGCGGGTGGCGGCGTCGAGCAGGGCGCGCGCCGCGGCTTCGGCGTCGCTGCCGCCGCCGGCCTCGGCCAGCGCGTCGCCGATCGAGCCGCCGGCCAGGTCCGCGCGCCGCTTCGCCTCCACCTCGGCGAGCGGCGGCTGCGGCACTTCCGTCAGGAAGCGGACCACGTCGGCCGTGCGCAGGCGGCGCACCCGGAGCTGGACGAGCCGCGAACGGATCGTCGGCAGCAGCGACGCGGGCTCGGCGGCGGTGAGGACGAAGTAGGTGTCCGGCGGCGGCTCCTCGAGCACCTTGAGGAGCGCGTTGGCCGCCTCCGGGCTCGAGGCCTGCGGCACGAGGCGCTCGGCCTCGCCGATGACGAAGACCTTCCGCTTCGCCATCGCGGGCCGCATCTGGGCACGGCGGTGCAGCACGCGCACCAGCGGCAGGAAGATGCCCGCCATCCCGTCGGGCCGCGGATACAGCGGCTGCTCGCGCCGCGACTGGACGGCCTGCCCGAGCAGCTCCTCGGCTTCCTCCGCCTGCTTCTCGTCGTCGCCGCGGGGCCGCGCGATGGGGAAGAACCAGTGGACGTCGGGATGCATCAGGCCGGCGGACATCTTGCACGCGTGGCAGGTGCCGCAGGGCTCGCCGGGCCCCTGCTCGCACACGAGGCCCGCCGCGATCCACAGGCCCAGCCGCTGCTTGCCGACCCCGGGCGCGCCCGCCAGGAGGAGCGCGGTCGGCAGGCGGCCGGCGCGCATGCTCGTGGCGAGGCGCTCGCGCAGCTCGGCGTGACCGTAGAGGGGGTGAAGCATCGGCCCTAAATACAGTGGTCAGTCAGGAGAAGGGCAAGACTTCAGTCGCGTCTGCCGCCTCCGCCGCGAACCAGCCCCTCGTCCGGTTGCACGCGGCGCACACGGACAGCATCACCGGCACCTCGACCAGCACGCCGACCACGGTGGCCAGCGCGGCGCCCGAGTCCGCACCGAACAGCGCGATGGCCGTCGCCACGGCCAGCTCGAAGAAGTTGCTGGCACCGATCAGCGCCCCCGGCGCGGCGACGGCGAAGGGCACCCTCGCCCGACGCATCAGTCCGTACGCCAGCGACGCGTTGAGGTAGACCTGGACGGTGATGGG
>DATKNX010000239.1:0-2224 GCA_035541085.1 Gemmatimonadales bacterium | reverse complement strand
GGAGCGGGCGTACTGGCTCACGTTGATCCTCGCCGTGCCGGCGGCCGCGTTTCTCGTCCGCCTGTTCATCATCCAGCACGATTGCGGGCACGGGGCCTTCTTCCCCTCGTCGCGGGTCAACAACCTCGCGGGATTCCTCATCGGCATCGTGACGCTGACGCCCTACGATTACTGGCGGAAGGTCCACGCGATGCACCACGCGACGTCGGGCAACCTCGAGCGGCGCGGCTTCGGCGACATCGACACGCTGACGGTCCGAGAGTACCTGGAGCGCGGGTGGTGGGAGCGGTTGAAGTACCGGCTGTACCGCAATCCACTCGTGCTGTTCGGCATCGGGCCGCCGATCCACTTCGTGATCCGGCACCGGCTGCCCACGCTGGTGCCGCGGTCGTGGAAGCGGGAACGGCGGAGCATCCTGTGGACCAACGTGGCCCTGGCGGCGACCGTCGGCACCATGACGCTGACCGTCGGACTCAAGCACTTCCTGATGGTGCAGCTGCCCATCACGCTCCTGGCGTCGTCGCTGGGCGTGTGGCTGTTCTACATCCAGCACCAGTTCCGCGACACGTACTGGGAGCACGAGGCCGAGTGGGACTACCTCGCGGCCGGCATGCGGGGCAGCTCGTACTACGCCCTGCCCAGGGTGCTGCAATGGTTGACGGGCAACATCGGCCTGCACCACATCCATCATCTCAACAGCCGCATCCCGAACTACCGCCTCCAGCAGTGCCTCGACGAGAACCCGGTGCTGCAGCGGGTCACGCGGCTCACGCTCCGCCATAGCCTGGCGTGCGTGTTCCTGAGGCTGTGGGACGAGGAGCGGCGCAGGCTGGTGGGGTACGGTGCCGCGCGGCGCGTGGCGGCGGGCCGGCGCCTGGAGCGGCGCGGGCCGGTGACCGCGGTCAGTCGAGAATCGGCCGCCTGGGATTGACAAAACCGAGGCTGGGACTCATCTTATCGCCGTTGTTCGGTGTACGCATTTGCAGCCGCTCGTCGGGATTAGTCATGACAGCACCGCTGCGCGTTCCCGGGCGGTGTTTTTTTGTATTCCAGGGCTTTGCATCGGCCACGGTGGCCGATGTGTACCGGGCAGTGATGCCCAAATTTCAGGAGTAGTCCAGTTATGGCGCAGGGAACGGTGAAGTGGTTCAACGACGCGAAGGGCTTCGGCTTTATCGCGCAGGATGGAAGCCAGGACGTCTTCGTCCACCACACGGCCATCATCGCCGAGGGGTTCCGCTCGCTCGCCGAGGGCGACCGGGTGGAGTTCGAGGTCAAGCAGGGCCCGAAGGGCCTGCAGGCCGCGAACGTGCGTAAGATTACCGCCTGACCTCGCGTCAGGCCGCTTCACCGGCGCCGGCTCCGCGAGGGGCCGGCGCTTCGTTTCTTGGGCGGCCGAAACCGTGCGTGCGGCCGCCGCGTACGCTAGTTTCAGAGCCCAACGATGACCACGCCCTCGCCCGATCTCTCACGCCTGACGATCAACCGCGACGTACCCGCCGGCGGCGTGCGCCGGGCGTTGCGCACCTCGGTCCTGATCGCCGTCGGCGCACTCGTCCTGCTCGTCGTCGCCGTGTGGGCCCTGCGGCGCGGCGGCGCGCCGCCGGTGCGGGTGGCGACCGCGACGCTGCTGGGCGGCGCTGCGTCGGGCGGCGCGGGCGTGGTGGCCAACGGCTACGTCGTGGCGCGGACGCAGGCGGCGGTGTCGGCCAAGCTGCCGGGCCGGCTCGCGTATCTCGGCGTCTCCGAAGGCTCCCACGTGGTGGCGGGGCAGCTGATCGCCCGTCTCGACAACGCCGACTACACCGCGGCGGTGGGGCAGGCGGAGGCGAGTCTCGCCGCCGAGCGGGCGACGCTGATCGAGGCGCGGGCGAACCGCGACGAGCTGGTGCGCGAGGACCGCCGCGCGCACGACGTCCACGCCCAGAACGCCCTGCTCATCTCGCAGGCCGGCCTCGACTCGGCCGACAGCCGCGCGGCCCAGGCGGTGGCGGCCGCCGATGCGGAGTCGTCGCGGGTGGACGCGGCGGCTGCCTCGCTCGGCGTGGCCCGCGCCAACCTCGAGAACACGCTGATCCGCGCCCCGTTCACCGGCGTCGTGCTGACCAAGGACGCGGAGGTGGGCGAGGTCGTGGCGCCGTCGGTGGGCGGCGGCCTCACGCGCGGCGCCGTGGTCACGATGGCGGACTTCGCCACGCTCGAGGTCGAGGTGGACGTCAACGAG
>DATKNX010000238.1:0-6755 GCA_035541085.1 Gemmatimonadales bacterium | reverse complement strand
CGGGAACGGGAACCAGTCGGCCGTCATCCCGTCCTGGCTCGTGACCGCGCGCAGCGCGACCGCGTTGGCATAGGTGCGGAAGTCGCCCATCACGCCCACCGAGCGGACCGGCAGCAGCACGGCGAACGCCTGCCAGATCTCGTCGTAGAGGCCGGCGGCCCGGATCTCCTCGAGGTAGATCGCGTCGGCGTGCTGCAGCGTGGCGACGCGCTCGGCGTCCACGGGCCCGAGGATCCGCACGGCGAGCCCGGGTCCCGGGAACGGGTGGCGGCGGACGATCTCCTCCGGCAGGCCCACCTCCCGGCCCACCTGCCGCACCTCGTCCTTGAACAGCTCGCGCAGCGGCTCCACGAGGGCGAACGGCAGGTCGGGCCTGAGGCCGCCCACGTTGTGGTGCGTCTTGATGGTCGCCGACGGGCCGCCGCGCGGCGAGGTGGACTCGATCACGTCGGGGTACAGCGTGCCCTGCACGAGGTAGCCCACGTCGGGGCCCACCTCGCGCGCCGCCTCCTCGAACACGTCGATGAACGTGTGCCCGATGCGGCGCCGCTTCTCCTCCGGATCATCGACGTCGGCGAGGGCGGCGAGGAAGCGCGCCGACGCGTCCACCACCCGCAGGTCCGTCTTCAGCTGGCTCTGGAACGTGCGCTCCACCTGCTCGCGCTCGCCGCGCCTCAGGAGCCCGTGATCGACGAAGATGCAGGTCAGCCGGTCACCGATCGCCCGCTGCACGAGCGCGGCCGCCACGGCCGAGTCCACGCCGCCCGAGAGGCCGCAGATGGCCCTCCCCTTCGCGACCTGCGCGCCGATCTCGTGCACGGCGCGCTCGACGAAGTGGCCCGGCGTCCAGTCCGGCTTGGCGTGGCAGACCCGGAACAGGAAGTTCTGCAGGATCTCGGCGCCGCGCCGGGTGTGCGCGACCTCGGGATGGAACTGCACGCCGTAGAGGGGGCGCGAGCCGTGGCGGAACGCCGCGACGGGGGTGTTGCCGCTCCTGGCGAGCACCTCCCAGCCGGCGGGCGGCGCGTCCACGCGGTCGCCGTGCGACATCCACACCGGCGTGCGGGAGCCCGCGGCGAATCCCTCGAACAGGCCCTCGCCCCTGAGGACCTCGATCTCGGCCCGGCCGTACTCGCGCTCGCCCGACGGGCGCACGTCGCCGCCCGCGAGCTGCGCGAGCAGCTGCATCCCGTAGCAGATGCCGAGCACCGGCACGCCGAGGTCGAGGAGCCCCTTGTCGGCGGTCGGCGCATCGCGGTCGTACACGGAGCTGGGGCCGCCCGAGAGGATGATGCCGGTGGGCGCGAACGCCTCGATCCACGCCAGGTCGTGCGTGGGAGGATGGATCTCGCAGTAGACGTGCGCCTCGCGCACCCGGCGGGCGATGAGCTGCGTGTACTGCGCGCCGAGGTCGACGATCAGGATCCGCTGCGCGGTGCTCATGTCTCTCCCGGACCCCGAACCCCCGGTCCCGGCCCCCGTGTCAGTACGCCTTGGCCCACACCGCTTCCGTCACCGACTTCCCGCCGCACCACGTGCAGGCCGCCGGCGCCGAGGGCGAGCGGAACTCCTCGTCCGGCAGGACGCGGATGGTGGCCTTCGTCGCCTCCTTGATCGCCTGCTCGCATTCGGCCCGGCCGCAGAACCCGCCGTAGGCGAAGCCGCCGGTGCCCGCCATCATCTCCAGCAGCTCCGCCTTCGAGACTCCGCGGCGCGTGTTGGCCTCGCGGCGCTCGACGGCCGCCTTGAAGAGCGCCGCCTGGATCTCGTCCAGCACCGCGCGCACGCCGTCCGCGAGCCCGCCCATCGGAATGGGCGCCTTGCCGCCCGTGCGGCGCGCCGCGAACACCTGGCCCTTCGCCACGTCCTTGGGGCCGACCTCGAGCCGGAGCGGGACACCCCGCCCTTCCCACTCGTAGTACTTCGCGCCGGGTTTCATGCCTTCGCGCGCATCCAGCTCCACGCGGAAGCCGGCGTCGCGGAGGGCCCGGACGGCCTGCTCCGACGCGGCGAGCACCGCGGCCCGCTCCTCGTCCGACTTGTAGATCGGCACCACGACGACCTGGGTGGGTGCGAGCCGCGGGGGACAGACGATCCCCACGTCGTCGCCGTGCGTCATCACCAGGCCGCCGATCATCCGGGTCGAGACGCCCCACGACGTGTTCCACACCCAGTCGAGCCCGCCGTCGGCGGTCTGGAACTGGACGCCGAACGCCTTGGCGAAGTTCTGACCGAGGTTGTGGGTCGTGCCCGCCTGGATGGACTTGTTGTCCTGCATCAGCGCTTCCACGGCGTAGGTGCGGAGGGCGCCGGCGAACTTCTCGCTGTCGGTCTTGACGCCCGTGATGACCGGCATCGCCACCCACTCCTCGTCGAACTTCCGGTACACCGCGAGCATCCGGCGCGCCTCGCGCTCGGCGTCGGCCTCGTCCACGTGCGCGGTGTGCCCCTCCTGCCACAGGAACTCCGTCGTCCGCAGGAACAGCCGCGTGCGCATCTCCCAGCGCACGATGTTCGCCCACTGGTTGATCAGCAGCGGCAGGTCGCGGTAGGAGTGGATCCACTTCGCGAACGAGTCGTAGATGATCGTCTCGGAGGTCGGCCGCACCACGAGCGGCTCGTCGAGCTCCTTGCCGCCGGCGCGCGTGACGGTCGCCACCTCCGGGGCGAACCCCTCGACGTGCTCGGCCTCCTTCGCGAGGAACGACTGGGGGATGAACAGTGGGAAGTAGGCATTGCGGTGGCCGGTGTCCTTGAACATCCGGTCCAGCGCGGCCTGCATCAGCTCCCAGATGGCGTAGCCGTTGGGCCGGATGACCATGCAGCCCCGCACCGGCGAGTAGTCCGCCAGCTCGGCCCGCATCACCGCGTCGTTGTACCACGCGCTGAAGTCCTTGGCGCGCGGAGTGATCCCCTGATCCTGGCTCACCGGCCCGTCCCGGTGCCGGGCACCCGCTGGTGGTTGGGCAGGTCGGCGACGAACAGCGCGTCGGTCGCGTGCGGGCCGCGCGCGTCGGCCGGGCTCACCGCGTTCCAGCCGCCGGTGGGCACCCACTCCAGGATCGCGGAGGGCACCATGGCCATCCCGCCCGGATGCCCGCCGGGCACCTCGGAGGGCGGGAAGAAGCCCAGGACGCGGATCGCGGCGTAGGCGCTGTCGGCGGCGCGCTGGGCGTCGAGCACCGCCTGCATCGCGGCGCGCTGCGCCGTGCGGTCGCTCCCCGGGACGAGCATCAGGCTCAGGCTGATGCGCCGCACGCCGATGGCGACGGTGTCCTCGACGCGGGCGAACACGGTGTGCATCGGGCCCGGCGCGCTGCCGGCCTGCGGCATGCCGCCCGGCGCGCCCGCCGGCTGCTTCGCGGGCTGGTTGCCGTGCTCGACGGCGCAGGCGCCGACGGCGAGCGCCGCGGCGAGAATCGCGAACCTAGAACGCATAGTCCTTCACCAGTTGAGAGAACGGCACGCGCTGCTCGGTGCCCGGCCCCAGGAGGCGCACCACGGCCTGCCCCGATTCCCGCTCCGTCGAGCCCACCACGACCGCCGCCCGGGCGCCGCGCGCCACGGCCAGCTCCAGCTGCTTCCCGAGCGCCTGCTTCTTGAGCGCGAACTCCACGCCCAGCCCGCGGTCGCGCAGCTGGTGCGCGAGGCCCAGTGCCGCCGGCCGGTCCTCCTCGCCCACGGCCACGACGAAGACGGCCACCGAGGGCTCCGCCCTGGGCGGCCCGTCGCGCTCGCTCAGGAGCTCGCCCAGGACCACGTCGCCCATCCCGAAGCCGACGCACGGCAGGTCCACGCCGCCCACCTGCTCGAGGAGGTCGTCGTAGCGCCCGCCCCCGCAGATCGCCCGGAGGCTCCGCTTCGCGTCGAACAGCTCGAAGACGATGCCGGTGTAGTACGCCAGGCCCCGCACGATGCGGAAATCCACGTCCACGAACGGTGCGAGCCCCATCGCCTCGAGGGCGGCCAGGCACTCGCGGAGCGGCTTCGCCGCCTCGCGCTCGAGCAGGGCGGCGGGCTTCTCCAGCGCCGCCACGAAACGCGTCAGCGACTCGCCCACCGGCGCCGCCAGGCCGCGCTCGCCGATCCAGGTCGCCACCGCCTCCGGGTTCCGCTCGATCTTGTCGATCGCGGAGAGCACGCCGGGCAGGTCGGCGGCCGCGAGGCCCACGTCGCGCACGAGCGCGTCCGCCAGGATGCGGCGATCGGAGAGGCGCACCCGCACGTCCCCGGGGCCGAAGCCGAGCGTCCGGACGATGTCCACGGCCGCGGCGATCACCTCGGCGTCGGCCAGCGCGCCCGCCTCGCCGATGATGTCCATGTTGAGCTGGAAGTGCTCGCGCAACCGCCCGCGCTGCTGCCGCTCGTAGCGGAACAGCTGGGGGATCGAGAACCAGCGGATGGGCTTCTTGAGCTGCGCGGCCCGCTGCGCCACCATCCGCGCGAGCGTGGGCGTCATCTCCGGGCGCAGCGCCACGTCCCGGTCGCCCTTGTCGGTGAAGCGGTAGAGCTGGTCGACGATCTCGTCGCCGCTCTTCTTGGTGTAGAGGTCCACCGGCTCGAGCGGGGGCCCGTCGTACTCCTCGAAGCCGTAGCGGGCGGCGACGTCGCGCCAGGCGGCGAAGATGCGCCGGCGTCTGGCCAGGGCGTCGGGGAACACGTCGCGAAACCCGGGCAGAGCGCCGATTGGCATGCGAAAATCTACCCGAGCGGCCGAGTGCCCGGCAAGCGAGCGAGCGCGTCGCCGACGGTGTGAAACGAGCCGGTCACGAGCACCGTCGGCCCGAGCCCCTGGGCCGCGGCGAGCGCCGCGTCGAAGTCCGGCTCCTCCGTCGCCTCGAGGCCGCGGCCCCGGGCCCATCCGGCGGCCGCCGCGAGGTCCCACGCCCGCTCGCCCGGTGCGCTCGGCGCCCGCGTCAGGACCAGCCGGTCCACGGCCCCGCCCAGCACCTCCAGCATCTCGCGCCACGCCTTGTCCCGGAGGACGGCGACCACGGCCACCAGCGGCCGCGGCGGTGCGTGCGCGCGGATGGCGTCCGCGAGCGCCCGCGCACCGTCCGGGTTGTGCGCCACGTCGAAGATCCAGCGCCCGCGGCGGTCGAAGCGCCCGGGCACGGCCGCGCGCCGGAGCCCGGTCCGCATCGCGGCCTCGTCCACCGGGAACGCGCCGGCCACCAGCTCCGCGAGCCGGATGGCCAGCAGCGCGTTGGCCGCCTGGTACGCGCCCGCGAGGCCGATCTCGAGGCCCTCGTAGCGCCGCGCGGGCGTCGTCGCGTCGAACCGGACGCCGCGCCCGTCCGCGGCGACTCGACCGAGGCACTGCGCCGGATCCAGCCGCTCGGGCCGGGCCTCCCGGCGCCGCGCCTCCGCGACCAGCACGGCCGCGACCTCCGGATCGGCCTCCGTGGTGACGAACGGCGTGCCGGGCTTGGCGATCCCGGCCTTCTCCCTGGCGATGCTCGGCAGGTCCGCGCCCAGGTACTCCGTGTGCTCCAGGGCGATGCGCGTCACGCCCGCGGCGAGCGGGTGCAGGACGTTGGTCGAGTCCAGCCGGCCCCCGAGGCCCACCTCGACGACCGCGATCTCCACGCCCCGCGCCGCGAAGTCGGCGAAGGCGAGCGCCGTCGAAACCTCGAAGAACGTCGCTCCCAGCTCCACCGCCCGATCCTCGAGCCGCGACGCCCACAGCGTCACGGCCTCCTCCGCAATCGGCGCGCGGTCCACCACGATCCGCTCGCGGAACGACACGAGGTGCGGCGAGGTGTACAGCCCCACCCGGTGGCCCGCCGCCATCAGCATTTCCGCGAGCATCGTGGACGTGGAGCCCTTGCCGTTCGTGCCGCCCACGTGCACCGCGGCGAAGTGGCGCTCCGGATGGCCGAGCGACGCCAACAGCGTCTCGGTCGTCTCGAGACCCCACTTGATGCCGGCGGTCGTCCTGGGAAACAGAAAGCGGCAGGCGTCAGCGAACGACTCGATCGTCAGGAGGCGCGCTCCAGGTCGGGTGGCGCCTTGCCCTGGAGCATGCGCACGAGCTGTGCGCACGTGGGCCCGAGCTGGGCACGCGGCACCACGGCATCGATCATCCCGTGCTCGAGCAGGAACTCCGCCGTCTGGAAGCCCTCGGGCAGGTCCTGGCCGATGGTCTGCTTGATGACCCGCGCCCCCGCGAACCCGATGACGGCGCCCGGCTCGGCCAGGATGACGTCACCCTGGAAGGCGTACGAGGCCGAAACGCCGCCGGTCGTGGGATCGGTGCAGATCGAGATGAACGGAATCCCCCGCTCGCGCAGCTGGGCGATCAGCACCGACGTCTTGGCGAGCTGCATCAGCGAGAGGACCCCCTCCTGCATCCGCGCGCCGCCCGAGGCCGACACGATGATCAGCGGCATCCGCCCCTCGAGCGCCTTCCGCGCCAGCCGCACGATCTTCTCGCCCACCACCGAGCCCATGGACCCGCCCATGAACTTGAAGTCCATCACGGCCAGGGCGATGGGCTCCCCTTCCAGCGTCGCCGTGCCCGTCCGCACGGCGTCTTCCCGCCCCGCCTTCTTCAGGGCGGCGGCCAGCCGGTCGCGGTAGCTCTCGAAGCCGAGAGCGTCCACGGACCGGAGGCTCTGGTCGAGGGGGGTCCAGCTGTTCTCGTCGGTCAGCAAGGCGATGTACTGGGAGGCTTCGATGCGGCGGTGGTGCCCGCAGGAGGGACAGACGCCGAACCCCCGCTCGAATTTCTCCCGGACGTCGACGTGCCCGCA
>DATKNX010000237.1:0-2443 GCA_035541085.1 Gemmatimonadales bacterium | reverse complement strand
ACTTCGCCCGCGTGGATGTTGCCCTGCAAGTAGACGACGAGCCTGCCCGACGCCGCGGCCTCCGCCGGCGAAGTGACCGCCGGATCCGACGCGATGACGAGATACAGCGGACGCCCCTCGGCCGACCGGCCGATCGTCGTGACGGCGAGGGGAGCGCCCGCGATCTGGAGGCTGTCGAGGAAGGCCCCGACCTGTGCGCTCGTCGAGGTCGAGTCGTAGTTGCTGCGCTCGGCCACCGTGCGCGGCCAAGTCTGCGCACCAAGCGAGGACGGCACGAGCGCGGCGAGGGCCAGGAGCGTCTGGATCCGTGCGTTCATCGGCATCCTGAGGGCGGGTCGGTCCAGCCAATCTATCCAGGGCGGGGCGCCGGAGCGAAGTCGGGCCGCGCGCGCCATATTGGAGACGTGACGAAGGCCGCGTTGTTCGCCTGCGTGCTGTCGCTGTCCGCCACGGCGCGCCTCTCGGGCCAGTGCCCCGACGGCACGCCGGCTCCGTGCCGGACCGCCGCGCGCGCGCCCTCGGCCAACAGCGTCGCGGTGCTCTACTTCGACAATCTCTCGCGCGACACGTCGGACGCGTACCTGGCCGAGGGGCTCACCGAAGAGCTGATCACGCGCCTGGGCGACATCCCGCGGCTGACGGTGAAGTCGCGCTACGCCGTGCGGCGCTACCGCGGCGCGACCGACCTCGACCCCGCAGCGCTCGGGCGCACGCTGTCGGTCGCATACCTCGTGACGGGCAGCGTGCAGCGGGCCGGCGACCAGCTCCGCGTGCGCTGCGAGCTGGCGCGCACGACCACCGGCAACCGCGTCTGGGGCCAGGAGTACGAGCGCGGGGACGGCGACATCCTGGCGATCACGACCGACATCGCGCAGCGCGTCGCCACGGGCGTGGCGGGCCAGCTGCTGCCCGGCGAGCGGTCGGCGTTGACCGCGCGGCCCACCGAGAACCGCGAGGCGTACGAGCACCTGGTGCACGGCAACGTGCTGCTGGCGCAGCGGACGCCGGTCTCCGTGGGGCGGGCGATCGGCGAGTACGGCATGGCCACGCGCCTCGACCCGCGTCTCGTGTCGGCGTGGGCCCGGATCGGCCTCGCCGACGCCATCTGGCTGGACTGGGGGTGGAGCGATGACGGTCTGGTACCGCCCGACAGCCTGCTGACGTCGGGGCTCGCCGCCGCCTCGCGCGCCCTGGAGCTGGACTCGCTGAGCTCCGACGCCTGGCTGGCCTGGGGCTACCTGCAGCTCTTCGCCCACCCGCGCGACTTCGCGGGCGCCGAGCCGGCGATGCGCCGCGCCGTGGCCTTGAACCCGCGCAACGCGGAGGCGTGGCAGCAGCTCGCCGACCTCCTGTCCTACCTGCAGCGCCCCGACTCGGAGGTGGCGGAGATGTACCGGCGCGCGCTGGCGATCGAGCCGGGCCGGCCGATCACCCTGGTGAACCTGGCGCAGCTGGTCCCGCCGCGGCCGGGGTTAGCGCTCCTCGACAGCGCTCTGGCGATCGACCCGGCGTTCGCCAACGCCTACTTCGGGCGCGCGCACGTGAGGTTCGAGCTCGGCGACACGGCGGGGGCCGTCGCCGACTCCTCCACGTACCAGCGGCTCGCGCCACCCGGCACGCGGTGGCTCGTGCGCGCCAACTTCCTGCTGGCCAAGATGGGGCTGGGCGACTCCGCCGCCGCGGCCGCCGACGCGCGGCGGATGCTGGCCGAGCTGCCGCCCACGGGGACCATCGCGATCCGCGTTGGCGCCGTCCTCGCCCCGGCGCTGTACGCGGCCGTCCACGACACCGCGGCCGCCCTCGCCGTGGTGGAGCGGATGCAGCCCGGCGCCATGCTGTGGCAGTTCATGTGGAAGGACGTGGACCCGCGCGACCTGACCGCCCGCGCTGCGCAACTCAGGGAGGAGTCGAGACCGCCCTGGGCCCATCGGACCAAATAGATCTCAGACTCTCAGCCGTTCATCTTCCAGTACACCGCATATCGCTCGTCATAGAGCGTGTAGAACGGCACCAGGTCCACGTCGTGCTCCTGCCCGCTCGTCCGGAAGGCGAGCGGCTGGTCGGGCGCGCTCACGCGCTGGATCCACGCCGCCGCATCGTCGCCGCGCGCGCGCAACGAGGGCGCTGCCGGGGGCTGATACGTGAACTCCGGCACCGTCCGCGGCTTCGTGGGCTCGGCCCGCCGGTTCGCGTCCGTGATGCCGTCGGTCCCGAGCCGGCCCACCAGGACCAGCGGCCCGTACATCACCGCCTGCACCGTCGGGTCGTCGGGCATCGGCTGCACGTGCAGCGCCATCGGCAGGGACACGTCGAGCCGGTCGCCGTCCTTCCACACGCGGTCCACCACGAACCAGCCGCCCGGCGCGGCGAAGCCCTCGAGCGCGCGGCCGTTCAAGGCGGCGCCGCCCCCGTTCGACCACGCGGGCACGCGGACGCGCAGCGC
>DATKNX010000236.1:0-8977 GCA_035541085.1 Gemmatimonadales bacterium | reverse complement strand
TGTACGACGGCGAGGAGCTGGAGCGCCGGCTCCGCGAGGCGGGCTTCGGCACGGTGCGCCGCTGCGGCCTGCGCCAGAGCGCGGTGCCCGAGCTCGCGGGCCTCGAGACCCGCGACGACTCCAAGCTGATCCTCGAGGGCGTGAAGGCGTGATCCCGATCAGCCGGCCGGAGCTGCCCCCGCTCGAGCGCTACGTCGAGCTGCTGCGCGACATCTGGGACTCGCGCATGCTGTCGAACTTCGGCAAGTACGCCGTCCGCTTCGAGCGGCAGGCGCAGGACTACCTCGGCACGCCGCGGGTCCGGGCCGTGGCCAGCTGCGACCTGGGCCTGATGATCGCGCTCGCCGCGCTCGAGCTGCCGGCGGGAGGCGAGGCCGTCGTCCCGGCGTTCACCTTCAACTCGACCATCAACGCGATCCTGTGGAACCGGCTGACGCCGGTGTTCGCCGACGTCGATCCCGGGCGGCTCACGCTCGACCCGGCGGAGGTCGCCGTGCTCGCGGGCCCGCGCACGGCGGTCGTGGTGGGCACCCACGTGTTCGGGAACCCGTGCGACCACGAGGCCGTCCGCGCGGCCGCCCCGGCGCGCGTCCCGGTCGTGTACGACGCGGCCCACGCCTTCGGCTCCCGCTACCGCGGCCGGCCGGCGGGCACGCTCGGCGACGTCGAGGTCTTCAGCTTCAGCGGCACCAAGCTGGTCACCTCCGGCGAGGGCGGCCTCGTCGCGGCGGCGCGCGAGGAGCTGGTGACGCGCATCGAGTACCTGCGCGCCTACGGCTTCCAGACGGACTACGAGTCGCACGTCGTGGGCATCAACGCGAAGATGTCCGAGTCCAACGCCGCCCTGGGCACGCTCACGCTCGAGACCACGGAGCGCGCCGTAACGCGCCGCCAGGCGATCGTCGCGCGTTACCGCGAGGCGCTGGCCGGCGTGCCGGGCGTCGCCTTCCAGCAGGTGGACGCGCGCGACCGGTCCACGTTCAAGGACTTCGCCATCCTGTGCGCGCACGGGCGCGACGGCCTGGCCCGGCGGCTGGAGGCCGCCGGCGTCCAGACCAAGCGCTACTTCCGCCCCGCCCACACGATGCGCGCCTACCGCTCCTTCGCCACCCGCCCGCTGCCGCGCACCGAGGCGGTCTACGAGCGCATCCTCTGCCTGCCGATCTTCAACGAGCTGACCGACGCCGAGATCGACGAGGTGACGGGCCTGGTGCGGGCGTACTTCCGGAGCGCGCCGGCCGCCTAGTGCGCGCGTGAGCGTCCCCCCGCAGGGCGAACCCCGCGCCGGCGTCCCGCGCGCCATCCGCCTCGGCGTGTGGTCCGGCTACCTGAACCTCGGCGTCACGTGGGCCATCCAGCTGGTGATGGTGCCGCTCCTCCTGGGGCACCTCGGCGGCGAGACCTACGGGCTCTACGCCGCGCTCACGTCGGTCGTCGGGTACTTCAGCCTGCTCACCTTCGGCAGCTCACTCACCGTGCCCCGCTACGTGGCCGATCACGCGGCGCGCGGCGAGGGCGAGGCGCTGAGCCGGTTCGTCTCGACGTACCTGATGCTCTACCTGGCGGTGGCGCTGGCCGGCCTCGCCGCCGGCTTCGCCGCGGCGCCGCTCGTGCGCGCGCTCATCAGGGTGCCGGCCGGACTCGCGGCCGAGGTCGCGCCGGCGTGGCGCCTCGTGGTCGGAGGGTGGGCGCTCGGGCTCGCGGCCGGCCTGCTGCAGTCGCTCCTGACCGGCCTCGGCGAGGTCCACCTCGCGAACCTGGCGGCGAGCGCCCGCACCGTCCTCAACCTCGCGTTCGCGGCCACCGTCCTGTGGCTCGGCGGCCGGCTCGACGCGCTGCTCGAGGGATTCCTCGTGGCCGCGCTCGTCTCGGGCGCCGGGCTGTACGTGGCGGTGCGCCTCGCGCACCCCGAGATCCGCATCACCCCCGCCCTCGCGGGCTGGGACGTGCTGCGGCGGTCCGGCCGCCCGGCGGCGTACTACTTCCTGATGCAGATCGCGGCGCTCGTCGTGATGGGCACCGACAACATCGTGATCAGCGCCTTCCTCGGCGTGGGCAGCGTGGCCGCGTACGCCGTCGCGTTCCAGCTGTACGCGCTGGCGGTGGCGGCACTGTGGAGCGGCGTGGACGTGCTGCTGCCGTTCTTCGCGCGGTGGGGTGCGCAGCAGGAATCCGACCGCCTGCGGGGCGCCTACCTCGGCTCGACCAAGTACGCGATGGCGGGCACCGTGCTCGCGGCGATCCTGCTCGCCGCCTACGGCCGCGCGGTGATCGGGTGGTGGGTCGGGCCGTCGCTGTTCGTGGGCGAGCGGGTGCTGCTGGTGTTCTGCACGATGCTGCTGATCGCCACGCCGATCCACGGAGCGGCGCTCGTGCTCGCCGGGCTGGGCCGCCACCGGGCGCCCGCGATCGGCGGCGCGGTCGAAGCCGCGCTGAACCTCGCGCTCTCGATCCTGCTGGTGCGCACGCTGGGCGTCCTGGGCGTCGCGCTGGGCACGCTGCTGGCGGGAGCCGCGACGAACGGCTGGGTCGCGCCCGCGGCGGCCTGCCGCGAGCTGGGCATTCGCGTCGGGGCGTATCTCCGCGCGACCCTCGTGCCGTCCCTGCTGCCCGCCGCAGTGGGGGGCGCGATCGCGTGGCTGGCGCCGGGGCGGTCCGCCGCCGGCCTCGGTGCGGCGGCCGCCGGCATCGCGCTCACCGCCGCCGGCTTCATCGCCACGTTCTGGACGCTCGGCCTGGCCTCCGACGAGCGGCGTCACCTCCGCTCGCTGGTGCGCCGCTAGCCCCTGGGCGCCTCGCCGAGGACCCGCGCCGCCGGCCGAGGAAGGCGCCGCTCCAGCCGGCCGCACTGAAAGCCCAGCATCCTCACCGTCTCCACCAGCAGCGCGCGCGGCAGCGCGAGCACGCCGTACTGCGCCCGGATCCACCGCAGCTCCCGCCCGAGGTGCGCCGCGCCCGTGCCCCACGCGCCGCCGGCGAGGCCGAGCGCCTCGAGCGACGAGCCGCTGTCGAAGTTGCGGCGGAACGCGCGGACGAGGCCGAAACGATGCCCGTGGTAGACCTCCGATCGGGGCTCGTAGCGTAGTTCGCGGCCCGCCCGGAGGACCGCGAGCGCCCACGCCTGGTCCTCGCTCATCACGATGTCGGGGAACGGCACCGCCTCCCAGTCGGCGCGCCGCACCGCCCCGAAGGCGTTGGAGAAGAACGTCGCGCCCGGCCCGAACGGCGCGCCGAGATCGCCGGCCGTGAGACGCCGCGGCCGGCCCGCGTAGTTCACGCGCGCCAGGAACGTCTCCTCGGGCGACGCGCCGCGCGGCAGCTGGCGCCCGAACACGCCGGCCACGCGTTCGTCGGCGAGCGCCTCGAGGAGCGGCGGCAGCCACCGGTCCCCGACCGGCTCGACGTCCTGCGTCAGGAACAGCAGCACGTCGCCCGTCGAGGCCGCGGCCGCGCGGTTGCGCGCGCTCGCGTGGCCGAACCTCGCGCCGCCGAGGTCGAGGACCCGCGCACCGGCGCGCGCGAGCAGCGCCACGGTGGCGTCGCGCGAGCCGGAGTCGATGGCCACGATCTCCGCGAGGCCGCGGTTCGCCGCGCGCTCGCGCGCGAGCGCGCCGAGGAGGGCCGGCAGCGTCGCCGCGCCGTTCAGGGTGGGGACGATGGCCGAGACGCGCGGCACCGCGCTCACCGGCGCGGGTCGTCGCGCAGCAGGCTGATGAAGAACGAGCCGAAGACCGTCTGCGCCCCGACCACGATGAGGCTCAGGCCCAGCAGGGCCGGCCGCACCGCGAACAGCTGGCCGCGGCCCGCGCCGAGCCACGACGTGAGGATCCAGGCGTTGATGCCGAGGCCCGCCGCGGCCATCCCGAGGCCCACCAGCAGCCCGCGCTCGAGCGTGAAGCGCCGGTCGAGCCACGCCAGCCACCGGTCGCCCCGGATGGACAGCTCGCCCCGGGCGTAGGTCTTCGCCGCCAGGCCCAGGACGACGAGCTGCACGCCGAGGATGGCGAGGGCGCTCGCGACGAACATGAAGTGGTAGTCGAGGCTCAGTCCGCCGATCCTGAGCGGCCCGGGCACGAGGGCCACGAGGCCCGCGAGCCCGACGACGAGCGCCGCCAGCCCCGGCAGCAGGAACAGCGGCGTCGGCGAGAGCAGCAGCATGAAGCGCAGGTGGCGCCATCCGTCGCGGAAGCTGCGGAGCTTGGACTCGCCGCCCCGCGGATAGTAGGTGATGGGCAGCTCCGCCACGCGGAGACCGTGGCGGAGGGCCAGCGCCACCATCTCCGAGGCGAACTCCATCCCGCTGCTCCTCAGGCGCATCCGCTCGCCGGCCGCGCGTGTCATCGCCCGCAGCCCGCAGTGCGCATCGGAGATGCGCCGGCCGAAGAACACGCTCAGGATGCCGGTCAGGACCGGGTTCCCGACGTAGCGGTGCAGCCACGGCATCGCGCCGGGCAGGATCCGGCCCCGGAAGCGGGAGCCGAGGACGACGTCGTTCCCCGCCTTCAGCGACGCGACGAACTCGGGCACCGTGCCGAAGTCGTACGTGTCGTCGGCGTCGCCCAGGACGAGGTACTCGCCGCGCGCCGCCTCGAGGCCCGCCAGGTACGCCGCGCCGTAGCCGCGGACCGGCGCCGCCACCACCCGCGCGCCCGCCGCCTCGGCGAGGGCGGGCGAGCCGTCGTCGGAGCCGTTGTCGGCCACCACGACCTCGCCCGAGAGGCCCGCGCGCTCCAGGGCCGCGCGCGCCTTGCCGACGCACGCGGCGACCGTGGCCGCCTCGTTCAGGCACGGCATGATCACCGACACGTCCGGCGCGGCGCCGTTCACCGGGCCGCTCCGGCCGGCGCGGGGACCGGCGTCGCCCGGTCCACCGCGAACGCCATCGGGCCGCCCGGCCACTCCCGCGCGACGTGCAGGTACCCGGGGTAGCGGCCGAGCAGCGCACTGATGGTCGGCGCCGCGTCGGAGCCCGGACCGCTCAGCAGCACGTAGCTCACGCGGGACCGGTCGAGCCACGCCTTCAGCGAGTCGGGGCCCAGGCTCTCGTCGCCGCGGCCCCGGTAGCGCCACACGTCCGACGGCACGGCGCGCCGGCCCGTGTAGAGCCACAGCAGCGCCTCGTCCTCGCCGGCCAGGACCGCGTCCGGCGGCGTCGTCTCGCGGATCCAGGGCAGGAAGTCGCTCATCGTCGCGGAGATCCCCCGCACGAGCCTCGTCGCGTCGCCGCGCACGTAGCCGCGGACCTGGTAGAAGCCGTAGCCGAGCACCACGAGCGCGACCGTGGCCGCGACGCACCACCGGCCGAGCGCGGCGGCCGTCGGCGCGGCCGACCGCGCCCGCTCCAGCAGGCGGCCCGCGCCCGCGACGAAGGCGACGGCGAGGAAGGGCCACGCCGCCCACACGAAGCGGTCGGGCCCGTACGGCCACACGACGACGATGGCGACGTACGCCAGCAGCGTCCAGCCCAGCGACGGCGCGCGAGCGAGGAGCGGACCGAAACCGGCGGCCACGAGCGCGAGTGCCGGCACGCCGAGGAAGAAGCGCAGCCACCCGCCGAACGGCGCGAGCGCCACGGCCCCGACGGGCCGCAGCACGTCGCCGATGCCGGCGGGCGAGAGCGTGGACCAGCCGGCCTGCGCCAGGAGGTCGGTGTAGGTGCCGTAGCCGGCGACGAGCGCGGGGTCCACGTCCGCCCGGTGGCGCGCGACCCACAGCAGCCACGGCGCGAGCACCAGCGCCGCCGCCGCGAGCGCGAGGAGGGCGGCGCGCGGACGCCGCGCCAGCATCAGCGACAGGGGGACCGCCGCGACCGCCGTCACGCCCAGCGAGCGCGTGAGCGCCGCCGCACCGGCCAGGAGCCCCGCCGCCGCGGCCAGCAGCCAGGTCCGGCGCCGGGTGGCCGCGCCGCGCGCCGCGTCGCCGGCCCAGCAGGCGCCCACCAGCAGCACGAGGAAGAGCGGTTCCGCGAACAGCACGGTGGCCACGGTGACGAGCGGCAGCGCCGTCGCGGCGGCGGCCACCAGGAGCGCGACGCGCCACGCCGGCTGCCCCAGCCGCCGGTCGAGGTACGGCACGAGGAGCGCCGCACCGAGGCCGAGCAGCAGGGCGTTCGCCGCCTTGAACACGGCCACGTTGCCGGGGAAGGCCGGGGCGAGCTTCCACAGGCCAGCGAGGAAGAGCGGGTAGAGGAACGGGTAGTGCACGGCGCCCGGCGCGCCCGGCAGGTAGAGGAGCCGGTAGCCGTGGCCCTCGGCCAGGCTGCGGGCCAGCGCGAGGTAGATGCCGTCGTCGTAGAACACGCCCACGAGCGAGCGGGTGAGGTGCTCCGCCACCACGAGCGCCACCACGAGTCCAGCGCCGGCGGCCCACGCTGCCCGGGCCGTCACCGCCGCGCCCTCAGCGCCCTTCCTCGTAGCGGGCGAGCTTCCGGTACAGGGTCGAGGGGTCGATGCCGAGCACCTCCGCGGCCCGCGTCTTGTTCCCGCCCTCGCGCTGCAGCACCCAGGTGATGTACGCCCGCTCGACCACGTCGAGCGTCGGGTTCGCGTCCGGCCGCTCGCTCACCAGCGTGGGCGCGGGCCGTTCGGTGACGCGCGCGGGGAGCACGGCGGCGCCGATCGCGTCGCCCTTGCTCAGCGTGGACGCGCGCTCCAGCGCGTTCTCCAGCTCGCGGACGTTGCCCGGCCAGTCGTAGGCCAGCAGGGCCTCGAGCGCGTCGGCGCCCACGCGCTTGGGCGCCTCACCGCGCTCGGCGGCCATCCGGCGCAGGAACGCGTCGGCCAGCAGCGGGATGTCCTCGCGGCGGTCCCGGAGCGGCGGCAGGTGGAGCGCGATGACGTTGAGGCGGTAGTACAGGTCGGAGCGGAACCGCCCCTGCTTCATGTCGTCCTCGAGGTCGCGGTTCGTGGCCGCGATGAGACGCACGTCCACGGGCACGGGCTGCGTCCCGCCGACCGGGATCGCCTCCCGCTCCTGCAGCACGCGCAGCAGCTTGACCTGCGTGGCCGGCGTGGTCTCGCCGATCTCGTCGAGGAAGAACGACCCGCCGGCCGCGGCGGCGAACAGTCCCTCGTGGTCGCGCACCGCACCGGTGAACGATCCCTTCACGTGCCCGAACAGCTCCGACTCCAGGATGCCCTCGGGGAGCGCGCCGCAGTTGATCGAGAAGAACGCGCCGCGCGCGCGCGTCGAGAGCGCGTGGATGTACCGGGCGATGACCTCCTTGCCCGTGCCGCTCTCGCCCTGCACCAGCACCGTGCTGTCGGTGGGCGCCACGGTCTCCACCATCCGCATCAGGTCGCGGAACGGCTTCGCGACGCCGATCGGCTTGACGAGCGGCGCGTGCTCGCGCCGCTGGATCTCCTGCTTGAGAACCCGGTTCTCGGCGCGGAGCTTCCGGTTCTCCAGCGCCCGCCGGCAGATCGAGACCAGCTCGTCGTTGTCGAACGGCTTCTGCAGGTAGTGGAACGCCCCGCGGTTGACGCCCTCGATGGCCGTCTTCAGCTCGGCCTGCGCCGTCATCAGCACGACCGGCAGGTCGGGGTCGTGCTCCTTCGCCGCGACGAGCACGTCGATCCCGTTGACGGCGGGCATCCGCACGTCCGTGAGCACCAGGTCGGGCGCCGCGCGCCCCAGGGCCTCGAGCGCCGCGGGCCCGCCCAGGGCCACCGCCACGTCGAAGCCCTCGTTCTTGAACAGGATCCGCAGCGAGTCGAGGATCGCCGACTCGTCGTCCACGATCAGCAGCGAGGGCCGCTCGCTCACGCCGCCTCCTCCGCGTCGAACCGCGCCGGCAGGAATACCGAGAACGTGGTGCCGCGCCCGGGCACCGAGTCGCAGAAAATCAGCCCGCGGTGCGCCTGCACCGCGCGCAGCACGATGGCCAGCCCGAGCCCCGTGCCGCCGGTCCGCGCCGTGACGAACGGCTCGAAGAGCCGCGGCAGCACGTCCGCCGGGACGCCCGGCCCCGAGTCGCGCACCGTCAACAGGCGTGGGGACTCCATCGCGACCCCGCCGGGCAGGTCGCCCGCCGAGGCCGGCGCCACCCGCACCCGGACGTCGGCCGACACGGGCGCGACCTGGACGGCGTTGAGGACGAGGTTGAACACCACGCGGTGCAGCAGGTCCTCGTCGCCCTCGACGAGCACCGGCCCCTCCGGCGCCTCGAGCGCGATCCGCGCGCCGGGCGGGCACTCGGGATGCTGCCGCGCGAGGCGGATGCCATGCTCCGCCACCGCCACCAGGTCGAGCCGCACCGAGCGCGTCACCCGGACGCGCGAGAAGTCGAGGAACTCGGTGAGGAGCGCCGACAGCCGGTCGCTCTCCCGCACGATCAGGCCGGCGAGCACGCGCTCGTCGGCGCCGGGCGGCGCCAGCCGCGAAAGCTGCGCCACCGCGCTGCGGATCGAGGCGAGCGGGTTCTTGATCTCGTGCGCGAGCGACGCCGAGAGCTCCGCCACGGCCTCCAGCCGCTCCGTCCTCAGGCGCAGCTCCTCGATGCGGCGCGCGTCGGAGATGTCCTGGAAGATGGCGGTCGCCGACGGCGCCTGCCCCTCGGCGGCCCGCACAGCCGTGGTCGTGAACCCGACGGGGATGGTACGCCCGTCGCGGGCCACCTCCGCCACCGTGCGCACGACGCGCCGGCCGTCGCTCGCGGTGCGCCGGATCGCGCTGGCCAGCGCCGGCGCGACCCGCTCCACCTGCTCCAGCACCGGCTGGCCCAGCAGCTCCGTGAGGGGCAGGCCGAGCAGCACGGCGGCCGTGGGGTTTGCGTAAACCAGGCTCCCGTCGCCGTCCACCGTGAGGACGCCGGCGCCGATGTGCCGCAGGATGTCCGTCGCCTGCAGCCGCACCCGCCTGAGCTCGGCCTCGAGGGTCTCGTGCGCGGCGCCCGCCACCCGCACGCGGCTCGCCAGGTAGCCCGTCGCGCTCGCCACCAGCCAGAAGACCGCCACCTGGAGCAGGACCGCCGCCGACA
>DATKNX010000235.1:0-5713 GCA_035541085.1 Gemmatimonadales bacterium | reverse complement strand
GCATTCGCTACGTGATGGTGAACGGCGTCCTCACGCTCGACGACGGCCGGCTCACCGACGCCCGGCCGGGTCGCGCCCTGCGCGGGCCGGGCTGGAAGGGCCAATGAGCCTCACGCCGCTGGTGATCGCGTTCGTCCTCGTCGCGGTCGTCTTCACCGCGACGTCCGTCCTCACCCTGCGCTGGGCGGCGCGCGATCCAGCGTCCGCTACCCGGACCGCGGACCCCGAACGCCGGATCCCGTTCCCCACCGCCCTCCGCGCCGTCTGGCCGCCGGCCGCGGCCGAGGCGTTCTGCCTGACGCTCCTCGCGGCGCTCTGGTTCGGCTCCCTCGGCCACGGCGGCTGGGTGCTGCTGTTCCTCCTGCTGGGCGCCCTGGCCGGGAGCGCCGACCGGTGGCTGCGGCACCGCCTCGACGGGGCGCCGGCCGGCGGGGCCGTGCGGTACTTCTTGGCGTGCCTGCTCAAGTATCTCGTTGCCGGAGGGCTCTGCGTTTGGTGGCTCACTTGACACCCTCGTAGCTTTCCTGCCCATGAACCCCGTCCATGTCGCCATCGAGCGCGCCGGCGCGTACTTCGCGACGCGCGAGACCCGCCAAGGGTTCGTGGCGCGCCGGCTCCTGGGCGCCGCGCGGCCGGAGGACGAGCGCCTCGCGGAGTCGCTGATGAAGGAGCGACGCGCCCGCATCCGCACCGACGGCAGCGTCGGCGGCGACCTGGTCGCGACCGCGTGGCTGGCGTGGGAACTGCTCGACCTCGGCGCGCCGCACGCCGCGCCGGCCGTGCACCGCACGGTGACCTGGATCCTCGGCCGCCAGGAGAAGGACGGGGCGTTCGCCGAGGGCTGCACGCCGCGGCGCCACGAGCTGAAGCTGTGCGAGCACGCGATCGGCGGCTTCTTCTCGTACCGCTCGTCCGGCCGCACCGTGCGGCGTTTGACGCTCCCCACGGGCGCCGCGGTCACGTCCGATCAGGGCGCCCGGTTCCTGGCCTCGTGCTTCGCCTTGAGGACCGTGCTGCGGGCGGGCCAGGAAGAGCGCACGCTGGTGCGGCGCCACGTCGGCAGCCTGCTCGCCCTGCCGAAGATGTGGGATTCGTGGGGCGGCCTGTGGGTGCCGACGCTGACCGTGGGCGCGCTCGCCGCCATCGCCTGGGCGCCGCACCCGTTCCGCGGCCAGCTCCCCATTCTCTCCGAGCACCTGGCGCTGAACCAGAAGCCCGACGGATCGTGGCGTAACCTCGACATCGTGCACGCCGTGGATGCGCTCGTCGCCGTGCCGCTGCCGCAGGCCAAGGAGGCGGTCGCGCTCGCCGCTCCGCGCCTGGCGAAGATGCAGTCGCTCAAGGGCGTGGTCGGCAGCGGGCCTTACGCGGAAGAGCGCACGCTCGTCTCGCTCCGCGCGTGGCTCATCGCCCGGGAGTATGCGTGAGAGACAGTCGCGAGACGCCGAGTTCCGAGTTCCGAGGGTAAAGCCAGGCCGCAGCACCCCTCACCATAGAGGCGCCGCATGGCGGACCACCCCGTCGTTCCGCGCGACCGCATCCGGCTCACCAGCTACTCCCACGGCGCGGGTTGAGCCTGCAAACTCGGCCCCGCTGAGCTGGCGCAGGTCCTGCGCTACGTCCCGTCCGTCCCTCCGGGGACCAATGCCGCCGTGCTCGTGGATGCCGGCGGGCGGGACGATGCTGCCGTGGTCCGCATCGCCGAGGATCGCGCCCTCATCCTCACGACCGACTTCTTCACGCCGATCGTGGACGACCCGTACGCCTTCGGGCAGATCGCGGCGGCCAACGCGCTGTCGGACGTCTACGCGATGGGCGGGCGGCCGCTGTGGTGCCTCAACCTCGTGGGCTGGCCCCGCGAGAAGCTGCCGCTCGAGGTCCTCGGCGAGGTGCTGCGCGGCGGCGCCGACATGGCCGCGCGAGGCGGAGCGCTCATCCTCGGCGGGCACACGATCGACGACCCCGAGCCGAAGTACGGCCTGATGGTCGTGGGCGAGGTCCACCCCGCGCACCTCACCACCAACGCGAACGCGAGGCCGGGTGACCGGCTCGTGCTCACCAAGCCCATCGGCACCGGCATCGTGGCCACGGCGATCAAGAAGGAAGCCGCGCCCGCCGACGCGGTCCGCGCCGCCGTGGAGTCCATGACCACGCTCAACGAAGGCGCCGCCGCCGCCGCGCGGGCGGCCGGCGTGCAAGCCGCCACCGACGTCACGGGCTTCGGCCTGATCGGCCACCTGGCCTCGATGCTGCGGGCGAGCGGCGTCGCCGCGCAGCTCCGGGCCGACGCGGTGCCCTGGCTGGCGGGTGCGCGGCGGCTCGCCGAAGCGGGGCATGTCCCCGGCGGCACGCGGCGCAACCTGGCCGCCGCGGCCGAATACACCACGTGGGATCCGGGCGTGGACGAGATCGAGCGGCTCATGCTCGCCGACGCGCAGACCTCCGGCGGCCTACTCCTCGCGGTCCGGCCGGATGCCGCGCACGGCCTCCTCGACGCCCTCGGGGCGCAGCACACGCTCGCGGCGGCCGAGATCGGCGCCGTGGTCGCCGGCACCCCGGGCACCGTCCACGTCACCCGTGGCGCGGTCAATTCCTAGTAACTCCATCGGAATCAATGGGTTCGGGCACGAAAGGTGCCTCCGCTGGTCGGCAGAGCTATCTTGGATCCAGCAGGAGGTGTCCCATGACGCACGAGCGCGAGATCAAGATCACGGCCGAAGGTGCGGCCTGTGTCTATTGCGGCGCGACGGAAGACCTGGTGCGCGACGACCACCTCGACAGCCTGTATTACTGCCCGAGGTGTCTCGAGCGCCACGTGCGCCACGGCCAGCAGATCGACGACCGGGGGGAAGCCGAGCCGCCCTGGGACGGCTGATGCTTGACGTCGCCGGCACCTGAGCGGCATCCTCGCCTCATGTTCGCCCGGTTGCTCGTAGGACTCGACGGCTCGTCCGGTGCGGACGCGGCCCTCGACGCCGCCATCCATCTCGGACGGCGCTTCAAAGCCACCCTCGTACTCGCCGCCGTCACGGACATCCGGCTGCTCGAAGGACCGCTGTTCGAGTCCGCCGGGCCGCTCTGGACCGAGGGCGTGCCCGCTGCGCCCGCCACCGTGGACCTGCGAGAGGCGCTGGAGGACCGCGCCAATCGCATCCTGGAGACGGCCTCCGCGGCGGTTGCGGCCGCGGGCGTCGCGGGAGAGCCCGTGCGCGCGACCGGCCTCGTCGAGGACGAGCTGCTGCGGCTCGCCGGCGCCGCGGACGCGATCGTGGTCGGCCGGCAGGGCGAGCTGCACGCCGAGAGTGCCTCGCTCGGTCGGGTGACGAGCCACATCATCCGGCGATCGACGAAGCCGGTGATCGTCGCCGGCCGGCATCCGTCGGCCTGTGAGCGTCCCGTCGTGGCCTACGACGGAGGCGAGACGAGCAGCCACGCGCTGGAGTTGGCGTCGCGCTACGCGGAGGCGCTCGGCCTGCCGCTCGCCGTCGTCCACGCGTCGAACGACGCGGCGGCGGGCGAGGCGCTCCTCGCCAAGGCGGCCGCGTTTCTCTCCGCGCACCCCGTGGCGTTCGAGACGCGCCGGCTCACCGGCGACGTGGTGCACGCCGTTTCGGAGTTCGCCGCGCAGTATCGTGCGGACCTGCTCGTGGCCGGCGCCCACGGCGGGCGGCACCACGCCTGGGCGCTCGGCTCGCACGCCGAGAAGCTGCTCAAGGCCTCCGCGATCCCCGTCGTCATCCAGCGCTGAGACAGGAAGGGCGCACGGACGCACCGTCGCACGGACGCGCGGGCCCGATCGTCGTGCACGCCGACGAGGCGTGCCTGGGCAACGGGCGGGAGCCGCCCACGCCCGGGGGCGCGGGCGGCCTCGTGGAGGTCAGAACCGGCGGCGGGCGGGTGGAGCGGCGCGACTACTTCGTCGCGGAGCCCGACACCACGAACAACCGGATGGCGCTGCGGTCGGCCATCGCGGCGCTGGACCTCCTCGGCGCCAACGGCCGCCGCTTCGAGGTGCGGTTCACGTCCGACTCCACCTACCTCGTGCAGGGCATGCGGGAGTGGGTGCGGGCCTGGCAGGCCCGCGGCTGGCGCCGCAAGACGGGCGAGATCGAGAACCTCGCGCTGTGGCGGGAGCTGGTGGCGGTGGCCGAGCGCCACGACGTGACGTGGCACTGGGTGCGCGGCCACGCCGGGCACGCCAAGAACGAGTACGCCAACCACCTCGCCACGCGCGCGGCGGCGGACCAGCGGCCGTCGGGCGGGCTCGTGGCGTCCGAGTTCGCGACCTGGCTCGCGGCCGAGCGCGCGAAGGGGAAGTACGCGACGTACGACCCCGACGCGGACGTCTAGGCGCCGCGCCCCGTCACGTCACTGCACGATTACGACGCCCCGCATGAACGGGTGCGGCGTGCAGTGGTACGGATACGTGCCCGGCTTCTCGAACCGCACGGCGTAGCTGCCCTTCGCCGGAACGGGGCCCGAGGCCGGGCCGTCCACCTCGAAGCTCACCGAGTGGTCGAGCGGATCCCGGTTCACCCAGCGCACGACCTGCCCGGCCCGGATCCGCACCGTGTCAGTCGCGAAGTGCACCGACACCACTTCCACGGTGGCGTCGGCCGGCCCGGTCACGCCCGTCGCCAGGCCGGAGCCGGAGTGGAACCACGCGCCGAACCGGCTCAGGTGCAGGGGAATCGTGAACTCGAAGCCGTAGAGAACCTTCGACAGCGGGTTGCCGCCGCGCGAGCTGCCCTCGAACGTGTTGGCCGCGACGTTGCTCACCTCCAGCGCGAACGTGTGCGGCGAATTGGGGATCTCGACCTGGATCGCCGCGCTCCACGCCGCCGTGGTGTCGCCGCTCAGCAGCTTCGCGTAGTCGCCGGAGATCGCCACGTACTGGCTCAAGCGGATCACGGCGCCGCCTCCGAGCGCGGTCTCGGCGCCCGAGGAGCCGAACGGCTTGCTCAGCTCGCGCACCGCGCCGAGAATGGTGACGAGCCCCTTCGTGTAGTCGGCGGCCAGCTCGCCGTCCACGCTCTTCGACCGGAAGTCGTACGCCGGCGCGACGGACGCCGCGAACCCCTCGCCGCCCTCGCGCCCGCCGAGGAACCGCCAGCGCGCGAACAGCTCCGACTCGTTGGTGTTGGGCGCGGTCCCCGTCAGCTCCTTGGTGGCGAAACGGTAGCCGACGCCCACGTTCTCGACGACGCCGGTGGCGAGCGTGAAGGTGGGGAAATTGGTCACCACGTGGCCCGGCGACGGGCTCACGTTGAAGCGGTGCAGGAAGTTGAACTGCACCACGCCGGGATCCGGCACCCAGTCGCCGCTGAGGTTCGGGGAGCGGTACAGCAGCGACTGCGCCCGCGCCGGCGGGCAGGCGACGAGCGTGAGCAGCGTGGCGACCAGGGTCGTGGCCCGCATCTCGCATCTCCGGGTGACGGGCGGCCTCACGCCGCTTCCGGTGCGACCGGCCTGCTGTTGGTTGACAAGGGCAAGCGGCGAATCTAACGTGGCGCGAGCACCAACCGGGACCTGGGCGTTGCCCGCACCGCCTCCTACCGACGAACTCGACCGGCTGTTCCGGCGGCTCGTGTGGAACGTCGCCGAGCTCGACCCCTCGCGCCTGCACGGGCCGGTCGAGGTCACCGAGCTGTACCAGCGCCTGATTCCGTACCGCACCCACCGCACGGTGCTGCAGCTCGACTCGCACGAAGAC
>DATKNX010000234.1:0-4508 GCA_035541085.1 Gemmatimonadales bacterium | reverse complement strand
GGGCACCTCGATCTCGCGCGCGCCCGGTACGCCGGCCTCGCGCCCCGGCTCGCCTTCGAGCACCGGAGCATCTACGAGACGGGCTTGCCCGACCGCACCTTCGACCTGACGGTGTGCCGCCACGTCGTCCACTCGATTCCGCACGCGGAGCGCGTCGTGGCCGAGCTGGCGCGCGTCACCAGGCGCGGCGGGCGGCTGCACCTGATTCCCGAGGACTACGGGATGCTGCACTTCGAGCGCGGCACGCCCGATCCGCTCGATTTCTGGCACGAGGTGCCGGTGAAGTTCGGCGAGGCGACCGGCACCGACCTGTTCGTCGGGCGCCACAGCTACCGCATCCTGGCGGAGCAGGGGCTCACCGACATCATGGTGGACTACGTCGTCGTGGACACGGTGCGGGTGCCGCGGGAGACGTTCGCCTCCATCATCACGGCGTGGCGCGACGGCTACGCGGAGCCCGTGGCGGAGTACACGAGCCTCACGCGGGAGCAGGCCGTGGCGAGTTTCGACCGCATGATCGCCAACATCACCGACCCGCACGCCTACGCCGTGTGGATGGTGCCCGTCGTGAGCGCCCGCGTGCCCTGAAGTCCGCCGCGCTCCGGCGCCCCGCCCTGGCGGTTCCGCCGGCGGCGCTTCATATAGACGAGCCGTGCTGACCGAGTACCTGAAGGCCGCGATCGCGATCTTCGTGCTGATCGACCCGATCGGCGCGATTCCCGTGTACCTCAGCATCACGCCGAGCTACACGCCCGCCGAACACCGGCGCACCGTGTGGCGCATCGCGCTCGCGATGACGCTCATCCTCCTCGGCTCGTTGGCGATGGGCGGTCCGCTGCTCGCGCTCCTCGGCGTGAGCATCCCCGCCTTCCGGGTGGCCGGCGGGCTGCTCCTCCTGCTCCTGGCGCTCGAGATGATGCGGACCGACGCGGGGGCCTCGCGTCAGACGCGCGAAGCGGGCACGGAGGCCGCCGAGAAGCCCGACATCGCGGTGATCCCGATGGCCACGCCGATCCTCGCGGGCCCGGGCGCCATCGGCGCGATGATCGTGTACGGCCACCTCAAGGCGTCGCTGGTGAACTACCTCGTGCTGGCGGCCGTCGCGTGCCTGATCGGCGCGTTGACCTGGATGTTCCTGCGGATGGCGGCGCCGTTGGGCGCGCGCCTCGGGAGGACCGGGGCGGGCCTGCTGACCCGCATCATGGCGCTGCTCCTGGCCGCCATCGCGGTCGAGATGGCCGCCAACGGGCTCCGGGACCTCTTCCCGGTGCTCGCCACGGCCCGGTAGGCTGGCGGCGCACCGGGAGCCGCGGATGCCGAACGCGCTGCAGCGCCACGCGCGGGCCCAGGCGGACCCGAAACGGGCGCGGGTGCTCGCGGGCTATTTCAAGACGGGTCCCGGCGAGTACGGCGAGGGCGACGTCTTCCTCGGCTTGACGGTGCCCCAGGTGCGCGGCCTCGCGGCCGAGGGACGGGACGCCGGCGCGGGCACGCTGCGCCAGCTGCTGCGCTCCCGGTACCACGAGGAGCGGCTGCTCGGCCTGCTCATCCTGGTCGGGCAATACGAGCGCGGCGACGGGCGCCGGCGCGCGGACGTGGCCCGCTTCTACCTCGCCAACCTGCGCAGCGTCGACAACTGGGATCTCGTGGACCTTTCGGCCCCGCGCATCCTCGGTCCCCACTGGGAGGGCCGTCCCGCGCGGCGGCGCGACGCGCTCGCCCGCTCGCCCGATCTCTGGAGACGCCGCGTCGCCGTGATGAGCACGTTCCACGAGATCGGCCGGGGACGCTTCGCCGCGTCGCTGCGGCTCGCGAGGGCCCTGCTCGACGATCCGGAGGACCTGATCCACAAGGCGGTGGGCTGGATGCTGCGCGAGGTCGGCAAGCGCGACGTCCAGGCGCTCAGGCGGTTCCTGCGCGCCCACGCGCCCCGGATGCCGCGCACGGCGCTGCGCTACGCCATCGAGCGTCTGCCGGCGCGCGAGCGGAAGGCCTGGCTCGCGGTGCGGCGCGCCCGGTAGTCCGGGAGCCTAGCGGGGCGCACCCTCCGCGGGAGCGCCACCCGCCACCACCTCGTACCGCGCGATGGCGCGCACGGACTCGAGCCGCGCCACCTGGCCTTTCTCGTCGAAGTCCGTCGGCCGGGCCGTGGTCTCGAGGTAGATGGGCGCGGCGCTCCTCAGGGGCAGGATGCGCAGCTCGAGCGGGCCCCGGCGCAGCGCATCCTCGAAGCGGTGCAGCCCGACGCGCCACGGCTGGCCGTTGTAGAAGTTGTCGTCCAGCAGCCGGGTCCCCGAGTAGAGCCGCGCGACGTCGCCCTCGTAGCGGATCTCCAGGAACACGTTGTCCAGGCCGCGCACGGCGCCGTCCGGGAGCTGCACGCGCCACACCGCCGCGGAGTCCCACGCCGAGTCGGACGGGGCGAGCGCGATCGCAACGTGCCGCCAGGTCACCGCGTTGAAGAGCGGGACGGGCGGCATCGAGTCGGCGGCGCGCACCGAATCCACGACGACCGGCAGGTCGCGCATCGGGACGGAGGCGACGTAGCGCGTGAACAGGCCCTCGGGGCCCACGCGCCGGAGCGGGGCGAGCCCGGCGGCGTCGGGCGGCGCCGGGTAGACGGCGGCGGAGAACTCCGGCGTCCCCCTCGCGCGCAGGTGCACGCGGCCGCCCTCGAAGAACGCGTCCTGCGCCGAGAGCACGAGCCGCGCCGCGCCGTCGAGCTCGCCGCGCCAGAGGTTCTCCGCCTCGTCGCGGGAGAGCAGCACGATGCGGGCGGCGGTGCCCGCCTTCCGGCGCAGCGCGATCGCCACGCCGGTCCCCGGCCGCGCGCAGCGCACGTAGATGCGGCCGGCCCGGCGCGCGATGGTGGCGCCCGGCGCCTCGACCGACCGCACGGACCGCGCGTCGAAGGCGAACTCGGGCGTGACGCCCGGCACGGCGAAGAACACGTACACGGCGGAGTCGCCGGTGCCGACCCGCGTCACGAGCTGCGCGGTGGCGTACGTCAGCTGCGGGCCGCCCAGGTCGAAGTTCACCGGCCAGATGAAGTACGCGCCGGACGGGACGTCGATCGGGCGGGCGGGAACGGCGAGCCGCCCGTGCGGCAGGCGCAGCTCGACCTGGAAGGCCCTGCGCGCCGGCATCGGGTAGTGGCGCACATAGTTGTCGAGGAAGATGAAACCGCGCTCGCCGAGCGTGCGGGCGGAGACCCGCGGCGTGGTCGTGTCGGCGGCGCTCGGCGGCACCCGGTCCGGGCGGCGCACGACCATCGGCGCGAGCCGGTCGCCGAACGCGTTCAGGAAGTAGTGCACGAGCTTGATCCGGCGGTACGACTCCCGCACCTGCCCGTACTCGCCGAGCGGGGCCTGGAAATCGTAGGAGACGGTGGGCACGTCGGTGGGATAGCCCGTGCGCTGGCTTTCCTGGAGCGTCGAGAGCTTGCCGGCGGGGTTCGCGCCGCCGTGGAACAGGTAGTAGCCGTAGAGGTTGATGCCCGAGCCGAGCTGCACGGGCAGCATCGCGGCGATGTCGTCCGCGGAGATGACCGGGCGCCGGTGGTACGTGTCCTCGATGGCGCC
The DNA here is from genome assembly GCA_035541085.1 of Gemmatimonadales bacterium. Taxonomy (GTDB): domain Bacteria; phylum Gemmatimonadota; class Gemmatimonadetes; order Gemmatimonadales; family JACORV01; genus Fen-1245. The sequence continues at coordinate 927 of DATKNX010000234.1, read as the reverse complement.
GCCGAACTCGGCGCCGAGGAACGGGTAGCGGGCCAGCGAGTCCTGCGACGTGCCGGCGGGACTCCGCGCGTCCCGGTCGCCCGACCAGCGGTTGTCGAACCGGAACGCGTAGACCTCGTTGGGCGGCAGCTGCTCGATGGACTGGTCCCACGGCCAGTCGGGGTAGCCGCCGAAGACGGGGATCACCTCCGCGGGCGGCAGCACGGCGTTGTCCCAGCCGGTCACCGTGTAGAGCGGCACGTCGAAGCCGGCCGCGAGCGCGAGCTGCTTGAGCCGGAGGATGTGCTCGGCGCCGCGGCCCGGGCCGCGCGCGTTGTACTCGTTCTCGAGCTGGATGCCGATCACGGGCCCGCCGTCCTTCCACAAAAGACCGTGGAGCTGCCGGCCGATCTGGTCGTAGAAGCGCGCGACGTAGGAGAGGTACGTCGAGTCGTCGCTCCTCAGGCCCGGCCCGACCTTCCGCACCAGCCAGTCGGGGAAGCCGCCGTTGCGGACCTCGGCGTGCGACCACGGCCCGATGCGCGGGTAGAGCAGGAGGCCGTGCTTCGCGCACAGCTCCGCGAAGGCGCGCAGGTCGCGCTGCCCGCTCCAGTCGAACTCGCCCTCGACCTCCTCGTGATGGATCCAGATGATGTAGGTGGAGACGATCTCGACGCCGGCCGCCTTCATCTTGAGCAGCTCGTCCTCCCACTCGTCGGCGGGATAGCGCGAGAAGTGGAACTCGCCCATCACCGGGAGCCAGGGCCGCCCGTCGCGCGTGAGATAGCGGCCGTTGACGCCGATGACGTGGCCGCCCGGCGCCACGTTCGTGCCCATGCGGAGGAAGCCGGTATCGGGCGCCGGCGGCTGGCGCACCGCGTCGATCCCGACGGTCTGCGCGCGCAGGGCGCCGCCGCTCCAGGCGGGCGCGGCGAGCGCGGCGGCCAT
>DATKNX010000233.1:0-23109 GCA_035541085.1 Gemmatimonadales bacterium | reverse complement strand
GCGAGCTCGGTGGTGCCGCGCACCCTGCTCCGGCCGGAGCGCAGGTCCGCGTTGCGGAAGCTCCACGCGCTGCCCTCGCCGGCGGGCAGGAGCCGCGCACGCACCGCGACGCGCCCGCCGCCGGCCGCGGGCAGACCGGGTGCGGCCCAGCGGAAGTCGGCGAAGCTCGCGCGCTGCAGGTTGGCGGCGAGGTCCAGCTTGGCGCGCCCGTGCGAGGCGCCCGCACCCCACCGCACCACGCCGCGGGCCGCACCCGCCGTGCCCCCGAGCGCCAAGCGCGGGAGATCGAACGTGACCGAGTCGCCCTCGATCACGACCCGGCCCGACGCGTCCGCGACGCGGGCCGCGGGGTCCGAAACGGATACCGCCAGGTGACGGACCTCCGCCGCGACGCCGGAAGAATCGGGATCGGAGACGCGCAGCTCGGGGAGGTCGAGCCCGACGCCGGCGAAGCGCCGCTCGTGCAGCGAGCCGTCGGCGTTCCGCTCCCGCAGCACGAAGGTGCCGTGTACGAGCCGCACGTCGCGCAGCTCCACCAGCGGGCGCCGGCCCGGCGGCCCGTTGTGCGGCCCCAGCAGCCTGAACAGGTGCTCGACGTTGAGGTGGCCGTCCGTCCCCTCCTCGAGCGTCACCGCGGGTCCGTTGACGTCCACGCGCCAGCCGACGAACCGCCCCCGCACCAAGTCCGCGAGCGAGTAGCTCGCGGCCACGCGCGCGACCCGGATCACCGGACGCCCGTCGGGCGTGGCCAGCTCGACGTTCTCCAAGATCACGCGGCGCCACAGCGGCCCGCCGAGGGAGCCGATCTCGACGCGGCCGTCCACCGCGCGCGTCAGCGCGCCCACCAGCAGCCGCCGCGCCACCGCGTGGCCGGGGGCGGTCGCCAGAATGGCGGCCGCGGCGGCCGCGCACACCACCACCGCGCCCACCACCAGCGCCCCGGAGACGAACAGCGCGCGGCGCACCATCAGTAGGCCTCGCCGACGCTGAACTGGAACTGGAGCCGCTGGAAGAAGCCCCCGCCCCGGGCCGGGCCGCTGTAGTCGGACTGCACCAGGCGCAGCTGCTCGGGCGCTCCGCTCGAGGTCCGGACGACCTCGTAGAGCGGGCCCTGCTGGCGCGGGTAGCCGTTGTAGGCCACGTCGAGGCGCAGCGGCCCCAGCGGCGTGCCCACCCGGAGCCCGACGCCGGGCGTCACCTTCAGACCGGAGGGCAGGAGTCCGCCCGTGGTCTCGTCCCACAGCTCGCCGGCGTCCACGAACGCGGCGAGGCGGATCCGGCTCGGCCAGATCGGCGACGGCGTGCGCAGCTCGGCGTTGGCCAGCGTGATGGCGTAGCTGCCGATCGGCGAGATCCGCAGGTTCACCGGCACCGGCGCGCCGGTGACGGAGTCCGTCTCGACGGTGTCCGCCACGTACACGAGCGGCCCCATCTCGTTGCGGCCGAACCCGCGCACCGAGCCGGGGCCGCCCGCGTAGAACCGCTCCTCCGGCGGCACGTAGCCGATGGACGTGTCGTTGACGAGCGAGCGCTCCGGCCGGATCGCGCCGGCCCGCAGCCGCAGTGCGAACACCCAGCCGGGCGCCAGCGAGGCGTACCAGTCGCCCTCCGCGACGATCTTGCTGTAGGAGATCAGCGGCTCGGAGCCCACCAGCGGCGACGCGTGCGAGGCCTCGAGCGACAGCACGGAGCCCGTGGTCGGCTCGATCGGCGAGTTCGTCGTGTTGCGGATCAGCGAGAGCGAAAGCGCGGCCTGCCGGTGACGCTGCTCGAGGATGTCCACCGCCTGCTGCTCGCAGCGGTCGAAGTACACGCAGAACACGCCCGGATCGGCGGTCGTGCTCCCGTAGCTCAGCTGGTAGGACAGCGTCAGGACCGCGCTGCGCCCCAGGCCGTAGGCCAGCGCCAGCGAGCTGCCGATCCCGTCGCGCTCGAAGGCCTTGTACTCCGAGTGGCGCTCGGCGAAGGCCGTGAGCGTCAGCGTGCTGCGGCGCCCGAGCGCCGCCGGCTGGGTGAACGTGGCGGACGTGAAGTAGTTGATCCGCCGCGAGAAGAGCGTATCGTCGGCGAGGGCCGAGCAGACGGAGTTCTCCAGGCCCCAGTCCGTCGGCGAGCCGACGCCGATCTTCGAGAGCTTGCCCGCGAGATCGAGCCGGAGGCCGCCGCCGATGAAGTTGCCCGTGGAGAACGTGGCCTGCGAGCGCACGCAGTCGATCGTGCCGTACCCGACGCCGGCCCGGAAGCGCGACCTCGAGCCCTCGTTCACCTGCACCTGCACGCGCACCAGGGAGTCCGCGCCGGCCACGACCGAGTCCGGCGCGATCCCCACGCTCACGTAGCGGAACAGGTCCGTCTGGTAGAGGCTGCGCTGCGAATCGTACAGCGCGTCCTGGCTAAACCGGTCGCCGCGCCGCACGGCGAGGGAGCGCTGGATGGTGCGCGCGCTGACGCTCCGGTTGCCGTCGATCGCGATGTCGCCGACCCGCGCGCGCGGTCCCGGCGCCACCTCGTAGTCCACCTGCGCCGTGCGGGTGGCGTTGTCCACGCTGTAGTTGCGGTAGACCGCGACGAACGGGTAGCCCTGGTTCTGGAGCGCCAGCGCGATCGTGTCCGCCGAGGCGTCGAACGCTTCACGGTCGAGCGGCTTCCCGTTCTCCAGCGGCAGCCGCGCGGCCAGGCGCCGCGCGTCCACGATCCCGTCCAGGCCCTGCACCGTGACCGAATCCACCAGCACCGGCGGCCCCTCGTCGATCGTGAACCGCACGGCCACCGTGGTCGGCGTGCGCCGGACCGTCGTGTCGATGCGCGCCTCGTAGAAACCGTGCTGCCGGTAGAGCAGCTGCAGGCGCACCACGTCGCGCCGGAATTCCAGCTCGTCGAACAGGCGCCGCTGGCCGAGGTCGAGGTGCTTGAGCAGCGGCACGCTGTACGTCCAGTTCGACGCGCTCGTGGCGATGGCGGCCTCGAGCGTGAGCCGGTCGAGGGCGTGGTTGCCTCGGAAGCGCACCGAGGTCACCGTCCGCTCCGGCGCCTGGAGCGCCTGAGACGCCGCGTCGCGGAATCCGAGCACCGCCATCAACACCACCAGCGCCCCCCTCACGGGGGCGGCGCGGGACCGGGGTCGCGATCGAATGCAGCCGGCCGCACGGGGCATGGGCGAGATGACGACCCGGGCTGGGGTGCGCGAATGCCGCGCGATGGGGCCGACGCGGACGAACTGTCGTATTTTCGTACACCTGCGATACCCTGTCAACCTCTTGCGCACAAATCACTTGTCCGACTCGCCGGCCGGCGGCGGCTGGCGGCCTGCGTCTCTCGGCTCTACCTTGCGCGGCGTGAAGATCTACACCAAGACCGGCGACGCCGGCGACACGTCGCTGGCGGGCGGCACGCGCGTGCCGAAGGACCATCTGCGCGTAATCGCGTACGGCGAGGTGGACGAAGCCAACGCCGCCATCGGCGTGGCCCGCGCCGCCGCACCGGAAGGTCCGGCCGACGCGCTCCTCGCCGAGATCCAGCGCGATCTCTTCGCCATCGGCGGCGCCCTCGCCACGCCCGAGCCCGCCGCGCTCCGCGCCGAGCAGCGGACCAAGCTCGCCGTCGGGCCCGAGCGCGTCCGCGCCCTCGAGCAGGTGATCGACGAGGCCGAGCGCGGCCTCACGCCGCTGCGCCATTTCGTGCTGCCCGCGGGCTCGCCCGGCGCCGCGGCCCTGCACCTCGCGCGCACCGTCTGCCGGCGGGCCGAGCGGGCGGCCGTGCGCCTCTCGCACGAGCAGCCGGTGGCCCCCGAGATCCTCGTCTACCTGAACCGGCTCTCCGACCTGCTGTTCGTGCTAGCCCGGCAGGCGAACGCTCGCGCGGGCCGGCCCGACGTCACGTGGTGAAGCGGTGTCCGGTGTCCGGTGGCGGGTATCCGAAAGCCGCGAGAACCCGGGCACCGAGCAGCCGCTCCCGGACACCTGACACCGGACACCCGACACCCGCCTCATGACCACCATTCCGGTCGCGCTCAGCGAGAAGCCCCACGCGTCCTACGACGTCATCGTCGGGCGCGGCGTCGGCGAGCGGCTCCCGGCGCTGCTGCGCGAGCGCTGTCCGGCGCACGTCTACGCCGTGGTCACCGACAGCCGCGTGGCCGCGCTGTACGGGGAGCGGACGCTCGCGCTGCTCGAGGCGGCCGGGCTCACCGCCCGCCTGTTCCCCTTCCCGGCTGGGGAGTGGAACAAGGTGCGCGAGACGTGGGCCGACCTGTGCGACCGGATGATCGCCGGCGGCATCGGGCGCGACGCCGCCGTGGTCGCGCTCGGCGGCGGCGTCGCCGGCGACCTCGGCGGCTTCGTGGCGGCGACGCTGTACCGCGGCATTCCCTACGCCCAGGTCCCCACCACCGTGCTCGCGATGGTGGACGCGTCCGTGGGCGGCAAGACCGGCGTCGACCTCCCGGCCGGCAAGAACCTCGTCGGGGCCTTCCACGCGCCGCGCTTCGTCCTCGCCGACATCGACACGCTCGGCACGCTGCCGCGGAACCAGATCGCGGCCGGCTGCGCGGAGGCGATCAAGCACGGCGTGGTGGCCGACGCCGCGTACGCCGACGACGTGGGCAGCGGCGCGACCGCCTGCCTCGCGCGCGTGCTCGACGCGCTCGGGCCCCTCGTCGAGCGCAGCATCCGCATCAAGGGCGCCGTGGTCGCGGCCGACGAGCGCGAGCACGGGCGCCGCCAGATCCTGAACTTCGGGCACACCGTCGCGCACGCCGTCGAAGCCCGGAGCGGCTACGCGCTGCTGCACGGCGAAGCCGTCGCGATCGGCATGGTGGTCGAGGCCACCCTGGCCGAGACGCTCGGCGTCGCGCGCGCCGGCACGCACCGCCGCGTGCTCGACCTCGTCGAGCGCTTCGAGCTGCCGTGCCGCGTGCCCGACTCCGTCGCGACGGAGGACCTGCTCGAAGCGATGCGCGTGGACAAGAAGGTGCGCGCCGGCGCCGTGCGCTTCGCGCTGCCGTCGGCGATCGGCGAGATGGCGCACAGTGCCGACGGTGCCTGGACGGTGGAGGTGAATCCGACGGACATCCGCGCGGCGCTCGACGCCTGCAGGTAGCGACATCAACGCATCATCTTAGTAACACTATGCCGCCTTCAATCAACCAAGATATTGCAGAACAACAGCTTGCTGATGGCGTCGGGCACTTCTATCGGTGTTAGACGATAACTCGATGTTCATGGCGCTCCACAACCGGCACGAGAATAACAACTTAGTGATGTGGATAATAGTTTTCGCTTGACACGCCTTCCGACCCTCCTATTATGGCCCCCGCGTTGCACCACCTCGCGTCCTTGCGTTCCTCGCCAACACGAACTCGTCAGGGGCCCCGAATGCTGGAGCGTCAACGCGGCAAGCCCAAGAGTTTCTTTCGGCAGAGCGCTTCCGGAGCGTTCGACCAATACCTGCAGGACATCCAGAAACTGCCGCTGATCGACGATCCCGCCGAAGAGCGGCGGCTCGCCCGGCTCGCGCAGAAGGGCGACCCGGCGGCGGCCGAGCGGCTGGTGACGGCGAACTTGCGCTTCGTGATCTCGTACGTGAAGAAGTACCAGGGCCACGGCCTCGACCTGTCGGAGCTGGTGGCGATCGGGAACGAGGGCCTGCTCAAGGCGGTGCGGAAGTTCGATCCCGAGCAGGGCGTGAAGTTCATCTCGTACGCGGTGTGGTGGGTGCGCCAGGCGGTCCTGAAGGCGCTGGCCGAGCAGACGCGCAGCGTGCGCATTCCGCTCAACCAGAACGCCCAGCTCATCAAGATGTCGCGCACCGAGATGGTCCTGGCCCAGGAGCTGGGCCGCGAGCCCACGGACAACGAGATCGCGCGGGCGCTCGAGGACACGGTGGACAACGTGCGCACGGCGCGGCGGATGACCGCGGCCGAGGTCTCGCTCGACGCGCCGGTGGACCGCACCGACCGCGACGCGGCGACCCTGGGCGAGCGGTTCGCCGGCGTCGAGGGCGGCGAGATCGAAGAGACCACCGATTCCAAGCTGATGCGCGGGTTCATCGACCGCGTCTTCCAGAAGTACCTCACGCCGCGCGAGCGGAAGATCCTCTACCTCTACTACGGCCTCGAGCAGGGCTCCGAGGCGATGACGCTCGAGAAGATCGGGGCGCTGATGGGCGTCACGCGCGAGCGCATCCGTCAGATCCGCGAACGGGCCTTCGAGAAGCTGCGCGAGTGCCCGGACGGGCAGGCGCTGATGAGGTTCTGGAGAGCCGCGTAGGCGGGGCGCAGGAGCGAACGCGAAGGGCGCGCCGGAGTCCGGCGCGCCCTTTTCGTTTCCGTCCCGCCGCGGCGCCGCTTACGGCTTCGCCTGCAGCGCCTGGCAGATGGGGTTCATCCCCGCGCTCGAGGGGTCGGCGCACGCCGTGTCGTACACGATCGCCGGCTCGTCGCCCACGACGTGGACGATGCGCCCCTCGTCCGTGACCACGTAGAAGTCGGCCGCCGACGTTCCCCACACGCCCCGCGCGCGCTGCAGGTCGTACGCCTGCATCCGCACGGCCATCAGCATCGGGTTCGCCTGCAGCTGCGCCATCAACTGCTGCCGGCGCGCCGCCGCCGCCTGCTGCTGCTCGGGCGTGGCGCCCGGCTGCACCTGCCCGTACATCTGCGCCATCGCGGCCTGCTGCGAGACCGCGGTCCACCGGCCGCCCGCGAAGCGGGCGAACCCGCCCTCCTCGTAGAGCGCGATCGGCGTCGCGTCGCCCGCCAGGAACACGGCGTGGACCTGGGTGCGCGACATCGCCGAGGCCGCGGGCGGAACCATCGCCCAGGCGCCGCCGCTGCTCGTCGCGATCGCCCGCGTGCCGTCCTCCCGCTGGCCGAAGAGCAGCAGCGTCGTGCCCGAGGCCGTCAGGCCCGTCCAGCCCGCCGTGCCGGCCACCGGGTCGGCGACCTTCTGCCCGTCCCAGCCCGCGGTGCTCCAGCGGCCGCCGCTCCAGCGCGCCACGACGCCGGCCTGGCGCCGCTCGGAGGGCTGCGGATCGAAGTAGGCGAAGCCCGCCACCACCACGTCGCCGCCGGCGAGCGCCAGGGCCGACGCGCGGAACGGCAGCGGCAGCGGCGTCGCGGTCCACGAACGCCCGTCGAAGCGCAGCAGCTGCGGCGCCTCGCGGTCGTTCGACGACTGGGCCAGCGCGTACACTTCGGCGCCGCGGCCGGCGACCGCCACGACGTCGTGGTCGGTCGGGACCGTCATCCGGCTCCAGGCGGCGCCGTCGAAGTGCAGCACCGTGCCCTCGTCGCCGACCGCGTAGACGCTGTTGGCGCCGGCCGCCCAGACCCCGCGCAGCTCGCCCGCGCGGACGCCGAACGGGACCTCGTTCCACGCCTGCCCGTCCCAGTGCAGGGCCGCCGGCGCGTCGCCCACGACCCAGATGTTCGTGGCCGAGGTTCCGTGTACCGCGTTGAGCGCGACCTGAGCGGAGAGCGCCGCCGGCACGGCGGCCAGGAGCACGGCCGCCAGCCACGACACGCGATGCATCGTCATGTGCACCTCCCGGGGTTCACCGGTCGCCACCGGCTATCGGGGCCGAATCAACATCATGAGGGGCACGTCGCGCCAGCCCGGCATCCGCCGCACGCGGTGCGGGAAGCGGACGGCCAGCTGCGCCGAGATGCCGCCGTCGAGCGCCACGGCGTCGGCGCAGCCCGCCGCGGCGGCGATGGTCGCCTGCTCCGCGATCGTCAGGCCGACGGGGATCGTGCCCGCCGGCTCGCCGAACAGCTCGAAGTTGCTGAGGAGGAGCCGAACGAGGCCGTCCGCGCCGATGCACAGGGTCAGGCGGCGATCCCGGTGCCGGCGCGACAGGCGCAGGCCCGAGGTGGCGCCGAAGGCCACGCGGCCCGCGCGCACGAGCCAGGGCAGGACCTGGAATGCCGACGCTCCGGCACCGAGCGAGTCGAGCGCCGCGGGCGCGACCAGGCGGATCCGGCCGTCCTCGACGGCGACGGCCGCGTCGAGCCAATCAGCGCGCCTGCCGAAGCGGGCGCCGTCCACGAGCACCAGCCCGGACGGCGTTCCGTCGCGCCTGAACAGGCCGGTGTTGACGGCCAGCATCACGGCGCTGTCGGCCATCCAGAAGTCCGCGGGCCGCGGCGCGAAGCCCGGCGAGGCGACGAGGGAGAAGCGGTAGAGCGTGGGATCGATCTCGACCAGCGCGACGCGGTTGACGAGCAACCCCCCGCTCGCGCGGACCTCGAAGCTGCCCGCCCTGAGGCCCGGCCGTGCGTCGTCCCAGCGCACCGCCCGCGCCAGGAGCGGGTCGGCGGCCGCCGGGGCCCCGGGCTCGAACGTGCGCCAGCGCACCCACGCGCCCCCGACCCTGAGGTCGAGCGCCGGCGCCTGCACCGCCTGGAGCGTGGCGAGGACGAGCGCGGTCGCTAGAGGTGTCAGAGCCGGGAAGCTACATTGCTGTCCATCCCCATGGAACACGCCGACCTCGCTGAGGAGCTGTCCGGGATCGTCGGGACGCGCTTCGTGCGCACCGAGCGGGCCGAGCTGGCGACGTTCGCCTCCGACGGCCTGCCGACGCTGCGCCGCACCCCGTCGCTCGTCGTGCTGCCCGGATCGGCGGACGAGGTGAGCCGGGTCCTCGCCGCGCTGCACCGCCGCGGCGTGCCGTTCGTCGCGCGGGGCGCGGGCACGGGCCTCTCCGGCGGCGCGCTGGGCAGCGCGCCCGCCGTGCTGGTGACGCTCACGCGCCTCGGCCGCATCCTCGCGGTGGATCCCGCCAACCGCCGGGCCGTGGTCGAGCCCGGCGTCGTGAACGCCACCTTGAGCCGGGCGGCCGCGCCGTTCGGGCTGATGTACGCGCCGGATCCCTCGAGCCAGACCGCCTGCACGATCGGCGGCAACGTCGCGGAGAACGCCGGCGGACCGCACTGCCTGAAGTACGGCGTCACCACCAACCACGTCCTCGCACTCCAAGTCGCCCTCCCGTCGGGCGAGGTCGTCGAGCTCGGCAGCGCCGGCGGCGACCCGTGGGGACCGGACCTGGTGGGCGCGTTCGTCGGGAGCGAGGGCATGTTCGGGATCGCGACCGCGATCACGGTGCGGCTGGTGCCGCTGCCGGTCGAGGTGCGGACCATGCTCGCCGACTACACGAGCCTGCGCGTCGCGGGCGAGGCGGTGACGGCGATCATCGCGGCCGGCATCGTCCCCGCGGCCCTCGAGATGATGGACGGGAGCGCGATCGAGATGGTGGAGTCGAGCGCGTACGCGGCCGGGTATCCGGCCGACGCCGCCGCGGTGCTCCTCGTGGAGCTCGACGGCAAGCCGGCCGCGGTGGACGCCGACGCCGCCGCGGTGAAGGCCCTGCTCGACGCATCGGGCGCGCGCACCGTGCGCGTGGCGCGCACCGCCGCCGAGCGGGAGAAGCTGTGGCAGGGGCGGAAGAAGGCGTTCGGCGCGATGGGGCGCATCAGCGCCGACCTCGTCGTCCAGGACGCCGTGGTGCCGCGGACCGCCCTGCCCGACGTGCTCGAGCGCATCGCCGCGATCGGTGCGCGCTACCGGCTGCGCGTGACCAACGTGTTCCACGCCGGCGACGGGAACCTGCACCCCAACCTGAGCTTCGACGCCGCGGACGCCGACGAGGTCGAGCGCGTGCACGCGGCGAGCGACGAGATCATCCGCGCCTGCGTGGAGGCGGGCGGCACCATCACCGGCGAGCACGGCGTGGGGCTCGACAAGCTCGCGTACATGCCGCTGGTGTTCGGGCCCGACGAGCTCGGGCTGATGGCGGCGGTGCGCCGCGTCTTCGATCCGGACGAGCGGGCCAACCCTGGCAAGGTCATCCCCACGGCGCAGTGCCGTGAGTGGCGGCCGTGGAGCGCGTCGTGAGCGGACCGATCCCGACGCGCTGGCTCTCCCAGATGGACCTGCAGCTGGCCGATGCCGAGCGGCGGCTGGCCGCGGCCGAGCAGCACCTCGCCGGCGGCGCCGGCGGGCGCGCGATCGAGGAGGCGTATCCGGGCGTCATGGCGGCCGCGATCGTGAAAGTGTGGCTGCGCGACGAGCCCTGGCGGTCCCAGCGCTCCGCGCAGGACCTCGGCCGCATGGTGCGCGAGCAGCTGCCCAGCGGCTTCGCGATGCTGTTCGAGATGAAGGGAGACCGCCGCAGCTTCGCCGGGTGGCGCACCGAGGACGCCCGGCCCCTGATCGAGGAGGCCCGCGCCTTCACGGCGGGCACGCGGGCCGAGGTGGAGTCGTGCCGGCAGCAGTCGCCGCCGCCGTAGCGGTTCCCGCCGACCTCGCGGCGCTCGCCGCCGCGATCAGGGACGCCGCGGCCCGCCGCGCGGCGCTCGCCGTCCGCGGCTCCGGGAGCTGGTGGACCGACGTTCCGCCCGACGTGGAAGTCGTGACCACCACCCGGCTCGACGCCGTCTCCGACTTCAATCCCGCCGATCTCGTGGTCACCGTCGGGGCCGGCACCCCGCTCGACCGTCTCGCCGCGACCCTCTCGGCCCGCGGTGCCTGGCTCCCCTTCGACCCGCCCGGCCCCGTCTCGCGGACCGTGGGGGGCGCGCTCGCGTCGGGCTCCGGCGGGCCGCTCGCGGCTCACTTCGGCCCCGCCCGCGATCACGTGCTCGGCCTGACGATGGTGGCCGGCGACGGCACGGTCACGAGGCTCGGGGGCCGCGTCGTGAAGAACGTCGCCGGATTCGACCTGGCCAAGCTGGTCGTGGGCGGGGGCGGCGCCTTCGGCGTCATCGCGCAAGCGCACCTGCGGCTTCGCGCGCGGCCGCGGGCCGATCGCAGTGCGGTCTGGACCGGCACGCGGGCGTGGGCCGCTGAGGCCGCCGCGTCGGCGCTCGCGGCGGGTGCGACGCCCGCCGCGCTCGAGGTGGCCGGCCCCGCTCTCGCGAGGGCGCTCGGGTGGGCGGACGGCGATCGCTGGGCGCTCGCCGCGCGCGCCGTCGGCACCGGCGCCGCGGCCATTGAGGAGATCGAGACGATCGCGCGCGCGGCCGGCCGGCCGGCGGCGCACGAGGCGGAGGGCGACGCCCCCTGGACGCCGTGGCGCGAGGCGGTCGGACGGTGGCCCGCGGTGCTGCGCCTCGGCGCCTCGCCGCGCGACTGGCCCGCCGCGGTCGCCCTCGCCGAGGACCACCTCGACCGACTGCTCGGCGCGAGCGTCACCGTGCCGCGCGGCACCGTGCGCGTGGGCGCGGACGCCGGCTCCGCCCGCGCGATCCAGCGACTCCGCCTCGAGGCGGCGCGCCGCGGGTGGCCGCTGACCGTCGAGCGCGCGGACGCCGCGACCCTGGCCGCGACCGGGGTGTGGGGCGCGCTCGCGCCCACGGTCGAGCGCCTCGCGCGCGCCCTCCACGCCACCTTCGACCCCGCGGGCATCCTGGCCGCGCCGCTGCTCGCGTGACGGCACGGGCGTGGGCGGGGCTCCGGCCCTGCGTGCACTGCGGCTTCTGCCTCCCGGCGTGCCCGACGTACGAGGTCACCGCCGACGAGGCCGATTCGCCGCGCGGCCGCATCGTCCTGATGCGCGCCCTGGCGGCGCGCGAGATAGCCGCCGACGACCCGTCGCTCGACCTGCACCTCGACCGCTGCCTCGGCTGCCGCGCTTGCGAGAGCGTGTGCCCCTCCGGCGTCGTCTACGGGCCCGCCCTCGAGGCGGCCCGCGCCCGCATCGCCGGCGTCCGCGGCCGGTCCGCCGCGCTCGGCCTGGGGCTGTGGCTGCTGGCACGCCCCGGGCGCCAGCGCGCGCTCTGGGGCCTGGCGCGGGCCGCGCGTCTGACGCGATTGCCAGAGCTGCTGGCGCGCGCCCCCGCCGCAGCCGCGAGCCCCGCGGGCCGGCCGAGCGTCGCCTCGGCGCCGCGTCCGCTGCTGGCGCTCGCGATGCTCGCCGCCACCCGCCCCCGCGACGGCCGCCCGCGCGCGCCCGCGACGCCGGCCCCGGCGCCGTCCGCCGAGACGGCGCTGTTCCGCGGCTGTGTGATGGACGGGCTGTTCCGCCACGTGCACGATGCGACGGTGCGCGCGCTCGCCGTGAACGGGGTCGCGTCCCGGGAAGTCGCGGGGCAGGTCTGCTGCGGCGCGCTCGCCGCCCACGCGGGCGACGACGAGGCGGCGCGCGCGCTCGCCCGCGCCAACGTGCTCGCCTTCGACGCCGCGGCGCCGGGCCTGCCGATCGTCACCAACAGCGCCGGCTGCGGCGCGATGCTGAAGTCGTACGGCGAGTGGCTGGCCGAGGATCCGCTGGCCGAGCGCGCGCACGCGTTCGCCGCGCGGGTAAGGGACGTCAGCGAGGTGCTCGCCGAGCGCGGGCCGCGCCGGGGCAGCCCGCTTCCGCTCCGCGTGGCCTACGACGCACCGTGCCATCTGCACCACGCGCAGCACGTGACCGACGCGCCGCTCGCGGTGCTGGCCGCCGTCCCCGGGCTCGAGCTCGTGCCGCTCGAGGGCAGCGACCGGTGCTGCGGGAGCGCCGGCATCTACTCGCTGCTGCAGCCCGGCCTCTCGCTGGAGGTGCTGGACGCGAAACTCGCGGCCATCGCCGCCGCCTCGCCCGACGTCGTGGCCACGGGAAACCCCGGCTGCCTGATGCAGATCGGCGCCGGCACCCTGCTGGCCGGCCTCGGGGTGGAGCTGCGCCATCCCGTCGAGCTGCTGGACCGTGCCTACGGTGGTTGAGCCGGCCGCGGTCGCGGACGTCCTGCTGCTGGACTACAACGGCGTGGTCGTGGACGACGAGCCCATCCACTTCGCCGTGCTGCGCGATCTGCTCGCGGTCGAGCGGATCGAGCTGGGGGAGGAGGAGTACCTCGCCCACTACCTCGGCCGCGACGACCGGACCTGCATCGGCGTGGCGTTCCGGCGCGCGGAGCGCCCGCTCGAACCCGAGCGGGAGCGCGCGCTCGCCGCGCGCAAAGCCGAGTGGTACGCCGAATCGGTGCGCGCGGGCGTCCCGCTTGTGCCGGGCGTGCGGGAGTTCGTTCGGGAGGCGGCCCGGACGGCGCGGGTCGGCATCGTCAGCGGCGCCCTGCGCGCGGAGATCGGCGCCGGCCTGAAGGAGGCGGGCATCGCCGACGCCGTGCACTGCGTCGTGTGCGCGGAAGACGTCTCGCGCGGGAAGCCGGATCCCGAGGGTTTCCGCCTCGCCGTCGCCCGGCTCGCCGGAGACGCTCGCACCGTGCGCGCGGTCGTCGTCGAGGATTCCGAGCCGGGCCTGGCGGCCGCGCGCGCCCTGGGCGCCGGGATCGTGCGCCTCGGCACCGGATTCGGCGGGCGCGCCGCCGGCGACGCCGACCTCGAGTGGCGGTCGTTCGAAGACCACGCACCCCGGGAGCTGCAACCCATCATGCGGGAGATCGAGCCTGCCCGGCGCGCCTGAGATCGGACCGCTCCTCGGCCACGACGCCGTGGGTGAGGCCGAGCGCGCGGCCCTGACCATGCGTGCCGTCGTCGTCCCGCGGCCCGAGCTGGCGCGCTTCCGCCTGACCGGCGGCGGGCGCGTCACCTGCCTGCAGGGCCTCGTGACGTGCGACGTCGCGCAGCCCGGCGACGGATCTCACGTGTTCGGCGCGCTGCTCACGGCCAAGGGCATGATCGTCGCGCCGCTGTGGATCACGCGCCTCGCCGACGCGATCCTCGTCGAAGCGCCCGCCGTCGCGGCGCCCGCCGTCGCGGCGACGTTCGAGCGCTCGCTCCCTCCCAGGCTGTGCAAGTGCGAGGACGTCAGCTCCGTCTTCGCGACGGTCGGACTCTACGGCCCCGCCGCGGCCGGGTGCCTCGCCGCGGCGCTCGACGGCGAGCCTCCGGCGGCCGGCCGCGCGGCCGAGCTCCGGCGTGACAGCGCCTCCGCCGTCGTCGCGCGCGTCGCGGCCCGGGGCGTGGACGGATTCGACTGCGTGGTGCCGGCCGGGGACGCGGAAGCCTTCGCCGCCCGGCTGGGCCGGGCCGGGGCCGTCGCGGCGTCGCCCGCTCTCCTCGAGGAGCGCCGCATCCTCGCGGGGTTCCCCCGCCTCGGCGCGGAGATCGACGAGAAGACGCTGCCGCAGGAGGTGCGTCTCGACGAGCTGGGCGGCGTGTCGTTCACGAAGGGCTGCTATCTGGGGCAGGAGACCGTCGCGCGCATCCACTTCCGCGGCCACGCCAACCGCTACCTGGCGGGCCTCGGTTTGGGCGGCGAGCCCGCGGCGCTGCCCGCCGACGTGTCGCACGGCGGCCAGATCGCCGGCCGACTGACGAGCGCCTGCTGGTGGCCGGCGCAGGATACCTGGGCCGGCCTCGCCGTGCTGCGGCGCTCCGTCGCGCCGGGCAGCGTCGTGGACCTGGGCGGCGCGAGCGAAGCGACCGTGACCGAGCTGCCGTGGGAGCGACCGTCGCCGTGAGGGTCTTCGTCACGGGCGGCACGGGACTCGTCGGCCGTCACGTGATCGCCGCGCTGCGCCGGCGTGGCGACGCGGTGCGGGCGCTCGCCCGCAGCGAGCCCGCCGCCGCCGGGCTGGCCCGGCTGGGCGCGGAAACCGTCGCGGGCGACCTGGCCGATGCGGCGCGCCTCGAGCGGCAGATCGACGGCTGCGACGCGGTCGTGCACGCCGCCGCCATCGTGCTCGCGGGGGGCCGCTGGCCGGCGTGGTACGAGGCCAACGTGCTCGGCACCGAGCGCGTGGCGCGCGCGGCCGCGCGGCGGCGCGCCCGCCTGGTCCACCTCTCGTCGGTGGCCGTGTACGGTCGCGACGTGTCCGGTCCCGAGCGCCCCGGCTACGACGAGTCGTTCGACCTCGAGCGGGCGCCCACGTCGGACGAGCCGTACGCGCGATCGAAGCGCGAGGCCGAGCTGGTCGTGTGGCGGGTGGCCGCGGAGACGGGCCTGGCCGCGGTGGCGCTCAGGCCCTGCGTGATCTACGGCGAGGGAGACCGGCACTTCTCGCCGCGCGTGGCCAGGATGCTCCGCCGGGGCATCGTCCCGCTGGTCGGCGGCGGCCACAACACCATGACGGTGGTCTATGCGGGCAACGTGGCGGCGGCCGTCGTGGCCGCCCTGGACCGGCCCGCGGTGACCGGGCCGTTCAACGTGACCAACGACGGTACCCTCACGCTGCGCGAGTTCGTCGGGCACTTCGCCGCCGGCCTGGGCGTCGCGCCGCGCTGGCTGCCGATCCCGCGGGGCCTCGCGTGGTCCGCCGCGCGCGCGCTGGACGTGGCGCTGGGGGCGCTGCCGCTCACAGGTGTCGGCCTGTCGCTCTCGACGGCGGTGCAGTTCCTGGCCGGCAGCAACCGTTTCAGCTCGGCGCGTGCCGAGCAGGTGCTGGGCTGGCGCCCGCCGGTCCCGGCCGCCGAGGCCGCCGAGCGCACGGGCACCAGCTTTCGCGCGTCCTCACGCTCCTGAAAACACGAAGACCCGGAGCGCGCTCCGGGTCTTCGCGTGTCGAAGTACGGTGACCCTTACATGCCCTTCTTCTTCATCGGGGTCTCCGCCTTCTTCGCGGGCGCCGCAGCAGGCGCCGCCGCAGGAGCGGCCATCTTCGACGTGTCCGCCATCGCGGCGGGCTTCATCGTGTCGTTCATGGCCGGAGCCGGCGCGGCAGCCGGGGTCTGCGTTTCGGCCGGGGGCGCCGCTTCCTTCTTGGCGCACGCCATGAGCCCGAGGACCGCAACTGCCAGGAACAAGCGCTTCATCGAATCTCCTTTTAAACTTGAATTATCTCTCAGCGGAACGCGAATCGAGGTCCGTGCGCCGCTGCCGCCGGCCTCAACCGGCGCCTAAGCTACCCAAAGCCCGCCTTCTGTCAAGGGTTAGCGCGGTCCCGCCGGCGCGCCCGCGCTCGCGACACTTTGCAATTTCCGCAGTCGGCAACCGCCCGCTTAAGCGATTGTCGCGACACGCCTTACGCCGAAGGCGCCCAAGAGTCAGCTTCGCGGGTACCGCCGCCGGCAGGGCGGGCTCCACGGCCACCCGTGCGGCGCGCGCCGCGACGGCCGCCGCACCCCCTCCACCGACCCCCACAATACTCGCGGCGGGGCGCCGAGTTCCACCGCGCGGGCCAGCCGGGAACCGTGCGCGCCGCGCCGCACGCAGTACGCCGCGGCGCCGCGCCACGCGCGCCCAATCCGACACGACTCGTCGTGATTTTTCCCGGACTTGAACGCGGGCCGCGGCGGTACGAATATCCCGCATATGCCCAAGCCACGTACCCTGGGCGACCTGGCGCAATCCGAATGGGGATCGCCGGAGCGCCGGACGCGCACGGTCAAGGACGAGATGCGGGAGAACCTGCTGTGCCGCCTCGAGACGGAGCAGCCGATCTTCCCCGGCATCGTCGGCTACGACGACACCGTGGTGCCGCAGCTGGTGAACGCGGTGCTCTCGCGCCACAACTTCATCCTGCTGGGCCTCAGGGGGCAGGCGAAGTCGCGCATCGTGCGCGGCCTGGTCTCCCTGCTCGACGAGGAGATCCCGATCCTCGAGGGCAGCGAGGTGAACGACAATCCGTTCGCGCCCATCTCGAAGTACGGGCGGCAGCTGGTGGACGAGCGGGGCGACGGCGCGCCCGTGGCCTGGGTGCCGCGCGGGCAGCGCTACGTGGAGAAGCTGGCGACCCCCGACGTGACGATCGCGGACATCATCGGCGACGTGGACCCGATCAAGGCGGCCCGCGGCGGGCACCTGCTGTCGGACGAGCTGACGATCCACTACGGCCTGCTGCCGCGCGCGAACCGGGGCGTGTTCGCGATCAACGAGCTGCCCGACCTCGCGGCCAAGATCCAGGTGGGCCTGTTCAACATCATGCAGGAAGGCGACGTCCAGATCAAAGGGTACCCGATCCGGCTGGCGCTGGACGTGGCGCTGGTCTTCACCGCGAACCCCGAGGACTACACCGCGCGCGGCAAGATCATCACGCCGCTCAAGGACCGCATCGGCTCGGAGATCTCGACGCACTACCCGCGCACGCTCGACCTCGGCATGGCCATCACGGAGCAGGAGGCGTGGCTCGAGCGGGGGGCCCGGCCCGTCGTGGTGCCCGACTTCATCGCGGAGCTCGTCGAGCGCGTCGCGTTCGAGGCGCGCGGCGACAAGCGCATCGACAAGCGCTCGGGCGTCAGCCAGAGGCTGCCGATCTCGGTGCTCGAGAACGTCGTGTCGAACGCGGAGCGCCGGGCCACGGTGAACAAGGAGAAGACGGTCGTTCCCCGAGTGTCGGACGTCTACGCGGCCGTCACCGCGATCACGGGCAAGCTGGAGCTGGAGTACGAGGGCGAGCTGCAGGGCGCCGACGCCATCGCCCGCGAGCTGATCCGCCGCGCCGCCGGCGTCACCTTCGGCGAGCGCGCGGGCGGCGCCAACGTGGACGACATCGTGCACTGGTTCGACGAGGGCGGCGCGCTGAAGATCGCGCACGAGGAGCGCTCCGACGCGCTGCTCAAGGCGTTCGGCGTCGTCCCGGCGCTGCTCGAGCTGGTGGACACCGTGGGGCTCGCGCGGCGCAAGGACCCGGGCACCATGGTCGCGGCGTGCGAGCTCGTGCTGGAAGGGCTGGCGGCCGAGCGCCGCATCGCGCGCAACGAGGAAGCGGGCTACACGCGCATCCGGCCCGAACGCCAGGGCCCGCCGTACCCGAAATCCGGGCCCAACAGCCCCTTCGCCTGACCCGCCGCACGGCGCGCGCCGCCTGTCGCGCCGCGGGTGCGCGCGGTATGTTCGAACCGCCTCCACCCGGAGTGCGCACCGTGCGACCGTCCGCCCCCGCCGCCCGCCACTGACGCCATGTCCGTCGTGACCATCACCCGGCAGTACGGCGCGGGCGGTTCCCTCGTCGCCCGGCACGTCGCCGGCGCGCTCGGCTGGACCGTCATCGACAACGAGTTCGTCGGCGAGGTCGCCAAGCTCGCCGGCCTGCCGCCGGAGGAGGTCGCGGCCCGGGAGGAGCGCGCCCCCTCGCTGCTCGAGCGCCTGGCGCGCACGCTCGCGGTGTCGGCGCCCGAGATGTTCGTCCCGTCCGCCTCCGGCACGGGCGAGCCCGACGAGGAGGCGCTGCACCGGGTCACGGAGCGCGTTATCGCCGAGGCGGCCGCCCAAGGGCGCGTCGTGCTCGTGGGCCGCGGCGCGACCGCGTACCTCGCCACCGCCGGCGAGCGCGCGCAGGCGGTGCACGCCTACGTCGTCGCGCCGAAGGGCGCGCGCGTCGCCACGATCGTCGCCCGCTTCGGCCTCTCCGAGGCGGAGGCGGTCAAGGCGGTGCACGACACCGACGCGGCGCGGGAGCGCTATTGGGAGCGTTTCTACGCGCGGCGGCGGGACGACGTCTCGAACTACCACGTCGTCGTCAACACCGCGTGGCTTGGCTACGAAGGCGCGGCCGGCGTCATCGTGGACGCGGCGCGGAGACTGAGCCTGCGGTGAACAGAGCGTTGGATTTCTGAATGCCGAATCACTGTAGCGCGGGTACCTCGGGGACCTTCCGCCAGATCACCAGCGAGACGATCGCGCACACGGTGCCGCCGATGGCCACCGTCGCCGGGGCGCCGATCTGCTCGGCCAGCCAGCCGGCCTGGAACGCGCCGAAGGGCGCCATCCCGAGGAACACGAACGCGTAGAAGCCCATCACCCGGCCGCGCAGCGCGTCCGGCACGATGGTCTGCAGCAGCGTGTTCGTCACGGCGTTGTTGAGGATCATCGCGCCGCCCGCCACGGCGAGCACCGGCAGCGCCAGCGCCATCGCCCGTGCGGCGCCGAACCCGATCAGCGCCGCGCCGTAGATCGGACCGGTCCACACGAGGATCCGGCCCTTCCCCACCCGCGCGCCGGAGGCGGCGAGCCCCAGCGCCGCCACCACCGCGCCGGCGCCGACCGAGGCCGAGAGGAATCCCAGGCCGGACGCGCCCACCCGCAGCACGTCGCGCGCGAACACCGGCATCAGCACGAGAAACGGGAAGCCGAAGACGCTCACCACCGCCATCATCGTCACCAGCGCGAGGACGCGGCGGTCGCTCCTGACGAAGCGCGCGCCCTCCCGGAACTGCGCCCACGCGTCGCCCGGGTGCTCGGGCCGGCGGAACGGCGGCAGCCGCATCGCGAGCAGGCCCCAGATCACCGCGACGTACGAGACGGCGTTGAGGAAGTAGCACCAGGCCAGCCCGACGGCGCTGATCAGCAGGCCCGCGATCGAGGGCCCCACCACGCGCGCCGTGTTGAAGACCGACGAGTTGAGGGCGATGGCGTTCCCGAGGTCCTCGCGGCCGACCATCTCGATCACGAACGCCTGCCGCGCCGGCGTGTCGAACGCGTTCACCGTGCCGAGGAACACGGCGATGGCCGCCACCTGCCACAGCGCGATGCGGTGCGTCCAGAGCAGGACCGCGAGCACCAGCGCCTGCAGCAGCGAGAGGGTCTGCGTCAGCACCACGAGCCGGTGCTTGTTGACGCGATCCACGAACACGCCGGCCGGCAGCGAGACGAGCAGGATGGGCAGCGAGCCCAGCGCGCTCACCAGGCCCACGTCGAACGGCGAGTTCGTCAGGAGCAGCACCAGCCAGCCCTGCGCGATGTTCTGCATCCAGGTCCCGATCAGGCTGGTGCCCTGGCCGAGGAAGTACAGCCGGAAGTTGCGATGCCGGAGGGCTCCGAACCGGGACGGGCGCGGCGCGGCCATTGCCGGAATGTGGGGCCCCGGCCAGCTTACGGGGAGTCCCGTGCGCTACACGACCTTCTCCAAGCACATCGCCCAGCTGGCCGATGCGGTCAACCTCCAGGACCTGCTCGACCAGCTCGCCGACTTCCTGCTCCAGTCGGGCTTCGCGGGGAGCCCGGGCGAGCGGTTGTGGGGTGACTTCGGCGAGCAGGACGGCGACCGCTCGCTCGAGTCGCTGCGCGCCGCGATCCTCGACGCGCTGAAGAACTCGGGCATGCTGACCCCCGACATGCTCAAGGTCCTGCGCGGCGAGAGCACGGGCGACGCCGAGCGCGACGCGGACCTCCGCGGTCAGCTCGCCGAGCTGCTCGACGCCATCGTCCAGCGCCTGATGGAGGAGGGCTACCTCGCGACGGACCAGGCGCCGCGCATGCCGGGCGGCCAGGAGATCGTCGAGGGCACGGAGGGGCAGGCCCGGTCCGCGGCGCAGCAGGTGCACTTCAACCTCACCGAGAAGGGCGTGGACTTCCTCGGCTACCGGGCGCTGCGCAACCTCCTGGGGAGCGTGGGCCGGTCGAGCTACGGGAGTCACGACACCCCCTACCTCGCCACCGGCGTCGAGGCCGAGGCGGCGAGCCGGCCCTACGAGTTCGGCGACACGATGAACCTCGACGTCATCGCGACGCTGCTCTCGGCGATCGAGCGCGAGGGGCTCGGCGTGCCGCTCAACCTCGAGTACCGCGACCTGATGGTGCACCAAGCGGAGTACCGCTCCAGCGCCGCCACGGTGCTGATGCTCGACTGCTCGCACTCGATGATCCTGTACGGCGAGGACCGCTTCACGCCGGCCAAGAAGGTCGCCCTCGCGCTCACGCACCTGATCCGCACGCAGTTCCCCGGCGACACGCTGCGCGTGGTGCTCTTCCACGACTCCGCGGAGGAGATCCCGCTCGCCCGGCTCGCCCACGCGCAGGTCGGCCCGTACCACACCAACACGGCCGAGGGCCTCAAGCTGGCGCGCCGGCTGCTGATGGCGCAGCGCAAGGACATGCGCCAGATCATCATGATCACCGACGGCAAGCCGTCGGCCCTCACGCTGCCGGACGGCCGGGTCTACGTGAACTCGATGGGACTCGACCCGAAGATCCTGCAGGCCACGTTCCGCGAGGTGGCGCTGTGCAAGCGCAGCAACATCATGATCAACACCTTCATGCTGGCGCGGGACCGGATGCTCGTGGACTTCGTGAAGAAGGTCTCGGAGATCTGCCGGGGGAAGGCGTACTTCACCAACACGATGACGCTCGGCCAGTTCATCCTGATGGACTTCATGAAGCGCAAGACGATGCGCGTCAGCTGAGCCGCATCGCCGCGCCCCACCGGCACCCGTGACCGCCTTCGTCCCCCTGTTCCGCCTCGCCGTGCTCGCGGTGGCGGGCGCGCTCGCGCTCGGCGCCTTCGCCGCGATGGCCGTGCAGGCGCGGACCGTCAATCCCTTCGGCCGCACGGCCCGCGCGATCCGTTCGCTCACCGATCCGCTGCTCCGGCCCATCGAGCGGCGGCTGCTGCGCTCCGGCGGCAACCCGCAGAACGCGCCCTGGTGGCTCCTCGCCGCCGCGGTGGTGGGCGGCATCGTGCTCGTCACCGCGGTGGCGTGGCTGGCCGGCCAGGCCGCGCTCCTGGCCGGCGCCGCGGGCGAGGGCGCGGGCTCGGCCCTGGCGCTCGTCGTGAACTGGGCCTTCAACCTCGTCCTGCTGGCGCTGGTGATCCGGATCGTCGGCTCGTGGATCGGCGCCTCGCGCTACACGCCGTGGATGCGCCCGTTCGTCTGGGCGACCGAGTGGCTGCTCGCCCCCCTGCGCCGCATCGTGCCGCCGTTCGGCATGGTCGACGTCACCCCGCTGGTGGCGTGGCTCCTGCTCGAGCTCGCACGCGGCTGGGTGCTGCGCGCCCTGTGACGCCGTGGCTCGAGCCCGGGGCCGACGGCGTGCGCCTCGCCGTCGTCGTCACGCCCCGCGCCTCGCGGACCGAGCTGGCCGGGGTCGCGGGCGGGCGGCTCCGGGTGCGCGTGGCGGCGCCTCCCGTGGACGGCGCCGCGAACGAGGAGCTGGTGCGCTTCCTGGCCCGGCACCTGGGCCTGGCGCGCTCCGCCGTCGCCCTCGCGGCCGGCGCGGCGGGACGCCGCAAGACCGTGCTGGTCACGGGGATGACGCCGGATGAGGTGGCGCGGCGCCTGTCCGCCTAGGCCCGCCGCTGGCGCGCGCCCCCGCGCCGTGGTAGCTTGCGTGCACAACCGATCCCGTGGCGATTTGCGGCGTATTGCGGCCACGTTAAACATTCCGCTAAAAAGCCGGCCGGGTGGTGCCTGCTTTCAGCGCCGCCGGGCCTTTTTCATTTTCGGGAACGCGCATCGTGGCAGACCGGGACCGCCGTGAGAAACTGAACGCCGCGCTCGAGCGGCGCATCCTCGTGCTCGACGGGGCGATGGGCACGATGATCCAGAGCTACGCCCTCGCCGAGGACGACTTCCGGGGCGAGCGACTGCGCGCGCACCCGGTGCCGCTCAAGGGCAACGGCGAGCTGCTCTCGCTCACGCGGCCCGACGTGATCGAGGCGATCCACCGCGCCTACTTCGCGGCGGGCGCCGACATCGCCGAGACCAACACCTTCACGGCGAACGCCGTCGCGCAGGCGGACTACCGCACCACGGAGCTGGTGCGGGAGCTGAACCTCGCGTCGGCGCGCCTCGCGCGCCGCGTCGCCGACGAGTTCACCGCGCGGGAGCCCGACAAGCCGCGGTTCGTGGCGGGCATCCTCGGTCCCACCAACCGCACCGCCTCGCTCTCGCCCGACGTGAACGACCCCGGCTTCCGGGCCGTGACGTTCGACGAGCTGGCCGCCGCCTACGCCGAGCAGGCCGAGGCGCTGCTCGAGGGCGGCGTGGACCTGCTGATGGTCGAGACGGTGTTCGACACCCTCAATTGCAAGGCCGCGCTGTTCGCCGCCCGCGAGGTGCTCGAGCGCGCCGGCCGGGACGTGCCGCTGATGGTGTCGGGCACCATCACGGACAAGAGCGGCCGCACGCTGTCGGGGCAGACCGTCGAGGCCTTCTGGTACTCGATCCGGCACGCGGGTCTGTGGAGCGTCGGCCTCAACTGCGCGCTCGGCGCGCGCGAGCTGCGGCCGTACGTGGAGGAGCTCTCGCGCGTCGCCGACGCGCCCGTGAGCTGCCACCCGAACGCGGGGCTCCCCAACGCCTTCGGCGGCTACGACCAGGGGCCGGAGGAGATGGCCGGCGTGCTGCGCGAGTTCGCCGCGAGCGGCTTCGTCAACATCGTGGGCGGCTG
Organism: Gemmatimonadales bacterium; assembly: GCA_035541085.1. Taxonomy (GTDB): domain Bacteria; phylum Gemmatimonadota; class Gemmatimonadetes; order Gemmatimonadales; family JACORV01; genus Fen-1245. The sequence continues at coordinate 126 of DATKNX010000233.1, read as the reverse complement.
CTGCGGCACCACGCCGGCGCACATCCGCGCCATCGCCGACGCCGTGCGCGAGGTGGCGCCGCGCCGCGTGCCCGCCGTCCCGCCCTTCACGCGGCTGTCGGGGCTCGAGCCGCTCGTCATCCGCCC
>DATKNX010000232.1:0-3746 GCA_035541085.1 Gemmatimonadales bacterium | reverse complement strand
TTCGGCGGCGCCGAAGTCCTGCGACAGGTTCTCGATGGTCACGAGGCCCGTGCGCAGGGCGTAGCGCACCAGCGCCGCGCGGCCGCGGAGGTGGAGCTTCTTCGAAACGCGGGAGCGGAAGGTCTCCACGGTCTTGACGCTCAGCTTCAGGCGCCCCGCGATCTGGCGGTTGCTGTAGCCCTGGGCGAGGAACCGCAGCACCTGCTCCTCGCGCGGGCTGAGGAGGGCGCGGCCGCGGCCGGCCCGCGCGCGGCGGCGCTCCTCGGCAGCGGCGAGGGGGGTCAGCGGCAGGACGGCGCCGCGTCCGGCGCGGCCCGCCGCGCGGATGGTGGAGAGCAGCTCGGTGTCGGCCGCGCGCTTGAGGACGTAGCCCGCCGCGCCCGCCGCGACGGCCGAGTGCACGTAGGCCGGGTGCTCGTGCATCGTCAGCACCACGACCTTCGGCCGCGGCCGGGCGCGCGCGACGTGGCGGATGGTGTCCATCGCGTGGGTCCGCGGCATCGTGAGGTCGAACAACACCACGTCGGGTTTCGCCTCGGAGGTCTTGCGGATCGCGTCGCGTCCGTCACCGGCCTCCGCCACGACCTCCATGTCGGGCTGGCCGTTGAGGAGGAGCCGCAGGCCCGAGCGGAACACCGCGTGGTCGTCGGCGACGAGGATCCGGAGCTTGTCCGTCATGCGCTCGCCCGCCGGGTTGCGCGCCGGCGCCGGGCGGCGCGCCGCGCGGGCAGCGGGAGCGACACCGACACCGTGGTGCCCCGGCCCGCCGCCGAACGGATGGTCGCGGCGCCGCCCTGCGCGGCCGCGCGCTCGCGGATGCCGAGCAGGCCGAGCGACGGGCCGCCGCGGCCGCGCTTCCTGGTCTGCGGGTCGAACCCGCGGCCGTCGTCGCTCACGGTCAGGTGCACGCCGGCTCCGTCCCGCGTCAGGGTGACGTCCACGTGGGCCGCGCGGGCGTGGCGCGCCACGTTGCTGAGGGCCTCCTGGGCGATGCGGTACAGGGCCGTCTCGACGGGCGGCGGCAGGCGCCGCGTGCCGAGCCGCTCGATCCGGACGCGCACCGGGATGGCGAGCGCCTCGCCGATGTCGGCGCCGTGGCGCTTCAGGGCCGGCGCGAGGCCGAGGTCGTCGAGCAGGCTGGGGTGGAGGCCGCGCGCCAGGCGCGCCAGCCCGCCGATGGTGTCGGCGAGCGAGCGCCGCAGCCGCGCCGCCTGGTTCTTCGCCTCGCCCAGCGTCCCCGCGTCCTGCAGCGTCCGCAGCCGCACGATGAGCGAGGCCAGCGCCTGGCCCGCCTCGTCGTGCAGCTCGCGGGCGATGCGGCGCCGCTCGTCGTCCTGCGCGGTGATGACGCGCTCGAGGAAGCGGCGGCGGTCCCGCTCGCGCTCCTCGTTCGCCCTGTTGCGCGCCGTGAGGTCGCGGATCGCGGCGATCGCGACCGTCACGCCGTCGCTCGCGAGCGGGGCCAGGCTGATCTCGGCCGGGAACTCGCTGCCGTTCTTGCGCAGCGCCGTCAGCACGAGGCCGGCGCCCATGGCGCGCGCGACCGGGTGCGCCGCGTAGGCGGCGTGCAGGCCGGCGTGCCAGCGGCGGAAGCGGGTGGGAACGAGCTCGTTCAGCGGAAGGCCGATCCACTCCTCCTGCGAGTAGCCGAACAGGGTTTCCGCGCCCCGGCTGGCCGCGACGATGCGGCCGTCCTTGCCGATGATCAGCGTGGGGTCGGGCAACGACGCGAGCAGGCCGGACGCTCTCACCGCGGCATCCAGCTTCGAGCCGTCGGACGTCGAACCTCGGGGCGAGCCCTCGGCACGGGCCCCCTTGCCGGGTCTGCGGCGGCTTGTGAGTCGCGACATTGCGCGCATGAAGGCTATCGACTGGCGCCAGAGGCGCCATCGGCAGAACACCCGACAACCTGGTGTGCGCAGCGGAGCGCGCCATCGGGAATGACGCTGAGATCGGGGGGCGGGTCCACCGGAGAGGCGTCTAGGGGCCGGCGGTGGCGACCCCGAGGCGGATGGCGTACCGGACCAGGCCGGCGACGTCGTGGACTGCCAGGCGCTTCATCAGGAGCGCGCGATGCGTCTCGGCGGTCTTGACGCTCACGCCGAGGCGGACGGCGACCTCCTTCGTCGTATGCCCCTCCGCGATGAGCTGGAGGACCTCGCGCTGGCGCGGCGAGAGGCGGTCGAACGTGGCATCCGGCGTGCCGGTACGCGCGACGTACTCGGTCACGACGGACCGGGCGGCAGACGGGCTGAGGTAGGTGTCGCCGCGCGCCACGGAGCGGACGGCCAGCTCCAGCTCGCCGCGGCTCGCGTCCTTGAGCAGGTAGCCGCGCGCGCCCGAGCGCAGCGCGCGCGAGACGAACTCCGGGTCGGCGTGCATCGAGACGATGAGCACCGCGACCTGCGGGTGCTCGCGCACCACGCGCTCGGTGGCCGAGAGGCCGTTCATGTCGGGCATCGTGACGTCCATCAGCACGACGTCGGGCGCGTGGGCGGCGATCTCGCGCAGGGCGTCACGGCCGCTGCCCGCCTCGCCCACGACCCGCACGTCCGGCAGCGTGTCGAGCAGCGCGTGGAGGCCCGAGCGCACGAGGGCGTGATCGTCCACGAGCAGCACGCGGATCGGCGGGCTCACGCGAGGCCTCCGTGCCCGCCCCGGAGCGGCAGGCGCGCGGTGACGGCGGTCCCCACGCCGGGGCGCGACTGCACCCGTACCTCGCCGCCGACGGCGCTCGCGCGCTCGCTCATGCCCAGCAGCCCGAGGCGCTGGCCGGCGGGCTCGCGCGGCGCCGGCACGAAGCCCACGCCGTCGTCCCGGACCTCGAGCCGGAGCACGCGGCGGTCGGCGCGCAGCGCCACGAGCACGCGGTCGGCGCGCGCATGGACGATCACGTTCGCGAGCGCCTCCTGCAGGATGCGGAAGCACACGACCTCGACGTCCTTGTCCGCCGGCGCGCGCAGCTCCTCGATCTCCAGCCGCAGCTCGAGGCCGGCCCGCTCCACGAGCCGGCCCGCGTACGAGCGGACGGCGGCTGCCAGGTCCAGCTCGTCCAGCACCGCCGGCCGCAGCTCGAACGACAGCGTGCGCACCAGCTCCACCGCGCGCTCCAGGGCCCCCGCGCTCTCCGCCACCGCGCCGCCCGGCGGGCTCGCGAACTCCAGGCGCTCGAGGTGCAGGCGCGCCGCCCCCAGCGCCTGGCCCACCTGGTCGTGCAGCTCGCGCGCGATCCGGACCCGCTCCAGCTCCTGGGCGTGCAGCAGCCGGCGCGACAGCGCGCGCAGCGAGGTCTGCACGCCCTGCCGCTCGGCGAGCATCGCCGCCATCGAGAGCTTCGTGACCGCGAGCAGGGCGATGAACGCCTGGAGCAGGAACAGGTTGTTGAGCGGCGAGGACGCGACGAACGGGCCCTGTCCGCGCAGCGTGTCCCACACCGTCACCACGCACACCGCGAGCGTCGCCGTGGCCGCGCCCCGCGGCCCGAATCGCAGCGCGGCCCACGCGCCGATCGGGAACACGAGGTACACGTACGGGAGCGGCGTGATGAACAGCACGCGGAGCGCGACGCCGAGCACCACGGCCAGTGCCGTCGCCTCGATCAACCGGGCGCGGGGCGGCCCGTCGAGCGGCGGGCCCGCGACCCACGTCAGCAGGAGCGGCGCGACCGTCAGCACGCCGAGCGCGTCGCCGCTCCACCACACGAGCCAGAGCAGCGAGTGCTGTTGCGCGGTGCTCTGCCCGGCCCA
>DATKNX010000231.1:0-2481 GCA_035541085.1 Gemmatimonadales bacterium | reverse complement strand
GAGACCATCGGATGCAGCAGGGCGTAGTGCTTCCGCGCGTAGCGCAGCCGCGCGAAGTGCTCCGCCACCCGGCCGTTCACGCCGGCGAACAGGTTCGGGTTCCGCCGCGCCCAGAAGCTCTCCAGCCACGCCACCTTCCGCGCCGGCGGCACCCCGGCCTCCCACAGCTTCACCTCGTACGGCCACGCGATCCCGATCGCCTGGTGCCACAGCGCGTCCGTCGAGTCCTGGTCGGCGTGCGCCAGCGCCCGGCGGTAGAACGTCCAGCCGCCGGCCGTGTCCCCCGCCTCGAACGCGCTCTGCGCCCGCAGCGCCAGCCACGCCGTGTTCGTCGAATCGGTGGCCAGCGCCGAATCGAGCAGCTCGTTCGCCTCGTCGTAGCGCTCGTCCTCGATCGCGAGCAGGGCCAGCCGCGAACGGATCAGCGGATTGTCGCGATGGGGGTCGAGCAGCGCCGCCATGTGACGCCGCGAGCCGGCATTGCGGAACACCGTGAGCCAGTCCTCCCAGGCGTCCTTGTAGAGCGGGTCCAGCGCCAGCACGCGCTCCAGCCCCTCGGCCGCCATCCGCTCGCCGTCGTCGCCCATCAGCCAGAGCCCGACCTGCGCGTACGCGTACGGGGGCGCCGGATCGCGCGGCGCGAGGCTCTCCGCCTTCTGGTAGGCCTCCGCCGCCTTGAACCGCCCGTTGGGCATGTGCTTCATCCACGCGTCGCCCAGCACCAGGAAGCCGCGCTCCTCGCGCGGGTGGTGTTGCGTGTACGTCTGGGCGACGTGGATCGCGTCCTCGATCTTCCCGGCGGCGACGAGGTTGCGCGTCTGCTGCAGCTCGGCCGGCAGGGAGTCCTGCGCGCGAGCGGCGCCGGCACCAAGGGCAAGCGCCGCGATGGCCACCCAGGCACGTCGCATCGAGTCCGTCCGGTTGGAGAAGGCGCGGAGCGGCGCCGATCGCCGCCGAGCGTGTCCGGATGCTAGGGGGCGAGCGTTAGGCGGCCGTCAGTCGGGCGTCAGGCGGGAGTCGCCCTGCGGAACGCGAATACGGACTGGTCCGGTCCTGTATGTCGCGGCCGCCCCGGCTCGCCGCGACGGGCTGGCTACCGCGCGATCGCCCGGCGTTTCGTGCCGAGATTGAGGATGAAGCCGGTCGCGATCAGGGCGACGATCAGGCTCGAGCGCCCGTAGGAGATGAACGGCAGCACGAGGCCCGTGGTGGGCACGAGCGCGAGGCCGACGCCCATGTGCAGGAAGGCGTCCACGCCGATCATCGCCGCGAGCCCCACGCCGAGGTACTGCAGGAACGGGTCGCTCGCCGAGCGCGCGAGGCGCAGCGCGAGGAACAGCCACGCCGAGTACAGCACGACGAGGAAGACGACGCCGACGAAGCCCCACTCCTCGCCGATCGTGGCGAAGATGAAGTCGGAGTAGGGATACGGCAGGAAGCCGAGCTTCTGCTGGCCCTGGCCGAAGCCGACGCCGAGGACCTTCCCCGCCCCGAGGCCGATCAGCGACTGGTTGATCTGGTAGCCGCTGGCGAGGCGGTCCGCGCCGGGATCGAGGAACGCCGTCATCCTGAGGATCCGGTACTGCACGTGCTGGATGCGGTCGTAGACGAACGGGACCGCGACGGCGCCCAGGAGGATGAAATGGCCGATGCGCGCGCCGGCCGCGAACAGGACGATCATGGCGAGGAAGACGAGCACGACCGCGGTCGAGAGGTCGGGCTCGGCCAGCACCAGCAGCGCCATGGGCGCCACGATGGTCAGGACGGGCACGAGCCCCTTGCTGAAGTGGCCCAAGTCCTTGCCCTTCTTCGCGCACAGCATCGCCGTCCAGATCACGACGACGAGCTTGGCGGCCTCCGAGACCTGGAACGACACGCCGAGCCGGAGCCAGCGGCGCGAGCCGTTGACGCGCGGAGCGATGGCGTGCGTGAACGGCAGCAGCAGCACCACCAGGAGGAAGAGCGTCGCGAGCATCAGGGGCCAGGCGAGCTTCTGCAGCCGGGAGATGTCGAGGCGCCACGCCACGATCAGGAGGATGCCGCCCACCGCCGCGCCCACGGCCTGCACCAGGGCCAGCGACATCCCGACCGGCTGCCCGCGCTCCAGGAGCGCCGACGAGGCGCCGTAGACCGACACCAGCCCGAAGACGACCAGCACGGCCGTGATGATGAGCAGCAGCCGCGCCTCCCAGCCGAGCCACCGCTCGCGCGGCGCCACTACCAGGCCTCGACGATGGCGCGGAACCGGCGGCCGCGCTCTTCGGCGTTGTGGAACATGTCGAAGCTCGTGCACGCCGGCGCCAGGAGCACGGCGTCGCCGCGCGTCGCGAGCGTGCGCGCGCGGGCGAGGACGTCCTCGAAGTCGCCGCCCCTCAGCACGGTCGCGGCGCCCTTGAGGTCGCGCTCGATCAGCGGCGCGGCCTCGCCGTAGGCCACCACGGCCCGCACGCCCCCGAGGTGCCCCGCCAGGGGCGCGAACGA
>DATKNX010000230.1:0-23390 GCA_035541085.1 Gemmatimonadales bacterium | reverse complement strand
CACCGGCTTCAGCTGCTTGGCCAGGTGGTTCATCTCCGCGTCGGTCATCGGGATGAAGCCCCAGTTCTTCTCCCAGGCCTGGTTGTAGAGCAGCTTGACCTGCTCCACCTCGCTCCAGAAGCGCTTGATGTCCAGGGGGCGGAGCGCGATCCGGTAGCGCTCGGCCAGCTTCGGCGCCGCCTCGGTGAGCCGCTGGGGAATGCCGTCCGGGCCGCCCTCGTACGCCAGCAGGTCCATCGCCTTGGCGAAACCGGCGCGCTCGACGAGCCCGACGTAGTAGGGCGGGTTGTGCGGCATCATCACGACGGGCGGCGTGCCGAAGCCGTCCACCAGCAGGCCGCAGTCGTCGTTGGTGGAGAGGTTCATCGGGCCGCGCATCACCGTCAGGCCGCGGTCCTTCAGCCACGAGCCGGCCGCCGTGAACAGCGCCTCCGCGACGGCCTGGTCGTCCACCGACTCGAACAGCCCGAAGAAGCCGACGCCGGCTTCCTCGGGATGGGCCCGGCCGTGGGCGTCGTTCTTGATGGCGGCAATCCGGCCCGCCGGGCGCCCGCCGTCCGCGACGGCCAGGAAGTAGGCCGCCTCGGCGTGCTCGAAGAAGGGATTCTCGGTGCGCGAGACGAGGGTGGCGACGTCGCGCCGCAACGGCGGCACCCAGAGGGCATCGCCGCGGTAGTGTCGGTAGGGAAAATCGACGAACGCCCGGAGGTCGGCCGCCGAGGCGACCGGCCTCACGGACACCGTGCCACCGGTCAGTGGATCACTCCCAACTGCCGGCCGACGGCCGCGAACGCGTCGAGCGCGAACTCGATCTGCTGCGGCGTGTGCGTCGCCATCAGGCTGGCCCGCAACCGGCACTGCGACGCCGGCACGGCCGGCGGCACCACCGGGTTCGTGAAGACGCCGACGTCGAACAGCTTCCGCCAGAAGAGGAAGGTCCTGTCCATCTCGCCGACCAGCACGGGAATGATCGGCGTCACGCTCGGCCCGAGATCGTAGCCCAGGGCCCGCAGCCCGTCGGCCAGGATCTTGGTGTTGGCCCACAGCGTCTCCCGGCGCTCGGGCTCGGCCTGCAGCACCTCCAGCGCCGCGAGCACGCCCGCCGTGTTCGACGGCGGGAGGGCGGCGGAGAAGATCAACGGCCGCGCGTGGTGCTTCAGGAAATGGATCACGTACTCCTGGCCGGCCACGAAGCCGCCGATGGACGCCAGCGACTTCGAGAACGTCCCGACGATGAGGTCCACCTCGTCGGTCATGCCGAAGTGCTCGGCCGTGCCCGCGCCCGTCGCGCCCAGCACGCCGACCGAGTGCGCGTCGTCCACCGCCAGCGCGGCCCCGTACGTGTGCGCCAGCTGCGCCAGCCTGGGCACGTCGGCGATGTCGCCTTCCATGGAGTAGATGCCGTCCACGATGATCATCGCGCCCTTGGGCCGGTTGTCCCGCGCCAGCATCCGCTCCAGCCCCGCCAGGTCGCCGTGGTTGAACCGCACCACGTCACCGAAGGAGAGCTTCGCCCCATCCACGATCGAGGCGTGGTCCAGCTTGTCCAGGTAGACGATCTCGCCGCGCCCCACGAGGCCGGAGACCAGGCCGAGGTTGGCCTGGTAGCCGGTCGAGAGCACCAGCGCCGCTTCCTTGCCCACGAACTGGGCGAGCTTGGTCTCCAGCGTCTCGTGCAGGTCCAGCGTGCCGTTCAGGAACCGGCTGCCCGTGCACCCCGACCCGTAGCGCTCCAGCGCCTGGCGGGCGGCCTCGAGGACCTTGGGGTGGTGAGTGAGGCCCAGGTAGTTGTTGGACCCCATCATGACCTTGCTCTTGCCCCCGATCTTCACCACCGTATCCTCGGACTCCGAGATCGGCGTGAAATAGGGGTAAAGCCCGGCAGCTTGGGCTTCCTTGGCTTTCGTGAAGTTCTTGCACTTCTCGAATAGCGCTATGTTCTGCGCGACCTGGGTCGTGGCCACCCGCTCCTCCCTGAAACACGAAGCTCGCATTGTACCGTCGTCCACCGCAGGAGGCAAGTTGCGGCGCGCCTTGACATTCGCCGTTTCCCTGGTGCCGATCCTGCCCCTCGCCGGGCGGGCGCAGCAGCCCTCCGTGCGCTTCCGCATCCACCCGTGGACGGACGGGGTGGTCGTGGCCGCGGGCCTCTCGGCCGCCCTAGTGCCGATGATCTGGCCCGGCTCCTTCCCCCACGCAACCTGCGCGCCATGCGACCCCGCGACGCTCTGGTCCGTCGACCGCGGCACCGTGGGACCGGCGCGCAGCGGGCCCGCCACGCTGAGCAACGGCACGCTCGGCCTCGAGGCGCTGCTGGGGGCGGCCTTCCTCGCGTCGTCGAGAAAGGGGGAGGCTTTCGCCGCCTTCGCCGAGGACGCCACCGTGATCGCCCAGGCCCTGACGACGACGGCCGCCGTCACTTCCTGGACCCAGGTGCTCTTCCACCGGCCGCGACCTTTCCTCTATTCGCCGACGGCGACGGGGCCCGTGGCGCCCGAGGACGGCCGGTCCATGCCCTCGGAGCACTCGAGCATCGCCTTCGCGGCGGCCGCGGCCTACGCCTCCGTCCTGCACCGGCGGGGCATCGCCGGCAACCACAAGCTCCAGATCGGCGCCCTCTTCACCGCGGCGGCCGCCACGGCCACCCTGCGGGTCGTCGCGCGCCGCCACTTCCCGACGGACGTGGTCGCCGGGGCGGCGCTCGGATTCGTCATCGGCTGGACCGTCCCGGCCATCCATCCGGTCGTTCCATAGGACCAACTGACGGCCGATTGGGGCACTTTGTCCTCGGGATTCACCCGAGGACGGGGTTGCCCATCGGGTTCCTCCTCGGCACGCTGAATGCAGCGACTGAGACTGGGATTCAGTTGGGAGCTTCGTGAGCACAGCCATTCGTCCCGATCACAGGGAGCCGGTCGCAGGCCAGGCGAAGCTGGTCCTGGTTGGCGCGCCGAACGTCGGCAAGAGCGCGCTGTTCGGGCGCCTGACCGGGATCTATGCGGTCGTCTCGAACTACCCTGGCACGTCGGTCGAGATCACGCGGGGCCGGCTCGTCGCGGGCGGGCGGGACGTGGACGTGATGGACACGCCGGGGATGTACTCGCTCCTGCCGGTCTCGGAGGAGGAGCGGGTGGCGCGGCGCGCGGCGCTCTCGGACGACGACCACACCATCATCCACGTGATCGAGGCGGCGCACCTCGAGCGCTCGCTGCCCGTCACGCTCCAGCTGCTCTCGCTCGGGCGGCCGGTCGTCGTCGCCTGCAACCTGCTGGACGAGGCGCGGCGGGAGCACCGGGAGCCGGACCTGGCGGTGCTGGCGGAGCGCCTGGGTATCCCGGTGGTCGGGACGGTCGCGACCACCGGCGAGGGCATCGAGGATCTGCTGAAGGCGGCCCTCGACGCGCAGGTTCCGGTGGACGGCTGGTCGCTTCCTGAGCCCTTCAGCCCGCTGGTGAAGCAGCTGGCCCAGGCGGCGGGTCCGGCCGGCGACGGCGGGTTCCGGCTCCGGGCGGAGCTGGCGCTCTCGGGCGACGAGGCGTGCGAGCGGATCGTGCGGCGCTCGAGCCCGGCGTGGGCGGAGGCCGCCGCGGCGCGGGACCAGCGCTGGGGCGGCGCCGAGTCCTTCGCGGTGGCCGTCGCCACCGCGCGGCGGCGGATGGCGCTGGCGCTCCTCGACGGCGTGGTGCCCCCGGCCGGCGAAGGCGAAGCGCGGGCCCGCCTGCTCGACCGCCTGGCGATGTCGCCGTGGACGGGCCTGCCGCTGGTCGCGCTCGTCCTCTACCTCGGCTTCTACAAGTTCGTCGGCGGCTTCGGCGCGCAGACGGCGGTGGATTGGCTCGACCGCGTCGTCTTCACCCGCTGGATCGCGCCGGTGGCCGCGGCGGCCACGGCCCTGATCCCGTGGGCCACGATCCGCGCCCTCGTGAACGGGCCCTACGGCCTGATCAACCTCGGCCTCCGGTACGCGTTCGCCATCGTGCTGCCGATCGTGACGGCGTTCTTCCTCGTATTCGCGCTGCTGGAGGACTCGGGCTACCTGCCGCGCCTAGCGCTGCTCCTCGACCGCGCGCTGAAGAAGGTCGGGCTCTCGGGCCGCGCCGTGATTCCGCTCGTGCTCGGCTTCGGATGCAACACCATGGCGACGCTCGTCACCCGGACGCTCGAGACCCGCCGGGAGCGCGTCATCGCGACGCTGCTCCTCGCGCTCGCCATCCCCTGTTCGGCGCAACTCGGCGTGGTGCTCGGCATCCTGAGCGCGTGGCCGGGCGCGGTCGTGGTGTGGGGGCTGGTGCTGGTGCTCGTCTTCCTGCTCGTGGGCCGGCTGGCGGCGCTGTTCCTGCCGGGCGCCGCCCCGAGCTTCTACCTCGAGCTGCCGCGGATGCGGTGGCCGACGCCCGCCAACGTGTTGCGCAAGACCGGCGCGCGGGTCCGGTGGTACTTCGCCGAGATCCTGCCCCTGTTCCTGCTGGCGAGCGTGCTGCTGTGGGCCGGCGACCTGACGGGCGTCCTGGGCTGGGCGACCGCCGCGCTCGTGCCCCTGGTGCGCCTCATCGGGCTTCCGGCGCAGGCGGCACCGGCGTTCCTCTACGGCTTCTTCCGCCGCGACTTCGGTGCGGCCGGCCTGTACGACCTGGCCCACCGGGGGCTGCTGTCGCCCGCCGCACTCACCACGGCGGCCGTGACCATCACGCTGTTCGTTCCGTGCATCGCGCAGTTCCTCGTGATGAAGAAGGAGCGCGGGCTCAAGGTCGCCGTGGGCGTGCTCGTGGCCGCGACGACCATCGCCTTCACCGTCGGCGGGCTCGTGGGCTGGCTGCTGAGGGCCGTGGGAGGCTGGGCATGAAGTGCACGATGTGCGGGACGGCGCCCTCGGGCTGCGACGGCTGTCCCATCGGGTCGAACTTCTTCCTGTCGCACTCCCTGGCGGGCCTGCAGCCCGGTCAGCGGGGGACCGTGCGCCGCCTGGCGGCCGAGAACCCGGCGGACCTGCGCAAGCTGCTGGCCCTGGGGCTGCTGCCGGGTGTCGAGGTCGAGGTGGAGCGGCACTGGCCCGCCGTGGTGCTCCGGGTGGACTCGGCGACCGTGGCGCTGGACGCCGGGCTGGCCGGGGCGGTGATCGTCGCGCTCGCGGCGTGAGCCGCGTCACACGCCGCTCGAACCGCCTACCGCACCGCCGCTCGACCCCATAGGTTGTGCCTCTCATCCCCACGTCGGAGTGAGCGCCTGAGGCTGCGCAGGCACGTCCTGGGAATCGCGGTTGTCGTGACCGCCGTGAGCCTGGCGGGCGCGGCACGCGCGCGCGCGCAGCAGGGCGGCGCGGACGTGATCCGCCGGGGCCTGGCGCACCGCGGCGCACGGCCGCCGGCCGGCTTCTACCGGATGGCGAGCCGGCCCGGGGCCTTCGAGTTCAAGCACGGCTGGCTGGCGCGGGCGCGGCAGGTGCGCCTCAACCGGCAGGCGCTGCGGGCCGCCGGCGCCTGGGGCCAACTCAACCGGCGCATGGCGCTCTCCGCACCGGCCGCGTCCGCCACGGCCGTAGGCGGCGTGCTCCGCTACCCGACGTTCCTGCCGCTCTTCAAGAACACGAGCGCCACCGACAGTGCGCTGCAGGATCCGTCGAACGTGGCCGCCGAGTTCTGGGGCACGACACCGGCGCCGCCCTACTCCATCACGACCTACTACCGGGAGATCTCCGGCGGCCGGCTCACGGTCACCGGCACCGTCCTGCCGCCGATCCGCGTCTCCCAGACGGACACGTTCTACTCGGGAGGCTCGAGCTGCCGGGGCTTCTGCCCCGGCGGCGTGACCACGCTGATCCAGGAGCTGGTGCGGCACGCGGACTCGACGGTGGACTTCTCCGCGTTCGCGGATTCCGCGACCGGGATCGTGCCCGCGGTCGTGATCCTCGATCCGCAGGTCGGTGCCGAGTGCTACCTCGTCTACGGTCCGGCCTCGAACAGCATTTGGGCGCACCGCTGGTCCCTCACGGGCTGGGGCGTCGGTCCCGACACGACGAAGGACACGATCAACGGGCACCCCGTCGTGATCGACGACTACATCATCCAGGGAGGGCAGGGAGGCAGCTCGGGCTGCGATCCGGGCGCCCTCGCGCCGATCGGCACGGTCACCCACGAGACGGGCCACCTGTTCGGCCTGCCCGATCTCTACGACGTCAACTACTACACCGAGGGCATCGGGATGTGGGACCTGATGTCGGAGGGCAACGAGCTGACGCCGACCCGGCCCGCGCACATGAGCGCCTGGTCGCTGGCCACGCTGGGCTGGATTACCGAGGTCCCGCTCGCCACCCCCCAGACGGTCACGGCCTCGCCCATCGAGACCGGCGACACGGCGTACGTCGTGCCGCTGGGCGCGGCCGTGCCGAACGAGATGTTCCTCGTCGAGAACCGGCAGCGGATCGGCTCGGACTCGATGATGTGGGGTCCCGGGCTGATGATCTACCACCTCGATACCGCGCTGATGGACCAGCGGCTGCCCGACAACGACGTCAACGCGGTGCTGCCGCACGCGCTCGCCGTCGAGGAGGCGGCGGGCGACACGGGGCTGAACTGCACCTACCCCGCGGCGTGCAACGACCGCGGCGACGCGGGCGACCCGTTCCCGGGCACGAGCGGCAACACCGCCTTCGGACCCGGCACGAAGCCGGCGGCGCGGACCGACGTGGGCGTGCCCGCCGGCATCCGGATCGACTCGATCCGGCAGCTCACGCCCTTCGGCGCCATGAGCTTCCGCCTCAGCTTCGGCGGCGTCACGAGCGTGACGGCGTCCGACACGACGGCCACGGTGATCGTGGACGGCGCGCGGACCGCCCAGTTCCGCGACCTGTTCGTGGACGGCTCGACCCACACGATCGCGATCGACTCGGCGCAGGTGTCGGTCAACGGCAGGACCCAGTACGTGTTCTCGTCGTGGTCGGACGGCCAGGCGCGGCAGCACACGGTGACCGGCGCGGCGGCGGGCGCCTCCTACACCGCCCAGGTGTATCGCCGGTACCTGTTCCGGGTCACGGTCCTCGGTGCCGGCAGCGTTGCCGCCACGCGGACCCTCGAGCCGTCGGTGGGCAGCTTCCTGACCGAAGGCGACAGCGTCACGCTGACGCCGGTGCCCGCGGCGGGCTCGGCGTTCGTCGGCTGGAGCGTGGACACGGTCACCGGCTCGCAGGTGCTCGCGCTCAAGGCGTCGCGCTCGTACTCGCTGGTGGCGACGTTCGCCGGCAGCGCGGACGTCGTGAACCAGCTGCTCACCGGTCACAGCTCGCTCACCGCGGGCCAGCTGGTCGTGCTGGACGGCCTGGGCAACAACAACGGAACGCTCGACCTGGGCGATTTCGTGGCGTGGCTGGACCGCAACCCGGGCGTGCTGACGCCGCAGGCGGCCCGGCTGCTCGCGAAGGTGCGGCGATGAGGCGCGCGCTCGTGCTCGCGGCCGTCGCCGTGCTGGGCGCCGCCTGCCGGAACGACGGTCCGGTCGGCGGGGAGCTGGCGGTGCGGCTGCAGACGCCGCGCCCCACCGAGCGCGGCATCCAGTTCGTTGTGACCGGACCCGTGCACGGCGTGGCCGTGCCGCCCGGCGCCTCCTACCGGGTCTTCGCCGACTCGTCGTCGGACGGCGACACGACCTACGTGATCGTCGTGGCGCCGGCCGGAAGCGGGCTGCTGGCCGGCGACCTCGCCCGCATCCGCGTCAGCGACGCCCGCAGCGTCGCGGGCTACAGCGTACGCGCCGTCGCGCTGGCCAACAGCCGGTACGGCGCCGACACCACGCTGGGCGTCGTGCTCCAGGTCGTGAGGCCGTAGACCTCCGCTTCGTCCCCGCTCGCACTCCCGCGGTACGCAAATTGCTTGAGTGAACTACTCGGCTTAGGTACATTGCGACGGCTATCCGGCGGGGCGGTAGCTCAGTTGGGAGAGCGCGTGGTTTGCAACCACGAGGTCGAGGGTTCGATCCCCTTCCGCTCCATCCTGTTGCAGCACGCTGTCTCGCCGCCCGTCGCTCCCCAGGTGTCAGGGAGACATGGACGCTTCGACCATCCACCAGTACCGCTTCGTCCTCGCGTTCCTGGGTCTCGGGCTCGTGTTCGGCATGATCTCGGTCGCGGTGCCGCATTTCATCGCGCCGCGCGGCCGGGGTGAGGACACCTACAAGACGTACGAGAGCGGCATCGTCCCCGAGCGGGGCGCGTGGCGCCAGTTCTCCCTCGCCTACTACCTGTACGCGCTGCTCTACCTCGCGGTCGCGGTGGACGTGATCTACCTGCTGCCGGTGGCGGTGGTGTACCGCACGCTGCACACGTGGCAGTCCCTGGTGGAGATCGTGGTGTTCGTCGCGGTCCTGGCGGTGGCCGTCGTCTACTCGTGGCGCACGGGCGTGTTCCGGTGGGATTGACGCCGCCGGAAGGCCCCGAGCCGGGCGCGGCCGCCGTGCCGCCCGCCGCTCCCGCGCGCGTCCTGCCGGGCGCGGCGCCCACCGACCGCGCGCTGGAGCGGCTCGCCGAGGACGCGTCGCCGTGGGTGCGGCTGGCGATGGTCGAGGACGTCCTGAACCTCGCGCGCGCGAATTCCCTCTGGCCGCTCACGTTCGGGCTGGCGTGCTGCGCCATCGAGATGATGGCGGCGGGCGCCTCGCGCTACGACCTGGACCGCTTCGGTGTCGGGCTGTTCCGGCCCTCGCCGCGCCAGGCGGACCTGATGATCCTCGCGGGCACGATCTCGCGGAAGATGGCGCCGGTGATCCGCACGCTGTGGGACCAGATGCCCGGCCCGAAGTGGGCGATCGCGATGGGCGGCTGCACGATCTCCGGCGGCCCGTTCAAGTACCCCGGCGAATACGCGATCTCGGAAGGCGCGGAGAAGTTCATGCCGATCGACGTGCACGTGCCCGGCTGCCCGCCGCGGCCCGAGGCGCTGATCGCCGGCATCCTGAAGCTCCAGGAGAAGATCAAGGGACAGCGGCTTGAGCGCGCCGGCTGAGGTCGCGCTGGCCGCCGAGCGGGCCGGCTGGGCGGTCGCCGCGCCCATCGAGCACCCCCTGGCCGGTGCGGCCGAGGTGCGGTGGATCGCGCCCGAGCGCCTGCCGGACGCGTGCCGGCTGGTGCGCGAAGCGGGCTACTTCTTCGAGTCCCTCACCTGCGTGGACCGGCTGGCCGCGCACGGCGCCTTCGAGCTCGTCTACACGTTCAACCGGTTCGAGGGCCCGCCCGCCGCGCGCGTGGCCTGGCGCGTCTGGGCGCCGGCCGGCCGGAGCGTGCCGAGCGTGAGCGGCATCTTCGGCGCCGCCGACTGGAACGAGCGCGAGGCGTGGGAGCTGTTCGGCGTCGTCTTCGACGGCCATCCCAACCTCACGTGGCTGCTGCTGCCCGAGGGCACGGCGTGGCGGCCGCTCCTCAAGAGCTTCACCGCGCCCCCGCCCTCCGAGTTCGACGACAGCCTCACCGCGCCCGCCGCGTCCGATGACGAACCCGCCCGTTCCTGACGCGCTCGACACCTACGTCCTGAACATGGGACCGCAGCACCCGTCCACCCACGGCGTGCTGCGGATGAAGCTCACGCTCCGGGGCGAGGAGATCGTGGCCGCGGAGCCGGTGATCGGGTACTCGCACCGCGCGCACGAGAAGATGGCGGAGAACCGCACCTACGCGCAGTTCCTGCCGAACACGTCGCGGCAGGACTACCTGTCGGGGATCATCTACAACTTCGCGTGGGTCGAGGCGGTCGAGAAGATGGCGGGCATCCAGGTGCCCGAGCGGGCGCTCGTCGCGCGGGTGATCCTGGCGGAGCTCAACCGCGTCGCGTCGCACCTGCTGTGGATCGGCGCCTTCCTCCTCGACCTCGGCGCCGCCACGCCGTTCCTGTACGCATGGGACGACCGCGAGGCCATCCTGTTCCTCCTCGAGTCGGTCACGGGCTCGCGGCTCACCTACTGCACGGGCCGCTTCGGCGGGCTGAGCCGGGACCTCGACGCCGACTTCCCGCGCCGCGCGCGCGAGGTGATCGCCAAGCTGCGGGCCCGCTGGGACGAGTACGAGGGGCTCATCGAGGACAACGTCATCTTCGTGAACCGCGCCAAGGGCGTGGGCGTGCTCTCGCGCGACCTGTGCCTGTCGTACGGCGTCACCGGGCCCTCGCTGCGCGGCTCCGGCGTCGCCTACGACGTGCGCAAGGCGGAGCCGTACGGCGCCTACCCGCGCTTCGCCTTCGACGTCCCGACCCGCACCGAGGGCGACGTGTTCGCCCGCTACATGGTGCGCGTGCTCGAGATGCGGCAGAGCGTCCGGATCATCGAGCAGGCACTGGACCAGCTCCCCGCGGGGCCCATCCTCAACCCCGACTCGATCGGCGTGAAGAAGCGCCTGAAGCTCCCGGCGGGAACGCAGTACTACGCCGTCGAGAGCGCGCGCGGCCACTACGGGATCCTGCTGGTCTCCGAGGGCGGCACCGAGCCCTACCGCGCCAAGTTCCGGACGCCGTCGTATCCCAACCTCGCGGTGCTCGCGGACGTGATGCCGGGCCACATGGTGGCCGACGCGGTGGCCGTGCTCGGCAGCGTGGACCTCGTGATGCCGGAGGTGGACCGGTGAGCGCCCTGCACGGCCTCCTCGCGCGGCTCATCGGCGACTTCGGCGCCACGCTGCTCCTGGGCGCCGGCGGCATCCTGCTCTACCTCACGTTCAACGTGCTGTTCCTCATCTGGCTCGAGCGCAAGGTGTCGGCGCACGCGCAGCGCCGCCTGGGACCGATGGAAGTGGGCCCGCACGGCGCGCTGCAGACCATCGCCGACATGCTCAAGCTGCTCTCCAAGCAGCTCGTGACGCCGCTCGCCACCGACCGCTTCACCTTCCTGTTCGCGCCGATCCTGATCTTCATCCCCACGATCTGCCTCGCCTCGCTGGTGCCGCTGGGCGACGCCAGCGCGTTCGCCGAGATGCCCAACGGCCTGGCGGTGGTGGTGGTGCTCTCGGGGATCACGGTGATCGCCATCTTCATGGCGGGCTGGTCGTCGAACAACAAGTACGCCGTGCTGGGCGGGATGCGCTCGGTCGCGCAGGTGGTGGCCTACGAGATCCCGGTGCTGCTCTCGGCCCTGGCGGTGGTGCTGATCGCCCAGACGCTCGACCTCAACGAGATCGTCTCCGGCCAGCACGTGCCGTACGCGCTCTACGAGCCCGTGGCGGCGCTCATCTTCTTCATCGGCATCACGGCGGAGACCAACCGCGCGCCGTTCGACATCCCCGAGGCGGAGTCCGAGCTGGTGGGCGGGTTCCACACCGAGTACGCCGGGATGCGCTTCGCCCTGTTCTTCTTCGCGGAGTACACGAACATGCTCGTGCTCGGATGCGTGGGCGCGACGCTGTTCCTGGGCGGGTGGAAGGGGCCGTTCGCGGACCGGTGGCCGTTCCTCGGCCCGGTGTACCTGCTGCTCAAGGGCTACGTGGTCGTCTTCCTGATGATGTGGGCGCGGTGGACGTTCCCGCGCCTGCGCTTCGACCAGCTGATGAACTTCGCGTGGAAGCTGCTGATCCCCGTGGCGCTCGTGAACCTGCTGGCGACCGCGATCGTCCTCCAGGCGGTGCCGCTCCGGTGAGCCTGCTGCGGCGGATCCTGACCGGGCTCCGGAGCCTCCTGGTGGGCCTGGGCATCACGGGGCGGCACATGGTGCGGCCCGTGGTGACGCTCCAGTACCCGCACGAGCGGCCGGACGTCTCGCACTGGGGCGGCCCCATCGAGCTGGTGACGTTCCCCGAGACGGGGACGCACGACTGCATCGCGTGCAACGCCTGCGCGCGCATCTGCCCGTCGGACTGCTTCGACATCGAGGGCGTGCGGCCGGCGGGCCTCAAGAAGATGCGCGCGACGAAGTTCCTGCTCGACTTCTCGACGTGCAGCCTGTGCGGGCTGTGCATCGACGTGTGCCCGACCGACACGCTGAAGTACTCGGCGCACTACGACGACGCGGCGTACGACCGCGCGCTGACCGTGAACGACCTGCTGGCGCCCTTCGGCCAGGATCCCTACCTCACCCCCGCCAAGACGCCATGAACTGGGACGCCTTCCTGTTCGGCTCGTCCGCGGCGCTGGCCCTGATCGGGGCGCTGTTCGCCGTCAGCCTCAAGAACATCTTCCACAACATCCTCGGCTTCGCCCTGGCGCTGGTGGGCGTGGCGGGGCTGTTCCTCACGCTGGGCAGCGACTTCCTCGCCATCGTGCTGTTGCTCGTGTACGTGGGCGCCCTCGGCATCGCGATGGTGTACGCCGTGATGCTCTCGCAGCCGCTGGACACGCCGCGCACGCCGCGCAGCCTGCCCAAAATCGCGGGCTCGGCGCTGCTGGCGGCCCTGGTCGCGATGGCGCTGTGGCTGGTGATCCGGCGCGCGCACTTCCCGGGGCCGCCCGAGGTCCTCGAGGTCGCGCCGCAGTGGATCGGCCGCCGGCTGCTGCAGGACTACGTGCTCGCCTTCGAGCTGATCTCGGTCCTGCTGGTGGTGGCGATGATCGGGGCCGTGATGGTGGCGCGCCGCGATCCGGGCCGCCGCGCGCCGGGCACCGCGGCCGGAACCGCGCCGCGGCCGGGGGCGCCGCGATGAGCCAGCTCCACTGGTACCTCCTCGTGGCCGTGCTGCTCTTCTGCATCGGGCTGTACGGACTGGTGCAGCGCCGGTCGCTCATCGCGATGCTGATCGCCCTCGAGCTGATGCTGGCCGCGATCTCCCTCAACGTGGTCGCCATCACGAGCCTCGCGGGCGGCGACGCCGAGTCGGCCACCGGCAACGTGTCGTCGGCGGGCCAGGTGGTGGCCGTGATCCTGATCGGCGTCGCGGCGGCCGAGGGCGCCATCGCGCTGTCGCTGTTCGTCGCCATCCAGCGCGAGGTCCAGAGCATCAACGTCGAGGACCTCTCGGAGCTCAAGGGATGACCGGGCCCACGCTGGCGGCGCTGCTGGCGCAGTTCGCGCCCCTCGCCGCGTGCGCGGTGGTGCTGGTCGCCCTGCGCGGCCGGCCGCGGACCGCCGCGGCGCTCGCCATCGCCGGCATGGCCGTGTCCTTCGCCGCCTCGGCCTGGCTGGTGGCGGCCGTCGCCGTGCCGGGCCGCTCGTTCCTCGCCCAGACCGTCTTCCTGCCCGTGGACCAGGCCCACAGCCTCGCCTTCGGCGTGCTGCTCGACACGCTCTCGACCACGATGGCGCTGGTGGTCTCGGCGGTCACGCTGGCGGTGATGGTCTACTCCACCGGCTACATGGCCGGCGACCCGGGCTTCGCGCGGTACTACGGCTTCCTCGCGCTGTTCGGCTGGGCGATGCAGGGGCTCGTGCTCTCGGCGAACCTGCTCCAGACGCTCGCCTTCTGGGAGCTGGTGGGGCTCGCGTCGTTCCTGCTGATCGGGTTCTGGTTCGAGCGGGCGGCGCCGGCCGCCGCGGCCCGCAAGGCGTTCATCATGACGCGGGTGGGCGACGTCGGCTTTCTCCTGGGCGTACTGCTGCTGATCCGCACGCTGGGGCTCGCCACGATCCCCGACGTGATCGCGGCGGCGGCGCCGGGCGGCGCGCTGACGGGCCGCACCATCGCGGTCGCGGCGGCGCTCCTGCTGATGGGCGTGATCGGCAAGAGCGCCCAGGGCCCGCTGTTCACGTGGCTGCCCGACGCGATGGAGGGGCCCACCCCGGTTTCGGCGCTGCTGCATTCGGCCACGATGGTGGCGGCGGGCGTGTACCTCGTGGCGCGGCTGCACCCGCTGTTCCTCGCGGCGCCCGACGTGATGCGCGGGCTGCTGTGGCTGGCGATCGCGACCGCGCTGGCGACCGCGACGATGGCGATGGTGGCGACCGACATCAAGCGCGTGCTGGCCTACTCCACGATCTCGCAGCTCGCCTACATGCTGATGGGGCTCGCGGCCGGCAGCGTGACCGCGGGGTACTTCCACCTCGTGACGCACGCCGGCTTCAAGGCGCTCCTCTTCCTCTCGGCCGGCATCTTCATCCACCACGCGCACTCGAACGACATGCGCGAGATCGCGGGGCGCGACCCGCGCGCGCAGCGCGCCGGCGCGATCGGGCTCGTGGCGGGAAGCGCGGCCCTGGCCGGCGTCATCCCGTTCGCGGGCTACTTCAGCAAGGAGGCGATCCTCGGCGCCGTGGGGGCGCACGGCACCACGCTGGTGCTGGCGCTGGCGTACGCCGGGGCCGCGCTGACGGCCTACTACTCGTTCCGGATGGTGTTCCTGACGCTCGTGCCGGCGGGCGCGGGTGCGACGGAGGCCGGGGGGGCGCACGGCGGGCACGGGGGCACGGGGGCACCCGCGCACCGAAGGACACCGGGCGAGCGGGCGATGGGCGTGACGGTCCTGGTCCTCGCCGCGCTGACGCTCGTGCTCGGCTACCTCGGGCCGTGGCTCGGGGTGCGCCTCCTGCCCGGCGAGGCCGTGCGCGAGCCCTTCGAGCTCGGCACCGGCGCGCTGGTCGCGCTGGCGCTGGTGGCCGCCGGCATCGGCCTCGCGTGGATCGAGTTCGGCCGTGCGGGCGCGCCCCGCATCGGGTTCCTGGAGCGCGTCCCCGCGCTCGCGCGCTTCTGCGGCGACAACTGGTACCTCGACCGCCTGTACCGCGCGACCGTGGTGCGCTGGGCCGCCGCGCTCGCCCGGGCCGCGCAGTGGAACGACCGCACCGTCGTGGACGGCGCGACGGACGGCGTGGCGAACGGCACGGTGGGCGGCGGGCGGCTGCTGGCGCTGGTGCAGAACGGCAACGTGCAGGCCTACCTGACCGTCGCGGCGCTACTGCTGGCGGCGCTGGCGTACGCGCTGGGGCGCGTGGCGGTGGCGCCGTGAGCCAGCTCCCGCTCCTCACGATCCTGCTCGCGTGCCCGGTCCTGGGCCTGGCGGCGATCCTCGTGACGCCCGCCCGGTACCCCGGCGCCATCCGGCGCATCGCGGCGGCGAGCGGCCTCGCCGCGGCGGCCGTGGTCGTGGTGCTGTGGATGCGCTTCGACCCGCAGGCGCCGGGCTTCCAGTTCGTCGAGCGCGTCCGGTGGGTCCCGTCGTTCGGGATCGAGTGGCACAACGGCGTGGACGGCCTGAACCTCCCGCTGCTGGCGCTGACGGCGATCGTGTTCCTGACCGGCGTGCTGGTGATGTGGGAGCTCGAGGAGCGCGTGAAGGAGTACTTCGCGCTCATGACGCTGCTCGTGATCGGCGTGTACGGCGTGTTCATGACGCTGGACCTGTTCTTCTTCGTGTTCTACTACGAAGTCGCCGTGCTGCCGATGTACCTGCTGATCGCGGTGTGGGGGAGCACGCGCAAGGAGTACGGCGCGATGAAGCTCACCCTGTACCTCCTGGTGGGCACGGCCCTCGTGGTGCCGGCCGCGCTGGCGCTGTACTGGGGTGCGGGGCAGGGGACGTTCGACCTCACCCGGCTCGCGGCGGCGCACTACGGCCGCAGCTTCCAGCTCCTCGTCTACCCGTTCCTGTTCGTGGGTTTCGGCATCCTGGCGGGCATGTGGCCGCTGCACACCTGGTCGCCGGTGGGCCACGTGGCGGCGCCCACCGCCGTCTCGATGCTGCACGCCGGCGTGCTGATGAAGCTCGGGGCCTACGGCATCCTGCGGGTCGCGATGCCGCTGCTGCCCCAGGGGGCACACTACTGGGCCCAGGCCACCGCGATCCTGGCCACCGTGAACATCGTGTACGGCGCCTTCGTCGCCCTGAACCAGACCGACCTCAAGTTCGTGATCGGCTATTCGTCCGTCTCGCACATGGGCATCGTGCTGCTGGGCCTCTCGACGCTGTCGGAGACCGGCGTCAACGGCGCGGTGTTCCAGATGTTCAGCCACGGCGTGATGACGGCCCTGTTCTTCGCCGCCGTGGGCTACATCTACGACCGGCTGCACACCCGCGACATCCGGGAGCTGGGCGGGCTGTCGCGCACCCTGCCCGTGGCGTCGGCCTTCTTCATCGTGGCGGCCCTCACGGGGGCCGGCGTGCCCGGCTTCTCCTCCTTCTGGGCGGAGCTGCTGGTCTTCCTCGCCACGCTGCAGGCCTACCCGGTCCTGGCGGTCGTGGTGGTGGTGGCCCTCACCATCACGCTGGCCTACTCGATCCGCGTCATCGTGCGCGCCTTCTTCGGCGAGCCGCACGAGGCCCACCCCGGCGTGGCCGACATCGGCTGGTTCCTGTCGGTGCCGCGCGCCGTGCTGGTCGGGTTCCTGCTGCTGTTCGGGTTCGCGCCCCGCCTCATCCTGGGCGTGATCGAGCCCGCGACCCGCGCCCTGGTGCAGTCGTGGCACTGAGCCGGCTGTTCGCCCTGAGCCCCGAGGCGGCGCTCGCGGTCACGGCGCTGCTCGTCTTCGGCGCACTGATGACGGAGCGGCACCGCACCCGGCGCGCGCGCCAGGCGGCGTACGTGGGCGGCGTGCTGGTGCTCGCGGCGAGCCTCCTCACGATGGGCCGCAGCGAGGAGTTCTTCTGGGCCACCTACCGGGTGGACGCGTTCTCGCAGCTCGTGAAGGCGGCGGTCGCGGTCGGGTTCCTGATCGGCGCGTTCATCGCGGGCGAGGTGCGCGGGCAGCGCGAGGACGTCCGCGGCGAGGTCTTCTTCTTCCTGCTGGCCTCCGCCACCGGCCTGATGGCCCTGGCCAGCGCGGTGGAGCTGGTCGCGCTCTACCTCGCGATGGAGATCGCCAGCTTCTCGCTGTTCGTGCTCGTGCCGATGTGCGACCAGTGCCAGATGGGCCGCGAGGCCGCGCTCAAGTTCATCGTCATCGGGCTCGCCGCCTCCGCCGTCACGCTGTTCGGCCTCTCGCTGGTCGTCGGGTTCACGGGCACCACGCGGCTCGACGAGATCGCCGCGCAGCTGCCGCAGCTCGCGAGCGAGCCGGCCCTCAGCTTCGGCGTCGCCCTGTTCCTCGCGGGCCTGCTCTTCAAGCTGGCCGTCTTCCCGTTCCACTTCTGGGCGCCCGACGTCTACCAGGCGGCCTCGCACGGCATCGCGGCCTTCGTGGCGACGGCCTCGAAGGTCGGCGCCATCGCCGTGCTCGCGCGGCTGGTGACGGCCGCGGGCCTCGGCGGCACGCGCCTGGTGACGGCGCTGGCCGTGCTGGCGGCCGTGTCCATGACGCTGGGCAACCTGGTGGCCATCGTGCAGCGCGACGTGAAGCGCATGCTGGCCTACTCGGCCGTGGCCCAGGCGGGCTACGTGGTGGTGGGCCTGGTGGCGTTCACGCGCGACGGCGTGGCCGCGGCGCTGTTCTACGGCCTCATCTACCTGCTGATGAACGCCGCCGCGTTCCTCGTCGTGGCGCGGGTGGGCGCCGACGGCACGAACCCCCAGCTCGACGACCTCAAGGGCCTGCACCGGCGCTCGCCGCTCCTGGCGGCGACGCTGCTGCTCGCGCTGTTCGCGCTGGCCGGCGTGCCGCCCACGGCCGGGTTCGTGGGCAAGTGGTTCCTGTTCGCCGCGGCGATGGGGCAGGGCTGGTGGCTGCTCGTGCTGCTGGCCGCCGTGAACAGCACGATCTCCGTCTACTACTACCTCGTGGCGGTCAAGTACGCCTACCTCCTGCCCGACGAGCGGAAGCGCGGGCCGCTGCCGCTGAGCTTCGGCGACCGCGCGCTGTGTTACGCCCTCTCGGGCGCCGTCGTCGCGCTCGGCGTCTTCCCGACCGCGCTGTACCGCGTCGCCGAGCGCGCCGCCCAGCTGCTGCCGTAGCGCCGGTCCGCGGGCGCGTCCGGACGTGCGTCGCCTCCTCGCCGCGACGCGCCCTCGCTTGCCGACGGGCGCGCGCCCGCAGTAAGCTCAGAGCGACCCCGCCCTGGAGGTCGCCATGCCGCCGGTCGTGGGAGAACCCGCGCCCCTCTTCACGCTGCCGTCGACGTCGGGCAGCGACGTCAGCCTCGCCCAGTACCGGGGCAAGGCGAACGTCCTGCTGGCGTTCTTCCCCCTGGCGTTCACCTCCACGTGCACGACCGAGATGAACTGCTTCTCGGAGGACTTCACGCGCTTCGAGGGCGCCGGCGCGGTGGTCCTGCCGATCAGCGTGGACTCCGTCCCGTCGCTGCGCGAGTTCAAGGCCAAGGAGAACCTGGGCCTCGACCTGCTCTCGGACTTCAAGCGCGAGGTGTGCCGGGCGTACGGCACCCTGCTCGAGGACAAGTTCTTCTCGCGGCGCGCCTATTTCCTGGTGGACAAGCAGGGCGTCCTGCGCTGGGCGTACACCGAGGCGGAGCTGGGCCACCGGCGTGACGACGACGAGCTGCTGGCGCAGATCGCGGCGCTGTGAGGCGCGCGCGGGGGGTCGCGGACCCGCGCGCGGGAGGCCCCAACCGCTGATCCCGGCTCCGTGACCGATCCGCTCGAGCTGCTCGCCCGCACCGACAAGTGGCAGCTCTCGGCCGGCGAAGGGCTCGTCTTCGCGCCGCCGTTCCCCCTCTGGCTCGACGCCCCAGGCTTCTGGGACGAAGCCCACCTGTTCGAGTACCCGTTGCAGCCGCTGTTCACGGTCACGCTGCTCGACGAGGCCGGCGCCGAGCTGCGGCTCGTGCCCGGCGCCCGGCGCTGGACGCCGGCCGCGCTCGAGACGCCGTACCTGGCCGTGGGCGGCATCGAGGCGGTGGAGACGCGGGTGGTGCTGCCCGGCTTCGTGGCCGGCAGCGAGTGGGCGCTGCGCAACACGGGCGCGGAGCCCGTCCGGCTGCACGCGGTGGCGTGGACGACCGCCCCGGGCGAGGAGGTACCCGCCGGCGGCGTGGGCTGGTCGTCGGTGGAGCTGGCGTGGCCGCGCCGGGTGACGGACCGCAAGGGGCGGACGCTCGACCTGCTGCTGAAGCTCGCGCTGGCGCGCGGCACCGACACCTGGGGCGCCGTCCGGTCCGAGGCGACCGCGAACCAGCCGCGCTTCGTGCTCACGCCGTTCTGGGACCGGTGGGACCCGCGGCACGGCGGCCTGGCGTGCCGCGGCGACCTCGGGGGCATCAGCGAGGCGGGGCTGGTCTACCTGGGCGTGCACCGGGCGCTGGAGATCCCGGCCGGCGGCGTGGCCCGCCTGGCCGTGGCGCTCCGGGTGGAGCCCGACCTGCCCCGCGCCGACGTGCCGCGGCGCGAGGCGGCCGCGCCGCGGCGGGCGTCGTCGTTCTCGGCGGCGAGCCGCGCGTCGTGGGAGTCGTACCTCGCCGCGGTGCCGTCCTTCCGCTGCTCCGATCCCTACTTCGAGCGCTACTGGGCCTACCGCTGGTACGGCCTCAGGCTCTGCGGCATCGCCGGCGGCTGGGGCAACTACGTCGCGCCGGCGGTGTGCGAGGGGATCGGGTACTTCCACCAGCCCATCGCCTACAGCGCGCAGTGCCACCTGCGCGAGCTGCGCTGGGGCCGCGACCCGGAGCCGGCGCGCGGCGTGCTGCGGTGCTTCGTCGCGCACCAGCGGCTCGACGGCTCGTTCCCAGGCCGCGTGTACGCGAACCACCTCGAGGGTGCGGACTTCTACCACGCCGATTGGGGCGGCGCGCTCCTCGCGCTCGACGCCGTGCACCCCAGCGACGCCTTCCTGCGCGAGGTGCTGCCGGCGCTCGAGCGCTACGCCGAATGGCTGGTGGGGACGCGCGACGCGCAGCGCCTGCACCTGTACGACGTCGTGGACCAGTACGAGACGGGCCAGGAGTACATGTCGCGCTACCAGGCGGTGGATCCCGACGCCGACCTGGGCGGGTGGGAGAGCCGCATCCGCCTGAAGGGCGTGGACGCCACGGTCTACGCGTACTCGCTGTTCCGCGCGCTGGCGCTGCTGGCGCCGCGCGGCGGCCTCGACGGCGCGAAGTGGCGCGGCCACGCGGAGGCGACCGCGCAGGCCGTGCGCAAGCGGATGTGGGATCCCGGCTCCGGGATGTTCAGCGACGTGAACCCCGCCACGGGCCGCCGCACGCGCGTCAAGGCGGCGGTCTGCTTCTACCCCTACGCGACGGACCTCGTGGGCGCCGAGCACATCCCGGGGTTCGCGCAGAACCTGTTCGACGCGCACGCGTTCTGGACGCCCTTCCCGGTGCCGTCGTCGAGCCTCGAGGATGCGCTGTTCGACGCCGACGCCGCCTGGAAGGGGAAGCGGCACAACTGCCCGTGGAACGGCCGCGTGTGGCCGATGGCGAACAGCCACGTCGCGGAGGCGATCGCCGCCGTCGCGCTGACGCAGGTGCCGGCCTTGCGCGCCCACCTCGCGGAGTTCATCACCAAGTTCGTGCGGATGCTCTTCTGGGACGGCGACGCCTCCCGGCCGAACGGCTTCGAGCACTACCACCCGGTCACCGGGCGCCCGAGCGCGTATCGCGGCGTGGACGACTACCAGCACTCGTGGATCAACGATCTCATCGTGCAGTACGTGGTGGGGCTACGGCCGGCGGGCGAGGGGCGCTTCGTCGTGGACCCGATGCCGTTCCCGATCGACGGCTTCGAGGCGCGCGGGCTGCCGATGCGCGGGGCGCAGGTGGACGTGGTGCGGGAGGGCGAGCGGATGACCGTGCTGGTCGGCGGGCGCGAGGCGGCGCGGGGGACCGTGGGCGAGCCGCTCGAGGTGACGCTGTGAGTCCGCGCGTCGGCCTGGTCGCGGGGCCGGGCGCCGAGGGGGAGGCGGCCCTCGCGTGGCTGGCCTCGGTGCCGGAGCTGCCCTCGCGCCGCTACGAGCCGGAGCTGGTGGGCATCGCCGTCAACGAGACGGACGTGGTGTGGATCCACGAGGCCGTGCGCCAGGACCGCCTGGCCGTGGAGGCGCTGCACGGCTTCGTGGCCAAGGGCGGCGGGCTGCTCCTCACCGGCCGCGCCGCGTCCCTGGTGGGGCGGCTCGGGGTCGAGACGGTGCCGCCGAACGACTGTCGCGAGATGACGTGGAGCCACGCCGGCGACGAGTGGTGGTCGGAGGAGCTGCGCGCGCTCCCCGCCTACCCGCACCTGCGCGGCCTCGCGACGTACGGGCCGCACCCGCTGGTGGACGGCCTCCACAACGGCACCTACTGCTGGGCGCCGTCGGAGGGCGAGCGCTTCGCCTGGGCGTGCTACTCGGGCGGCGCCTGGCCCGTGGACGGCCGGGTCGTCGCCGTCGAGCGGGCGTTCCGCGTCCAGAACGCCGAGCGCGTGGTGGCGTGGGAGTACGCGGTGGGGCGCGGCCGCGTGCTCTGCGTGGGCGCCTTCGTCGCGTTCGCCGCGCCCGACGCGCGGCTGAGGCCGCAGCTCGAGCGCCTGGTCCGGAACGCGGTGGGGGCGGCGGCCGGCGACGGCGCGGAGTCGCGCTCGTGGTGGCCCTCGCCGGGCACGCTGGCGTCCGGGTCGGAGGCGCTCGCGCTCCCCGACGCGCTGGAGTTCGACGGCGCCCTCCCCGTGCCCTCGGCCGATCCGCTGATGCTGGGCGGCGCGGTCGAGCGGGACGAGGCCTTCGACCTCGCGGGCCGGCGCGCGCTGCTCGCGGGCAGCGAGCGGACGGGCATCCGCGAGGTGTGGGTGCACCCGCACCGCGTGGTCGCCTCGTGGACCGTGCGCGCCGACGGCCAGGCCGCGGAAGGCGGCCAGATCGAGGTCACGCCCGACGTGGTCGCGCGCGCGCTGCAGACCCCCGGCCGCCGGCTGCTCGAGACGACGCTGGTGGCCGTCGAGCACCCCGTGGTGCTGGTCGAGTACCGTCCGGGCCGCAAGCGCCGCGAGTCGGTGGGGCGGGGCCCGGTGGACTTCGAGATCGAGATCGTCACGGACCTGCGGCGGATGTGGCCGTTCGCGGCCGGATGCGGCGGCAACCTGACCTTCCGGGCCCGGAGCGACGGCCGCGTCGCCCTCGTGGCGTCGGAGAGCGACGACGGCGTGATGGCCGTCTTCCTGAGCCGCGCGGCGACGGTGGACCTGGAGCCGGTGGCGGGCGCGGCCCCGGCGGTGCGCTGCCGCATCCGCACCACGCTGGGCTCGCCGCTCTTCGTGGCGGTGGTGGGCGGCGCGAACCAGGCGGAGCTGCAGCGCACGCTGCGCGGCATCCGGCGGCTCGGCGTCGACGGGCTCGTGCGCCAGCGGTCGCAGCGGGCCGCGGTGATCGGCGAGGCGCGCCTCGGCGTGCGCTGCGACGACCCGCGCTTCGAGCGCGCCTTCGAGTGGGCCAAGCGCCGGCTCGACGCGTTCCTCGGCGACGTGCCGGGCCTGGGCCGCTCGCTCCTCGCGGGCTACGCGACGTCGCAGCCGGGCTGGGGCGACGGGCGGCCGGGCGAGGCGTGGTTCGTGGCGCGCGACGCCTGCTGGACCTGCTTCGCGCTGCTGGCCGACGGCGAGTACTCGCTCGTGCGCCAGGTCATCCGCTTCCTCGGCGACCGCCAGGACGTGACGGGCAAGGTGCTGCACGAGGCCACGACGTCCGGCCAGTTCCAGTTCGACGCGGCCGACGCGACCCCGCTCTACCTCCTCCTCGTGGCGCGCTACCTGGCGTGGAGCGGCGACCGGGAGTTCGTCGCCTCCGTCTGGCGCCACGTCGAGCGCGCGTTCGCGTACTGCCTGGCCACCGACCGCGACGGGGACGGCCTGATCGAGCACACCGACGCGGGCCACGGCGTGGGGACCGGGCCGGGCGGCGGCCAGCGGGTCTCGCTCTACCTCGCGGCGCTGTGGCAGGCGGCGCTGCGCGCGCTGGCGCGCGCGGGCGAGGTGCTCGGCGAGGAGCGCTTCGCGGCCGACTGCTGGGCGCGGGCGGCGCGGGCCACCGCCGTGATCGAGGACCGCTTCTACGACGCCGACCGCGCCCGCTACGCGCGCGAGCTCGGCGCCGACGGCGCGCCGACGTGGACCCAGAGCGCCGTGCACGCGGTGCCGCTCCTGCTGGGGTCCGTCAATCCGGTGCGCGCGAAGAGCCTGCTCGAGGCCCTGGGCGCCGACGACTTCAGCGCGCGCTGGGGCGTGCGGATGCTGCCGCGCGGCGATCCGGCGTTCGCGCCGGCGTCCCTCGAGCGTGGCGCCGTGTGGCCGCTCCTGACCGGATGGGCCGCGCTCGCCGAGTACCGCGCGGGCCTCGGGGAGCAGGGCTTCCGGCACCTCGGGGCCAACGCCGCCCTCGCCTACGCGCGGCAGCGCGGCGCGTTCGACGAGGCGCTCGACGGCGCGGAGGAGCGGGCCGCCCCCGGCTGCCCCGACCGCGCGTGGTCGGCGGCGATGGTCGTCCTGCCGCTCGTGGAGGGCCTGCTGGGCGCGGAGCCCGACGCCCCGGCGGGCCGGCTGGTGCTCGCGCCGCAGCTGCCGCACGCGTGGCCGAAGCTCGAGATCCTCGGCCTGCGCTGCGCCGACAGCGCGTTCGACGTGCGGCTCGTGCGCCGGGACGGCGCCCTGGAGGCCGCGCTCCACCGCACGCTCGGCCCGGGCCTCGCGATCACCCTCGCACC
>DATKNX010000229.1:0-9507 GCA_035541085.1 Gemmatimonadales bacterium | reverse complement strand
GTCAACAACCCGGTGTTCATGCCGCTCGGCACCGGAGACACCGGGAGCTACGTGGGCGCCGCGGCCGTCGGCGGCGCGGGCAGCCTGATCGTGACCGTGGTCGGCGCCAACGTCGCCAACGGCCCGGCCTTCACGTTCCTGGGGACCGGCGCGACGGTGAACTGGCAGTAGCGAACGGCGGGTCCTGAGACGCCGAAGGGCGCCGCTTCGAGCGGCGCCCCTCGCGCGCGGCCGTGGTGCCCGGCTACTTCGCGGCGGCCGCCGCCGGCGCGGCGATCCCCGCCGACCGCATCAGCTCGCGCTGGACGCGCTGCACGCGCTCGACCTGGCCCTTGGCGGGGAAGCGCTGGTAGAAGCCCTCGCTGCGGAAGTCGCGCATCATGTCGGCCCACGGCGAGAGCCGCTGCGCCCACCGCGATACCCGCCCGTCCTCGGGCTCCGCGTCCGCGGCGGCCAGCGCCGCGCACACCCGGATCATCGCCTTGATGGTCACCGAGCTGGTGACGACGTACGCGGGATTGGCCCAGGCGACGCCCCAGGCCTTCTCGGAGGCCTTGAGGAAGTCGCGCACCACGCGGTAGTAGCGCTCGGCGTGGCGGCCGTCGGTGCCGGTGCGCTCGATGCGGCGCCACTGCGCCTTCACCCAGCGGTGCATCTCGTTGAACAGCTCGGCCTGCAGGATCCACTTCTCCTGCTTGGAGCGGCCGCCGAGGCGGTTGATGCGGTAGCGCAGCGGGCTGTCGCCCTCGCTGTAGAGCAGCTCGACGAGGCGCGCCGCGAACTTCTTGTCGGGCGAGGCCCACGACACCCGCTCGTACAGGTCCACCAGGTGGCTCTTGTTGATGCGGGTCGGCGTCGAGTTGATGATGACGAACATCTCCGTGGCGAAGTCCTCGCTCTTGCCGTCGAAGATCACGCACGGCACGTGCACGGCCGCCGCCTCCGAGGGGCGCTCGCTGCGGTAGAACTGCAGCGCCGCCAGCCGGTGCTGCCCGTCGATGACGAGGTACTTGCCGTCGGGCTCGGTCAGCACGCCGGTCGTCCCCGCCATGCCCTGCGGCGTGAAGCGCAGGCGCTCCGGCGTGAACAGCAGGACCGTGCCGGGGATGGGCGGCTGGCTCACCGCGGTCTCGTAGAAGTTCTTGATGGCCCGGACCTTCGCGCGGCTCAGCGGGCGCTGGAACGCCTTCTCCGAGCGCTCGATGCGGCCGATGAAGCGCCCGATCTCGTCCTCCTCGGGCGTCTCTTCGGGCGCGATCTGCTCGCCCTCGCCGTAGTAGCGGCTGATGAACCGCACGCGGTCGAGCAGGTTCCCGGCGGGGTAGGCGACGAAATAGAAGACGCTGTCCTTCTGGCGTACCTGAGTCGCGAGCATGTCCGGTCCTCCACGGTAGCGAAGATTATAGACTACGCTCCCGCGTCCGGCGAGATGGCCCCGAAGGCGCGGCGGGCCGGCCCTTCCGGACCGGCCCCGGTGGACGCGCCCATCGCATCGAGCGTGGCGTGCTTGCGGGGCCCTGACCGGCGCTGGCGCCGCGCCGTACTATTGGCGGCACCACGTAGCGCCGAGGTCCCATGATCAGCCTGGCCATCACGGTCGCCGCCCTGGTTGCCGGTGGCCCGCCATCGCCGCCGGTTCCATCCCCGGCGCGCGCCGTCCAGCTCCGCGTCGAGCACCGCGTCGACCCGTTGGGGATCGACGCGGCCCGGCCGCGGTTTTCCTGGCAGATGGCCGACGCGCGTCAGGGCGCGCGGCAGAGCGCCTACCGCCTCCTCGTCGCGACGGAGCCCGGGCGCCTGGTCCCCGGCCGCACCGACGTCTGGGACAGCGGCGTCGTCGAGGCCGACTCCTCGCTGGACGTGACGTACGCCGGTCCCCCGCTCGCGTGGCGGCGCCGCTACTACTGGACGGTTTGCCTTCGGGACCGCGAAGGCCGCGCCGCGCCATGCGCTCCGGGCGCGTGGTGGGAAACGGGTATGATGGGTGAGCGCTGGCGCGCGGCCTGGATCGCAGCCTCCGACGCGCCGCTCGACACCGCGGCGCGGATCGGCACGGACGGTCCCGCGGCCGATTCCGGCACCGTGCCGCTGCTGCGCCGAGCCTTCGCGCTGCGGGGCGCGCCGGTGCGCGCGCGGATCTACGCGACCGCGCTGGGGAGTTATCGCCTCACGGTGAACGGCCGGGCCGCGGGTCCAGGCGTGCTCGTGCCGGACTGGACCGACTATCGCGACCGGGTCACCTACCAGACATACGACATCACCCGCCTCCTCAGGCCGGGCCGGAACGCGATGGGCGTCCTGCTCGGCGCCGGGTGGTTCGCGAGCCGGATGGGGTTCGCGTCGAAGCGGTACGCCTACGGGCCGCCCCCCGTGCGGCTGCTCCTCGAACTGGTGCTGACCTACGCCGATGGGCGGGAAGAGGTGATCGGGTCCGACACGTCGTGGCGCACGGCGCCGAGCCCGGTGCTGTCGTCCGAGATCTACGACGGCGAGACCTACGACGCGCGGCTCGAGCAGCCAGGCTGGGATGGTCCGGCCTTCGACGACCGCGCCTGGCATCCGGTCATCGTGGCGGCGGCACCGACCGCCGTGCTGCAACCGCAGGCCATGCCCCCCATCGAGCGGACGGCCATCGTCCGCGCGCGGCGGCTGTGGTCCCCGGCCGCCGGCACTTGGGTGTTCGACCTCGGCCAGAACTTCGCCGGCTGGGCGCGCCTCGCGGTGAAGGGACCCCGCGGCACGCGCGTCCGAATGCGGTTCGCCGAGATCCTCGACGCCGACGGCCGCAGCATCACGCAGATCAATCTTCGCAGCGCCAAGGCCACCGACACGTACGTGCTGGGCGGCCGTGGCCTCGAGACGTTCGAGCCGCACTTCACCTATCACGGATTCCGCTACGTCGAGGTGACGGGCTTCCCGGGCCGCCCGGGCCTCGGCGCGCTCACCGGCGTCGTGGTGCATACCGCGCTGCCCGAGACGGGGGCTCTGCGCACGTCCAGCGCGGACGTGAACCGGCTGTGGCAGAACATCCTCTGGACCCAACGGGCCAACCTCTACGGCATCCCGACCGACTGCCCGCAGCGCGACGAGCGGATGGGATGGATGGGCGACGCGCAGGTGTTCTGGCGCACCGCGAGCTACAACATGGACATGGCGGCGATCGGCGAGAAATGGCTCGCCGACGTGCGCGACGGCCAGACGCCCGACGGCTGCTTCCCCAACTTCGCGCCGAACTTCCTGGGCGTCCTCTCGTGCGGCGCGCCGGGTTGGGCCGACGCGGGCGTGATCATCCCGTGGACCTTGTGGCGGCAGTACGGCGACACGCGGGTGCTGGCGGAGCAGTGGGACGCGATGGTCCGCTACCTCGCCTTCATCGCCGACTCGAACCCCGACTTCCTGTGGACGCACGGCAAGCAGGTGCAGTTCGGCGATTGGCTTCCTGCGGGAAGCACCAGGTCGTGGGGTGAGACCAACACCGACCTGATCAGCACGGCCTTCTGGGCGTACGACGCCTCGCTGATGTCGCAGATGGCGGCCGCGCTGGGCAAGGACTCGGCGGCCGCGACTTACGCGCGGCTCGCGGGGCGAATCCGGGCCGCGTTCGACACCGCGTACGTTGCGGCGGACGGCCGGGTGGGCGCGCCGTTCGTCAATCCGGACAGCGTGCACTCCACGTACACGCAAACCGCGTCGGTGCTCGCGCTCCGTTTCGGCCTGGTGCCGGACAGCCTCCGCGCTCGCGCGGCTTCGCGGCTGGTGGACGACATCGGTGCACACGGCTGGCACCTGACCACGGGCTTCCTGGGGAGCGCGTACGTGCTGCCGGTGCTCTCGGACGCGGGCCAGGACAGCGTCGCGTTCCGGCTACTCTTGCAGCCCACGTATCCTTCGTGGCTCTACGAGGTGAAGGCCGGCGCCACCACCGTGTGGGAGCGCTGGAACGGCGACCACGGCGACCCCGGGATGAACTCCTACGCCCACTACGCGTTCGGCGCGGTGGGCGAGTGGCTGTACCGCTACCTGGGTGGCATCGGCGAGGCGGAAGGCTCGGTGGGCTTCAGCCGCATCGAGATCCGGCCGCGCTGGTCGGCGGTGCTGGACTCGGCGCGGGCCGTGTATCGCTCGCCGCACGGAACGATCGTGAGCGCGTGGCGGCGGCGGCCCGATGGCGCGGTCGTCGTGACGGTGACGATCCCGGCGAACACGGTGGGCCGCGTCGTGCTGCCGGCCGGACGGCGTCCGGCGGTGACGGGCACGAGAGCGCGGTTCGAAGGTCTGAAGGCCGGCCTAGCCGCGTTCGAGATCGAGGCGGGGACCTACGTGTTCGTCGCGCGGTAGACCGCCGCGCGGCGGCAGGGTCGGGCCCCCGGCTCCCCTTGAGCATCACATCTTGACAATCAAGATGTAGATCGCGTATTCTGGAGCCGACCCGCCGCTCCGGAGCCGCCGTGGACCAGCCGAACACCGACGTGATTCAGGGCACGCTGGACCTGCTGATTCTCAAGACCCTGAGTCTCCAGCCGCTGCACGGCTTCGGCATCGCCCGCCGCATCGAGCAGATCTCCCGCGGCACCTTCAAGGTCAATCCGGGGTCGCTGCTCACCGCGCTTCAGCGCCTGGAGCGCGCGGGTTGGCTCGACGCGGCCTGGCGCCAGACGGAGAACGCGCGGCGCGCGCGCTACTACACCCTCACTCGCTCGGGCCGCCGGCAACTCGAGGCCGAGACGGCCGACTGGACGCGGCGGGCGGCGGCCGTCGCGCGGCTGCTCGAGGCCGAGGGCTGAGCGGTGTCCCTGTGGCGGCAGATCGCGCGCGGCCTTCGTGGACTGGTCGATCGTTCGGCGCCGGACCGTGACGTGGCCGACGAGGTGGCGCACTACCTGGCGGAGGCCGCCGCGGCGCACGAGGCGGGCGGCCTCTCGCCCGAGGCGGCGCGCCGGGCCGCGCGCCTGGACCTTGGGGGCGCAGTGCAGGTCCGTGAGGCGGTGCGCGGCTCCGGCTGGGAGGCTGCGGTCGAGACGTTCGCGTCCGATCTGCGCTACGCGGTCCGCGGCCTCCGCCGATCACCCGGCTTCGCGGCGGTCGCGGTCTTGACGCTGGCGCTCGGCATCGGCGCCACCACCGCGATCTTCAGCGCCGTGTATCCGATCCTGCTGGCTCCGCTGCCCTATCCGGGGGCGGATCGGCTCGTGATGATCTCGGACGTCGGCGCGGGCGGCGCGCCCCTGGACGTCGCGTACGGGACCTTCCGCGAGCTGGCCGCGCGAAGCCGGACGTTCGACGCCCTGGCCGTCACGGATGCGTGGCAGCCGGCGCTGACGGGGCTGGCCGAACCCGAGCGCATCACGGGCCAGCGGGTGAGTGCCGGGTACTTCCGTGTCCTGGGCGTCGCACCGGCGGCGGGCCGCGACTTCGACGCGGCGGACGACCAGCCGCAGGGCCCCAAGGTGGCGATCGTGAGCGACGGACTCGCGCGACGCCGGTTCGGCGGGGCGGCGGCGGTGCTGGGGCGGACGCTGCTGCTCGACGGCACGTCCTACACGGTGATCGGGGTGATGCCGCCGGGTTTCGAGAACGTCCTCACGCCGGCCGCGGAGGTCTGGGCGCCGCGCCAGTACCGGGCGCTGGCGCCGTTCGAGTCGGCCGAGTGGGGCCACCACATGCGCATGGTGGCGCGCCTCAGGCGGGGCATGTCCCGGGACCAGGCGGCGCGCGACGTCGCGGCCGTCACGCGCTCGCCAATTCCCGACTTCCCGCGGCCGCCATGGGCGGCCCTGAAGCAGGGTCTCGGCGTGCACTCGCTGCAGCACGACGTCGTGCGCGGCGCGAGGCCGGTGCTGCTGGCGGTCCTCGGCGCCGTCCTCCTGGTGCTCACGATCGCGAGCGTCAACGTGACGAGCCTGCTGCTGGCGCGCGGCGCCCGGCGGCGCGGCGAGTTCGCGCTGCGCGTGGCGCTCGGCGCCCCGCGCCGCCGCCTGGTCCGGCAGCTCCTGACCGAGAGCCTCACCCTGGCGGCGCTGGGCGGCGTGGTCGCGATGGCCGTGGCGTTCGCGGGCGTGCGCGCGCTGGTGGCCGTCGCTCCCGCCGAGCTGCCGCGCGCCGCCGCGATCCGGCTGGACGCCCCGGTGTTCGTGTTCGCCCTCGGCGTCACCGCGCTCGTCGGTCTCGCGGTGGGTCTGGTGCCCGCGTTCGGCGCGTCCCGGGATGATCCGCAGGCGGAGATTCAGCGAGGCTCGAGACGCGCCGTCGGCCGCCACGGGTCTGGCCGCGCGACGCTGGTGGTGGCGGAGGTCGCGCTCGCGCTGGTGCTGCTCGTCGGCGCCGGACTCCTGCTGCGAAGTCTCGCGCGGCTGTTCGCCGTGGCGCCGGGCTTCGACGCCTCGCACGTGCTCACGATGCAGGTGGGGGCGGCGGGGAGCGGGCTGGCGCGCGACAGCGACAGGATCCAGTTCTACACCCAGGTGCTCGAGGCGGTGCGCGCGGTGCCGGGCGTCACCGCGGCCGCCTTCACGAACCAGCTGCCGCTCAGCGGAGACTTTGACGGGTACGGGATCGTGTTCGCGTCCGTGCCGCCCGGAGGGGCCAACGACTACGGCAGCGCGATGCGCTACGCCGTGTCCCCGGGCTACCTGGAAACGATGCGCATTCCGCTGCGCCGCGGGCGCCTCCTGAACGCGGGCGACGTGACTGGCGGGCCCGAGGCGGTCCTCATCAACGAGTCCTTCGCGCGGCGCGTGTTCCGCGGGCGCGATCCCATCGGCGAGCGCGTGCGGGCCGGTCCGGAAATCGCGACTCCCGACCGCCCGTGGGGCGTCGTCGTGGGCGTGGTGGGCGACGTGAGGCAGACGTCGCTCGCGCTCGATGCCCCCGACGCATTCTACGTTCC
This sequence comes from Gemmatimonadales bacterium, assembly GCA_035541085.1. Lineage (GTDB taxonomy): Bacteria > Gemmatimonadota > Gemmatimonadetes > Gemmatimonadales > JACORV01 > Fen-1245. The sequence continues at coordinate 2,621 of DATKNX010000229.1, read as the reverse complement.
GGCAAGCCGGTGGCCGTGGGTGGACAACGTCCAGTCGCTGGTCGTGCGGACGAGCGGCGACGCGGCGTCGCTCGCGCCGGCCGTCCGGCAGGTCATCTGGTCCGTGAATCGGGATCAGCCGATCACGCGGGTGGCCACGATGGACGCCCTCGTTGCCCGGTCGGCGGCTCAGTTGCGGTTCGCCCTCACCGTGTTCGAGGCGTTCGCCCTCGCCGCGGTGCTGCTGGCGGCCCTCGGGATCTACGGTGTCCTGGCCGGCAGCGTGGCCGAGCGCACGCGCGAGATCGGGATACGCGAGGCGCTGGGCGCCACGGGCGGGAGCATCGTCGCGCTCGTCGTGCGCCAGGGGTTGGCTCTCACCGGCCTGGGCGTCGTCATCGGGCTGGCGGTGGCGGTGGTGGCGAGCCGCGCCATCGCCGCGCTGCTGTTCGGCGTTTCGCCGCTCGATCCCGTCACCTACGCCGGGGTGATCACGGTGCTGGCTGCGGCGGCCGTGGCGGCGTCGGGCGTGCCCGCCTGGCGCGCGGCGCGGGTGGATCCGGCGAGCACCCTCAGAACGGAATAGCCGTCGACCCCGTGGAGCGGTGTCAGGCCGCGTCGCCCCCGGCCCGTGGCACGTCGCACGCCGCGGCGCGCTCCAGCAGCAGGCCCCGCTCGCGCGCGTTGCGCGTCAGCGCCGCTGCGCGCTCGAACTCCGCCCGCGCCTCGTCACGGCGACCGAGCTTCATGAGCAGATCCCCGCGGACGCTCGGCAGCAGGTGGTACGACTGGAGCGCCGCCTCGGCCACCAGCGGATCCACGATCTCCAACCCCGCCGCCGGACCGAACGCCATCGCGTAGGCCACCGCCCGGTTCAGTTCGACGACCGGGGATGGCGTCAGCTGCGCCAGCGCGTCGTACAACGCCGTGATGCGCGTCCAGTCCGTCTCCTCGGCCGATCGCGCCCGCGCGTGGCAGGCGGCGATGGCGCCCTGCAGCGCGTACGGTCCGAGCGCTCCGCCGATGCGCTCGGCGCGCTCCAGCGCCGCGAGCCCGCGCGTGACGAGGATCCGGTCCCAGCGCGAGCGGTCCTGGTCCATGAGCAGGATCGGCTCTCCGGCGGGACCCACCCGCGCCCCCAGGCGCGAGGCCTGGATCTCCATCAGCGCCACGAGGCCGTGCACTTCCGGCTCGCCCGCCGCCAGCTCGGCCAGGACGCGCCCCAGGCGCAGCGCGTCCTCGCACAGGGCCGGCCGCACCCAGTCGTCGCCGGAGGTGGCCGTGTATCCCTCGTTGAACACCAGGTAAATCACCTCGAGCACGGAGGCCAGCCGCGCGGCGCGCTCCGCGGGGCGGGGGACCTCGAACGCCACCCGCGCCTCGCGCAGCGTGCGTTTCGCCCGCACGATGCGCTGCTGGATCGTGGTGACCGGCGCCAGGAACGCGCGGGCGATCTCCTCGCTGGTGAGGCCGCCCAGCAGGCGCAGGGTGAGCGCCACTCGTGCCTCGGTTGCGAGCACCGGGTGGCACGTCATGAACATGAGGCGCAGGAGGTCGTCGCCGACGTCGTCGTCGGCCGCCGCATCGAGATCGGGCACCGCTTCCTCCTGCTCCCGAAGCTGCACGCCCAGCTCTTCGTGCTTGCGGTCCAGCATCTTGTCGCGCCGGAGCAGGTCCAGCGCGCGATGCTTGGCGGTCGCCATCAGCCACGCGCCGGGATTGTCCGGAATGCCGGACGCCGGCCACTGCTCCAGCGCCGCCACCAGCGCGTCCTGCGCCAGGTCCTCCGCGCGCCCGACGTCGCGCACGAGCCGGGTGAGCCCGGCGATCAGCCTCGCGGATTCGATCCGCCACACCGCGTCGATCGCGCGATGCGCGTCGGACGCCGGCGTCGCGTCCGGTCCAGGCCGATCCCCGGGCTGCCGCACTTACTTGCCCTGTTTCGCCACCTGGGCGCGCAAGCGCCGTTCCCGCTCGATGAGCTCAGGCGACACTGCGGACGCGAGATCCGCGAACTCGTGGATCTGGCGCAGCTCGAGCTGGACACCGCCGCCGAACGGCGCGCGCTTCATCCACTGGATCGCCTCCTCCTTCGACCGCACCTGGATGAGCCAGAAGCCCGCGATCAGCTCCTTCGATTCGGTGAACGGCCCGTCGGTGACCGTCACCTTCCCGTCGGAGTACGTCAGGCGCGCACCTTTCGACGTCGGGTGCAGGCCCTCGGCCGCCAGCATCACGCCGGCCTTCACCATCTCTTCGTTGAACTTCCCCATCGCCTCGAAGAGCCTGTTGTCGGGGAGAATGCCCGCCTCCGACTCCTTGCTCGCCGGCACCATCACCATGAAGCGCATCGTCTGATCTCCTTCGGAACGGGTTGAAAGGGGCCGAGCCGCCGGGCCTCGCGATGCGGCCGCCGTGCGCTCGGACGCTCCCATCCAAGCGTCGAACGAGACGGGCCGCGATCGACATTCGGGCGCGCCCGGCGCGCGACGCGGAGCGGGCGCGCGACGCGCGACGATCGCCAAGTGTCGGTGATGCTTGAAGTTAGTCGGAGCCCGCCCCGGCGGTGAAGAGGGCAGGGCGCGGTGCTAGAACAGCGTCATCTGCTCGCCGATCTGCTCGGGCTCGACCGGACGCTGGCC
>DATKNX010000228.1:0-2459 GCA_035541085.1 Gemmatimonadales bacterium | reverse complement strand
GGCGTCGCCATTCCAGCGGGAACCGAGGACTTCCACATCCCCTTCGTCAGGCTCGGTGAGCCCTTCGAGAATCTCGATGGTGGTCGTCTTCCCGGCCCCGTTCGGCCCCAGCAGGCCGAAGCACTCGCCGGCGTGGACCTCGAGGTCGAGGCCGGCGACGGCGACCACGTCCTTGTAGCGCTTGACGAGACCGGCGCAGCGGATGGCGGCGGTGGGCATTGGGACGTGGATGATCGCGGGTCGGAACTGCAAAGGAAAGGTGTGCGGTGCCAGGTGCCGGGGTCCGAAGGTCGACGGACGCCGGATACCCGGCACCGGCAGCTAGCAGATTCGCGGCAGCTGCTCTCCCGACAGCAGATCCAGCACCCGCTCGCCGCCGGCCACGGTCTTGAGCGTCACCAGGCCCGGCGTCGCGCCCTCGCGGACCGTGCCGATGCGCGCGGCGCGCGCCGTGTCGGCCCGCCCGTGGAGCAGCGCGAGCGCCGCGTCGGCCTCGGGGGCCGGCACGAACGCGAGGAACCGGCCCTCGCACGCGACGTACAGCGGATCGAGGCCGAGCACCTCGCACGCCCCGGCGACGTCCTCGTTCACGGGCACGGCGCTCTCGTGGACGGCGATCTCGCAGCCCGCCTGCGTCGCGATCTCGTTCAGCACGGTCGCGACGCCGCCGCGCGTCGGGTCGCGCAGGCAGTGCACGTCGAGCCCGGCCTCGATCAGCGCCAGGGCCGGCGCCGCCACGCTCGCGCAGTCGCTCACGATCGGCGAGCTGAACTTGAGGCCGTCCCGCACCGCCATCACGGCGACGCCGTGCTGGCCCACGGGCCCGCTCACGATCACCGCGTCGCCCGGCCGTACGCGGGCGGGCGTCACGCTCTCGCGCGCCACGACGACGCCCACCCCGGAGCTGGTGATGTAGACGCCGTCGCCCTTGCCGCGCTCGACCACCTTCGTGTCGCCGGTGGCGACCACGACCGCCGCGTCGCGCGCGGCGGTCCGGATCGAGTCCACCACCCGCGCGAGGTCCTCGACGGCGAGCCCTTCCTCGAGGATGAACCCGAGGCTGAGGTACAGCGGCCGCGCGCCGCTCATCGCGAGGTCGTTGACGGTGCCGTTCACGGCGAGCGACCCGACGTCGCCGCCGGGGAAGAACATCGGCCGCACCACGAAGCTGTCGGTGGTAAAGGCGAGGCGGCCCGCCGGCACGTCGAGCACCGCCGAGTCGTGCAGCGCGGCCAGGGCCTCGTTCCGGAACGCCGGCACGAACAACCCCTCCACCAGCTCGCGCGTCAGCCGTCCGCCCCCGCCGTGCGCGAGGAGGATGCGGCCGCCCGCGGGCAGCGGCACCGGGCAGGCCAGCTCGCCCGCCATCAGGCCGCTCCGGCGCCGGCCGGCGCCCGCGCGGCGCCGCGGCGCCGCCGGTACAGCCAGTACGCCGCGCACGCGCCCTCGCTCGAAACCATCGGCGCGCCGAGCGGATGCTCCGGCGTGCAGCGCGTCCCGAACGCCGGGCACTCCTGCGGCCGCATCCGGCCGGCCAGCACGACGCCCGCGCGGCACTCGGGATCCTCGCGCGAGGGCGGCGTGTCGTCGGGGAACCGCCGCTCGGCGTCGAACTCCGCGTAGCGAGCGTTGAGGCCGAACCCGCTGCGCGGGATCGGCCCGAGGCCGCGCCAGGTGCGGTCCGTGACCTCGAAGACCTCCTCGATGGCGCGCCGCGCCGCCGGGTTCCCCTCGGGCCGCACGACCCGCGCGTACTGGATCTCGACGTCGGCCCGCCCCTCCTCGAGCTGGCGCACCGCCATCGCCACGCCGTGCAGCAGGTCCAGCGGCTCGAACCCCGTCACCACCACGGGCACGCGGTGCCGCTCGACGAGCGGCTGGTATTCGGCCGTGCCCATCACCGTGCAGACGTGGCCCGCCGCCAGGAAGGCCTGCACCGTGCACGCGGGATCGCCCAGGATCGCCTCGAGGGCCGGCGGCACGCGCACCTGCGCCGTCAGCAGGCTGAAGTTGCGGAGCCCCTTCCGGGCCGCGAGCTGGACGGCCATCGCGTTGGCCGGCGCCGTGGTCTCGAACCCCACGGCGAAGAACACCACCTCGCGCGCCGGCTCCCGCTCCGCGATGGCCACGGCGTCGAGCGGCGAGTACACGACCCGCACGTCGCCGCCCTCGGCGCGCACGTGCAGCAGGTCGTCGCTCGTGCCGGGCACGCGGAGCATGTCGCCGAAGGAGGTGAAGGTCACGTTCGGCCGCCGCGCGATCCGGAACGCGCGGTCGAGGATCGCGACCGGCGTCACGCAGACGGGGCAGCCCGGTCCGTGCACCAGCGTCACGCCCGGCGGGAGCATCTCGTCGATCCCGTAGCGGACGATCGAGTGCGTCTGGCCGCCGCACACCTCCATCAGCGTCCACGGCCGGGTCACCACCGCGCGCAGCGTCTCGGCGAACCGCTGCGCCGT
>DATKNX010000227.1:0-11540 GCA_035541085.1 Gemmatimonadales bacterium | reverse complement strand
GGCCGACACGGCCTCGCGCGAGGCCGAGAGCCCCGAGGACGCGGACGCCGGCGCGCAGGACGACGCGCGGCCGCCGATCCCCGACGAGGGGCCCGACCAGCGCCGCGCGAGCGAGGACACGCTCCAGTTCGTGATCACCGGCCCGCTCGGCGACACCGTGCGGACGCTCAAGGCCAGCGGCACCCCGGGCTTCCACTGGCTCACGTGGGACCTCAGGAAGAACCGCAACCCCCTGGGGCCCGCGGCGCGGCGCGACAGCATCCTGGCGGTGCAGCGCTCGAAGGTCGTGCGCGACAGCCTCGCGGCCGCCTGGAAGGACGACACCACGGAGGCCGGCCGCCGCCAGGCGCACGGCCGCGATCCGCAGCCCGGCGAGCCCGGCACGTACGAGCCGCCGGCCGGCTTCCGCCCGCCCCGCTTCTTCGGCGGCGGCTTCGGCGGTTTCGGCGGCGCCGCGCTCGTCGAGCCCGGCGACTACCTCCTGTCGGTGACCGTGAACGGCGTCGCCTACCGGCGCGTGATCCACGTCCAGCGGCCGGAGGGCCCGCAGTCGGCCGTGGCCGGGGACTGGCAATGACGAGGTAAGCGCTCGAACATCCGTTCGAAGCCCCGGCGCCGGGGGATGTCGGGCCGGCCGACCCGCGCACGGAAATTGCGGATGAGGGACGTGGGAATGTCCGTTCGTCGCAACGGGGGAGAGCCCATGCCGGCCGTCGCACCGAGCCCCGCGAGCGCGCACGCTCGCACGACCTGGTCCGAGTTCTACCGCTCGCTGATCGGCACGGCCGATGAGGCGCTGAAGGCCGTGCGCAGCGGCGACCGGGTGTACATCCACCCCGGTTGCGCGGTGCCCGAGCCGCTGGTGGACGCGTTGAGCGCCCGCGCGCCTTCGCTCAAGGACGTCGAGGTCATCCACCTGCTGACGATGGGCCGCGCGTCGCACACGCTGCCGGAGATGGAAGGACACTTCCGGCACAACGCGGTGTTCATCGGCGCGAACGCCCGCAAGGCCGTGAACGAGGGCCGGGCCGACTACACGCCGATCTTCCTGGGCGAGATCGCCCGGCTGTTCAGCGACGGCACGCTCCCGATCGACGTGGCGCTGATCCAGGTCTCGCCGCCCGACGCGCACGGTTTCTGCTCGCTCGGCGTGGGCGTGGACCACACGCTCGACGCGGCGCGCCACGCGCGGCACGTGATCGCCGAAGTGAACGAGAAGATGCCGCGCGTGCACGGCGACGCGTTCATCCACGTGCGCCAGCTCAACGCGGTGGTGGAGACCTCGCGGCCGCTGATGGAGCTGCACGTGGAGCCGGGCGACGAGATCACCGACGCGATCGCCCACAACGTGGCCGAGCTGATCGACGACGGCGACACGCTGCAGATGGGCATCGGCGGCATCCCCGACGCGGTGCTGAAGGACCTGACGGACCGGCGCGCGCTCGGCGTGCACAGCGAGATGTTCGCCGACGGCATCGTGGACCTGATCGAGGCGGGCGTGGTCACCGGCGAGCGGAAGACGCTGCACCGGGGCAAGGTGATCTCGGGCTTCATGCTCGGCACCCAGCGCCTGTTCGACTTCGTGCACGACAATCCGGTCGTGGAGCTGCACCCCACGTCGTACACGAACGATCCCTTCGTGATCGCGCAGAACGACAACATGGTGGCCATCAACTCGGCCATCGAGATCGACATCACCGGGCAGGTGTCGTCCGACTCCATCGGCGCGATGTTCTACAGCGGCTTCGGCGGCCAGACGGATTTCATCCGCGGGGCGTCGCGCTCCCGGGGCGGCAAGCCGATCATCGCGCTGCCGTCCACGGCCAAGGGCGGGCAGCTCTCCCGCATCGTGCCGTGCCTCTCGCCGTGCGCCGGCGTGGTCACGACCCGCGCCGACGTGCGCTGGGTCGTGACCGAGTACGGCGCCGCGTACCTGTTCGGCAAGACGATCCGGCAGCGCGCCCGCGCCCTGATCGACATCGCGCACCCGAAGTTCCGCGAAGAGCTCGAGCGGGTGGCGCACGAACGGAAGCTCATCTAGGCAGGGACGCTCATGATCACGCAAGTCGGGAACGTCACGGTCGTCGTCAAGGACCTGCGCAAGGGCCTGAAGTTCTATCGCGACACGCTGGGCCTCCGGCTCTGCTTCTTCGACCGCAAGCACGACTGGGTGTGCTTCGACTGCGGCGCGGGGCGCACCACGCTCTCGCTCACGACGCCGTGGAATCCGCCGGCCCGGAAGCTGGTCGGCATCAAGACGGGCGTGAGCTTCCTGGTGGACGACGTCGAGAAGACGTACCAGGCCCTGCTGAAGAAGAAGGTGCGCTTCGGCCTCAAGCCCACGAAGCAGCGCTGGGGCGGCATCCTGGCCAACTTCCGGGACCCGGACGGCAACAAGTTCTTCATCCTGCAGATGCCGGGCGGCTTCGCGAAGTAGGCCATTGAGCTTTCCGCGGCGCGGCGTCAGTTTCGACTGATGCCGCGCCGTTTGCGTGTCGGCGACCTGCCGACGCCCGCCCTGCTCCTCGATCTCGACGTGCTCGAGGGCAACCTGGACCGGATGGCGGCGCGCGCGCGCACGCTCGGCGTATCGCTCCGGCCGCACGTCAAGACGCACAAGTGCCTCGAGGTCGGCCGCCGCCAGCTGGCGCACGGGGCGGGCGGCATCACGGTCGCCACGCTCGGCGAGGCGCAGGCGTTCGCCGACGGCGGGTTCGGCGACGTGACGTGGGCCTTCCCGCTGGTGGTGGGGCGCCTCGACGAGGTGATCGCGCTCGCGCGCCGCATCACCTTCCGCGTCACGCTCGACTCCCCGGAGGCGCTCGAGGCCCTGGCCGCGGCGGCGCGCGCCGCCGGCCTCGTCGTGCACGCGTGGCTCGAGGTGGACACGGGCCAGCACCGCTCCGGCGTGGATCCGGCGGCGGCCGCGTCGGTGGCGCTCGCGCGCCGCCTCGCGGAGGAGCGCGGCGTGGCGTTCGACGGCCTGCTCACCCACGCGGGCCAGAGCTACCAGGCGTCCTCGCGCGCCGAGCGCGCCGCCGTGGCCGAGCGGGAGCGCGCGGCCATGGTCGCGTTCGCCGCCCTGCTCGAGGGCGAGGGCGTGCGGGTACCGGGCATCAGCGTCGGCTCGACGCCGGGGATGTCCGCCGTCGAGCGGCTCGACGGCGTCACCGAGGCCCGGCCGGGCAACTACGCGTTCTACGACTACATGCAGCTGGCGGCCGGCGTGTGCGCCGAGGAGGACTGCGCCGTCACGGTGCTGGCGAGCGTGGTGAGCCACCAGCCCGGCGCCGGCCACGTGGTCCTGGACGCGGGGGCCCTGGCGCTCTCGAAGGACCCGGGCCCGCACGACCCGGCGCTGGCGCGCGGGCTCGGGCCGCTCCTGGCGGGCCTCGGCGGGCACCGGCTCGACCCGAGGCTCTCGGTCCGCGGCGTCTCGCAGGAGCACGGCACGGCGGCGGGCGAGGGCCCGGCCGACGTGGGGGGCCGGCTCCGGGTGGGGGAGAAGGTGCGGATCCTGCCGAACCATTCGTGCCTGACGGCGGCGCTGTTCGACGCCTACCAGGTCGTCCGCGGCGAGGACGTCGTGGACGCATGGGCGATCTGGCGGCGCCGCTAGGGCGGGAGCTAGGTTGCTCGCATGGCCACCGTCTACCTGAACGGGCAGTACCTGCCGGACGCGAAGGCGCTCATCAGCCCGCTGGACCGGGGCTTCACCTACGGCGACGGCGTGTACGAGGTGATCCGCGCGTACCACGGGAAGATCTTCCTGCTGGCCGAGCACTTCGCGCGGCTCGCGTCGAGTTGCGCCAAGATGCGGATCGGGGCGCACCTCACGCCGCTGGAGGAGGTGCCGGACCGCCTGCTGCGGGACAACGGCCTCGCGGGCGACGCCCTGATCTACCTGCAGATCACGCGGGGCGCCGCGCCGCGGTCGCACGTCTTCCCGCCGGCCGACACCAGGCCCACGGTGTTCGCGCTGGCGTGGTCGTTCACGAAGAACCCGGTCCTCGACGCCCCGGGCGCCGTCGCGATCCTGGAGCCGGACGTGCGCTGGTCGCGGTGCGACATCAAGGTCACCTCGCTGGTGCCGAACTCGTTCGCGGCGCAGCGCGCCAAGGAGCTGGGGGCGCACGAGGGCCTGTTCGTGCGCGACGGCGTCGTGCAGGAGGGGTCGCTCAGCAACTTCTTCGCGGTGTTCGACGGCGAGGTGCGCACGGCGCCCCTCTCCAACTACATCCTGCCGGGGATCACCCGCGCCGTGGTGCTCGACCTGTGCCGCGAGCACGGGATCCCCTGCCGCGAGACGCCGGTGTTCGCGACGGAGCTCGGCGACGCCGACGAGCTGTTCCTCACCAGCACGGTTTACGACGTCGTGCCGATCGACTGCCTGGACGGGCGGAAGCTGCCGCCCGAGCGGCCGGTGACGCGCCGCATCGCGGAGCTGTTCCGCGCCGTGGTCGAGCGGGAGTGCGCGTAGCGTGGCGTCGGCCGACGCGCTGATCGCGCGTCACGAGCGACTCTGCTTCATCCGCGCCTTCCCGCGCAGCGCGGCGGAGCTGCGGCGCGCCGAGCGCGAGCTGGAGGGCTTCGAGCGGCTGGCCGCACCGCGCGGGGACGAGCTCCGCAACACCGGCATCGCGGGCTCCACCTACCACTACCCGTTCAACTGGGCGATGGCGCGCTGGCTCCGCGCGCGCTACGGCCGCGCCGTGGACGTGGACTGGGCGGCGTACCGCCATCGCGCCTGGGACGACGTGGCGGCCCTGCTCTCGCTCGTGGTGGCGTGGGCGGAGAACGAGGGACTCGACGACGACGACGTGCCGTCGTGGCAGTGGATCCGCGCCGCGAAGGGGCCGGACCGGCGGACCGATCTCGCGTGGCTCCTGGACGCGCTCGCGGCGCAGCGGCTCGGGCCGAAGCTCGAGGCGCACCTGTTCGAGGCGCTGAACCTCCCGCTCCGCTGGGACCTCGCCGGGTGCCGCGACGCCGTGACGCACGCGCGGCTGCCCGCGCGCCCCTTCTACCACCGGGTGCTGCTCTCCGGACGCCCGGCCGACTTCCGCCGCGAGGTGCTGCGGCCGCCGGGCGCGCTCGAGCTGCTGCCGCCCGAGCGGGCCGACCGCGTGATCGACGCGGCGCGGGCGGCCCTGTCGCAGCGCGAGCGGGAGTTCCACGTGATCGTGCACGGGCACCGGCGCGAGGTGTACCGCGTGGAGGCGGGCCGCGGCCTCGAGATCTTCGTGATCGGGCTCGTGCCGGAGCTGCGCTTGACGCTCGAGAGCGACTACGGCGCGCTCCTGGTCAAGAACGGCGTGCCCATCGGGTACGGCTACGCGGTGCTGCTCTTCGGCCGCGCCGACATCGGGATCAACGTCTTCCCCACCTACCGCGGCGGCGAGTCGCCGTACGTCTTCCACCGCTTCTGCGCCGTGTTCCACCACCACTTCGGCGCGCGGCGGTTCGTGATGCGGCGCTACCAGGTCGGGCACCAGAATCCCGAGGGCATCGAGGCCGGCTCGTTCTGGTTCTACCACAAGCTCGGCTTCCGGCCCCTGGCGCGGCCCGTGCGCGCGCTGGCGGAGCAGGAGGCGGCGCGGCTCGCGCGGCGCGCCGGCGCCCGCAGCGCGCCCGAGATCCTGCGGCGGCTGGCGCGGAGCGACATGCTCCTCGCGACCGACGGGACGCGGCCCGAGGACTTCGCCGACGTGGACGTGCGCGGCGTCGGCCTCGCGGTCACGCGGGCGATCCGCCTCGCGGGCGGCGACCGCTCGCGCGCGGTCGCCGCGGCGTGCCGCCGCGTGGCCCGCGCGCTCGGCGCCCCCGAGGTGCCCGAGCGCCTCGCGCCCGTGGCCGACCTCGTCCCCAAGCTGGCGTCGTGGGAGCCGCGCGAGCGGCGCGCGCTCCTCGCCCTGCTCCGGGCGAAGGAGCTGCCCCGCGAGCGTCCCTTCGTGCTGGCGATGCAGCGGCACGCGCCCTGGCAGCGCTGGCTCCTGGGCGCCTTCCCGGTCCGTGGCAGCTGACGCCGCCGGCCCCGCGCGCGCCCGCCCGGGCGCGGCCGGGCGGGCGAGGTAGCGTACGCGCGTCGTCTCGCTGATCGCGTCGAGCACCGAGATCGTGTGCGCCCTCGGCCAGGAGGCCGCCCTCGTCGGGCGCTCCCACGAATGCGACTGGCCCCCGTCGGTGCGGCGGCTCCCCGCCGTCAGCCGGCCGGCCTTCGCCACCGGCGGCGGCAGCCGCGCCGTGGACCTGGCCCTGAAGGAGCGGCTCGCGCGCGCGCTCAGCATCTACGAGGTGGACGCCGAGCTGCTGAAGCGCCTCGCGCCGGACCTCGTCATCACCCAGACGCAGTGCGAGGTGTGCGCGGTGAGCCCCGCGGACGTCGAGCGCGCCGTGTGCCGGCTGACGGAGCGCCCGGCGCGCATCCTCGCCCTCGAGCCCAACGGCCTCGACGACGTGTGGACCGACATCGGGCGGGTGGCCGCCGCGCTGGACGTGGCGCCGGCCGGCGACGCCCTCGCCGCGCGGCTCCGCGCGCGCGTCGCGGCCATCGCCGAGCGCGCCGCCGGGCTCGGTGAACGCCCCAGGGTGGCCGTGGTCGAGTGGATCGAGCCCCTGATGGCGGCCGGCAACTGGATGCCCGAGCTGGTCGCACTCGCCGGCGGCGTGAACCTCTTCGGGGAAGCGCGCCGCCACTCGCCCTGGATGACCTGGGAAGCGCTCGTGGCCGCCGACCCGGACGTGGTGCTCGTCTCGCCGTGCGGCTTCGACCTCGAGCGGACGGCGGTCGAGATGCCGACGCTCACGGCGGCGGCCGGATGGCGGGAGCTGCGCGCCGTCCGTTCGGGCCGGGTCTATCTGGCCGACGGCAACGCCTACTTCCACCGCCCGGGCCCACGACTCGTGGAGTCGCTGGAGATCCTGGCGGAGACGCTGCATCCGGGCGCCTTCCACTTCGGGCACGAGGGCCGGGGCTGGGTGCCCTACGGGGGCGGATCGTGAGCCGGCTGGCGACGGCGTGGGCGCTGCTCGCGGCGTCGGCCGCACTCGCCGCGTGCGAGCACGCCCGGCCGTTCACCGCCGCCTCCGGCGAGCCCGACGTCCCGTTCGATTCGACGCTTCCGCGGCGCCTCACCTTCAACACCGCCGGCGACGTCGAGCCCGCGTGGCTCGCCGACGGCTCGGGAATCGTCTACGCCTTCTCCTCCGGCCTCCCGAACGGCGACCAGTGCCTGGGCGTGCTGCCACCGGGCGGCGGCCACATCGGCCAGACCGTCTGCCCCGACCTGACCGACGCCGACTCCACGGTGCTGCTGCGCGAGCCCGCCGCCGGCCGGGGCGGCCGGCTGGCGTACCTGCGCGAGAGCTCGAGGGCGGGCGGGGCGGCGGCGAGCGCCGTCGAGCTCGTCGTCGCCACGCTGGCGGCGCCGGCGCCCGGACGCGTCGTGCGTCGCTTCCCCTTCACGGACGCCGCCGGCGTGTTGCAGGGGAGCCCCTCGCAAGTGCGGTGGCTCCCCGACGGCGAGCTGGTGTACATCGCCGAGCAGGTGACGTACACCTTCCCGCCGCTTCCGATCGACACGCTCTACACGCCGCTCGGGATCGAGCGGATGGACATCTCCGGCGACTCGGCCGTCGTCACCGCCGTTCCGGGCACGGCCAACGCCACGTCGGTGGCGACGGACTCCGCCGGGGCCGTCTACTACACGCTGCGGGGCGACAGCGTCGTCTACCGCATCGCGCCGGGGGCGCAGGCGGGGACGTCCTGGTACGACTTCGGGAGCGCGGGGCCGGTGGACGGCGTCCAGGTCCACGGCAACCGCCTGATCGCGCTCGCCGGCTCGGCGCTGTACCTCGTGGACGTCGCGGCCGGCACGCGCACCGCGCTCCCGGTGCCGGTGGGGATGCTGCTGAGCCGGCCCGCGCTCTCGCCCGACGGCACGCGGCTCGTGGCGGAGGGCACCCTCCCGCCGGCGTTGCCCGACCTGTGGCTCTTCGAGGTCCCGTGAGGGCGGCCCGGCTCGCCCGCTGGGCGGTGGGGCTCGGCGGCCTCGCGCTCGCGGCGCCCGCGCTCCGCGCGCAGTCCACGGGCACGATCGCGGGCCACGTCCGCGAGCAACCCTCGCAGGCACCCGTGCACGGGGCGCAGGTGCTGGTGGACGGCCGCCTCGCCGTGCTCACCGACTCGGCGGGCGCGTACGTCGTGCGCGGCGTGCAGAGCGGCCTGCATCGCGTCACGGTCCGGCTGATCGGTTTCGCCACCGCGACGCGGGACAGCGTGCCCGTGCGCTCGGCCGAGGAGACGCGCCTCGACTTCCCGCTCGCGCCGCAGGCGGTCCAGCTCGGGGCCGTCTCGGTCGAGGTCCCGCCCGACGCCGTCCTGGATCCGCTCGCCACCGCCACCGTGCAGCACATCAGCGCCGAGGACCTGCGGCGCCTGCCGGTGAGCACGCTCGAGGAGGCGGTCGCGCTCTCGGCCGGCGCCGTCGGCGAGAGCTACCGCGGCGGCCGGCTCGGCGAGCAGTCGTTCATCATCGATGGCCTGGGTATCAAGAACCAGCTCGACGCCTCGACGGGCACGCTCGGCATCAACGTGCCGCCCGACATCCTGACCGAGGCCTCGCTCGTGACCAACGGCTTCTCGGCCCGCTACGGCCAGGCGTTGTCGGGCCTCGTCAACGTGGTGACGAAGGACGGCGGCGACCGGTGGTCGGGCCGCGCGGCCTACGAGACGGACCGCGGCCTCGGGTCGTCGCTCGACCACGGCCTGGACCGCGGCGTGTTCGAGGCCGACGGCCCTTTGCCCTTCGGCGCGCGGCTGGTGGGCGTGGTGGACGCCACCGGCCGGCTCGACGCCGACCCGGTGAACGCGCCGGCGCCCTCCGACCCGGTCCTGGTCGCCCACGATCCGCGCGCTCGGCAGCCGCACATGCTGCCCCACGGCGCGGGCCAGGAGGTGGACGCGGCGGCCAAGCTCACGGTGCCCTTCGCGGGCCGGCAGGCGCTCCGCCTGTTCGCCCTGCGCTCCGCCGGCCAGCAGCTGCTCTACGACCAGGCGTACAAGTACGACCAGCCGCTGGCGCCCGCGCAGCGCCTGACCGGGGAACTGTTGACCGGCCAGCTGCAGCTCGTCTCGCCGCCCTCGATGCCCACGCCGATCCTGGCGGATCTCCGGGCCGGGTACTTCACGCGGGAGTTCGAGCGCGGCACGCTCGACGTGCCCGTGTCGTACCCGTTCGGCGCGTTCGCCGACCGCGGCTTCCACTTCGTGGGCGAGTCCCTCGCCCGTGCGCGCGACACGGCGGCGGCGAGCGCGGCGGTGCCGGGCTTCGCCACGCCCGACTACAGCGCCGCCACGCCCTGGGGCGTCCCCGCGTTCTTCCTGGGCGGCGGCTCCGACGGCGAGATCGCCTGGAACCGGTTCACCGAGCTCCGCGCCCAGCTCGACGTGGACGTGGGCCTCTCGCCCCGCGCCGACGTGTACCTGGGCGGCGAGCTGGTCCGCCAGCGGGTCGAGACCTTCGAGCGCACGCTCGCGTTCCTGCCGGTGGGCGACACCGTGCCGCCGGCGACGGCCTCCGACTTCTCGCCCACCAGCGCGGCCGCGTACGCCGAGACGCAGCTCCGCGCCCAGGACCTCGCGCTCACGTTCGGGCTCCGGTACGACACGTTCGATCCGCACGCCGCGGCGGGGAAGATCGGCGCCCATGCGAGCCTCAACCCGCGGTTCGCGCTCTCGGCGGTGCTGCACGGGGCGACGGTCGTCGCGAGCTTCGGCCGCTTCAGCCAGGCGCCCGACTACCAGTACCTCGTGGACGCGGCGTTCGAGGACACGACACGCACGGGCCGCTTCCGCGTCGGCAACCCGAACCTCGGCTTCGAGCAGTCCACCCAGTACGAGTTCAGCGTGCGCGCGCGGCCCACCGCGCAGACCTCGCTCCGCGCCAACGTGTACGTGAAGCGGCTGCAGGGCCTCGTGGCGAGCGTCCCCTTCGGCCTCGACCCCGACTCGACGATCTTCGCCAACGCCGACTACGGGTCGGTGAAGGGGATCGAGATCCTGTTCGAGCGCGAGCTGAAGGACTGGTGGGGCGTGCGCGTCGCCTACACGCTGCAGTGGGCCACGGCGACGGCGAGCAACGCCTTCCAGCGGCCCGTGGTGGACACGGTCGCCGGCGACACGATCTTCCCCGGCCAGTCGGAGTTTCCGCTGGACTACGACCAGCGCCACGGCCTCACGGTGGTCGCGCAGGGGCGCTCGCCGGACGCGTTCGGCCCGCGGCTCCTGGGCGCCAGGGTGCTCGGCGGCTGGGAAGGCGCGGTCATCTTCCGCTTCGCCTCGGGCCTGCCGTATACGAAGACGAGCGCCACGGGCGACACGCTCCTGGGTCCGATCAACGCGGAGCGGCTGCCCTCGCAGTCCACGCTCGACGCGCTGCTGCGCCGGCCGCTGAGCCTCCTCGGGGTGCGCGGGAGCCTCTACCTCGACGTGCGCAACGTGCTGGACGCGCGCAACCTGGTGGCGGTGCGGCGCGACACGGGAACGCCGGGCCTGGGCGAGGCGGGCATCCAGGCGGCGGCCCTCGCCGCGTACCAGGCGCACCCGGAGGCCATCCCGTACGAATCGCCGCGCTACCGCGGCTGGGCCGACCTCAACCACGACGGGTACCTGGCCGGCAGGGCGGAGCTGCTGCCGCTCTACGTGGCGGCGGCGCGCGACTACTACCAGCCGCTGTTCGACTACGGTCCGCCGCGGCTGGTGAGGCTGGGGGTGGAGCTTATCTTTTGAGCTTCATCCCTCCCGCCAGGGGGCCCGCCTGAACGTCCGCCGCACCAAGATCGTCGCCACGCTCGGACCGGCGAGCGCCACGCCCGCGCAGGTCGGCGCGCTGGTGCACGCCGGGCTCGACGTGGCGCGCGTCAACGCGAGCCACGGCACGCCGGAGCAGCACGCCTCGCTCATCGCCGCCGCGCGCGAAGCGGGGGCCGCGGCCGGCAAACCCGTCGCGGTGCTGCTGGACCTCCAGGGGCCGCGCATCCGGGTGGGAGAGCTGGCCGCGCCGCTCGACCTCGTCCAGGGGCAGGCGGTGACGCTCGCGCCCGAGGCGGTGGCGGGCGCGGGCGAGATTCCGGTCACGTACGACCTCGCGGCGGACGTGGCGCCCGGCGCGCGCGTCCTGGTGGCCGACGGGCTCGTCGAGCTGGACGTCGTGGCCGTCCGGCCGCCGCGCGTGGAGGCGCGGGTGCGCTTCGGCGGGCGGATCACGAGCCGCAAGGGGATCAACCTGCCGGGCGTCGCGGTCTCGGCGCCGGCGCTGACGGACAAGGACCGCGCCGACGCCGCGTTCGCGGCCGAGCACGCGGTGGAGTACGTCGGGCTCTCGTTCGTGCGGCGGGCCGAGGACGTGGCGGCGCTGCGCGCGCTGCTGCCCGCGGGCGTGCGGATCGTCGCCAAGATCGAGAAGGACACGGCCCTGGGCGACCTGGAGCGCATCGCGGAGGCGAGCGACGCCGTGATGGTGGCGCGCGGCGACCTCGGC
>DATKNX010000226.1:0-2573 GCA_035541085.1 Gemmatimonadales bacterium | reverse complement strand
CGTCGCCATCGCCACGGCGCTGGCGTCGCTGTTCTCCGGCCGGCCGGTGCGGCCCGACGTCGCGGCCACCGGCGAGCTGACGTTGCGCGGCCACGTCTTGCCGGTCGGCGGCATCAAAGAGAAGTTGATAGCGGCCGAGCGCGCGGGCATCCGCCTGGTGCTGGCGCCGGCGCGCAACGCCGCCGACGTGGACGAGCTTCCCGAGGAGGTCCGCCGGAAAGTGGAAGTCCGCCTGGTCGAGACCGTGGACGCGGTGCTCGAGGCCGCGCTGCTGCCGGCCGCGAGGCCCGCGGCGCGGGCGGAGCCGCGGCGCGCGCGCGGCGCGCGGCCGCTGGCCCGTCCCGAGGCGCGCGCGTGAGCCAGCTCGAGCTCGCCGACGAGCTGCTGGCGCGCATCGGCCCGAGGACGGGCCGCTTTCATCCGCGCGCGTTCCTGTTCGTGCTCGCGGCGCTCGAGCACCGGCAGCGGCGGCTGCCGGAGCGCCGCCACGTCTCCGGCGGCGAGCTGGCCCACGCCTGCCGCGAGCTGGCCCTGGAGCAGTACGGCCTGCTCGCGCGCACCGTGCTCGCGCACTGGGGCATCGCGACCACGGCCGACATCGGCGAGATCGTGTACGCGCTGATCGACGCGGGACTGCTGATCCGCCAGCCGGAGGACCGGCTCGAGGATTTCGAGGGCGTGTACGCGTTCGAGCACGCATTCGAGACGGAGTACGTGTGGGGCAAGGCAGAAGCACGGGGCGGTGAGGAAGGTCTGCGAGGAGGTGATGAGGTGATGGAGTGATGCGGTGCTGACGTGATGGCGGTTCGGCGACCCGTCATCACCTCCTCACGCCATCACCTGCATCACTGCATCACCTCCCCGCGACTCCAGCACTTCCCCGTCGGGGTGGAGGAAGGGAGGGGCGGCATGGACGACAGGCAGTGGCCCGCGTGCAAGAAGTGCTCTCAGGGTCTCCTCATCCCGCTGTCGGACTACGGGCGGGACGGTGCGCCCATCACCTACAAGGCCTGGGTCTGCACCAACCCCGAATGCGGCTTCAACATCCGGATCGACAACGGCGAGATCTCCTTCGGCCGCTCGATCGGGCCGTCGCAGAAATGAGCGCGTCGGGACGGGGCGCCGCGTCGTGATCCGGCGTTCCGCCCGCCTTCCGGGCCGGCCGTGAACCCCACGGTGCGCGTCAGGCAGCCGGCGGTCGCCGGGCTCTTCTACCCGGCCCAGCCCGCGCGCCTGGTGAGCGCCGTGCGCGAGCTGCTGGCGGTCCCCGGCGCCGAGCCGGGGGCCGCGCGGGCGGCGATCGCGCCCCACGCGGGCTACGTCTACTCGGGCCGCACGGCGGGCCAGGTGTTCGCCCGCCTCGCGGTCCCGCGCCGCTGCGTCGTGCTGGCGCCCAACCACACCGGCCTCGGCGACGCGCGCGAGGGCGGCAGCGTCTACGCGGTCGGCTCGTTCGTCACGCCGATGGGCGAGGTGCCGGTGGACGAGACCTTCGCCGCCGACCTGCTCGCGCGCTGCGACCTGCTCGAGGACGATCCGGCCGCGCACGCGCGCGAGCACGCGGTCGAAGTGGAGCTGCCGTTCCTGCTCGCGCGCCGGCCGGACCTCCGGGTGGTGCCGGTCGTGCTGGGCTGGTCCGACTGGCCGCGCACCCGCGCGCTGGGCGAGGCGCTGGCCGAGGCGGTGCGCGCCTCGGACGAGCCGGTGCTGCTCGTGGCCAGCTCGGACATGACGCACTACGAGAGCGCGGCGTCGGCGCAGGCGAAGGACCGCCTGGCCCTGGCGGAGGTGGAGCGGCTGGACGGCGAGCGGCTGCTCGACGTCACGCGCCGCCACGGCGTGACGATGTGCGGGCGGGTCCCGGCCGCGGCGGTGCTGCACGCCGCGCGGCTGCTGGGCGGCGGGCGCGGCGAGCTGGTGCACTACTCGCACTCCGGCCAGGTGACGGGCGACGACGGGTCGGTGGTGAGCTACGCGGGGGTGATCGCGGCATGAGCGTGGTGCCGGTGCTGTCGTCGGCGGAGGCGACCGAGTGGGACCGCCTGTCCCGGGAGTTCGCGAAGATCCCGAGCCGCGTGCTGATGGAGTCGGCGGGCCGCGCGGTGGCGGCCGCGGTCGCGAAGGAGTTCGGGCCCCGGCTCCCGCTCGGCGTGGTGGTGGCGTGCGGGCCGGGCAACAACGGCGGCGACGGCTACGTCGCCGCGCGCGCGCTCGCCGCGCAGGGCGTCAGCGTCACGGCGGTCGCGCTCCCCGGCGATCCCTCGCCCGACTGCCTCGAGAACAAGATCCTGGCCACGATGCACGGCGTGCACGTCGTCGAGGCCGACGACGAGTGGGGCGGCTGCGGCGTCGCGGTGGACGCGCTGCTCGGCACGGGCGCGAAGGGCGCGCCGCGCGGCGCGGCGGCCGGCGCCATCGAGCGGCTGATGCGGCTCGCCGCGCCGGTCGTCGCGGTGGACGGGCCGTCGGGCCTCGATCTCTCGACCGGCGTGGTGAACGCGCCGTGCGTCCGCGCCGCGACCAGCGTGACGTTCGGCGGCTTCCGGCGCGGCCACCTGCTGCAGCGCACCGTG
>DATKNX010000225.1:0-11449 GCA_035541085.1 Gemmatimonadales bacterium | reverse complement strand
CGGCGAGCAGCGCCGCCGCGCTGCGCCGCCGGCCGAGCGCCGCCTCGAGGCGCGCCAGGGTCCGGACGAGGTCGGTCACCCGCCCGTCCCTCGCCCCCCCCCCCAGCTCACCGCGTACGCGAACAGATTGACGCCCATCCGGATCGCCTGCTCCCGGATCGGCGCGGGATCGTGGTGCACGTCGGGGTCCTCCCACCCGTCACCGAGATCGGACTGATACGAATAGTAGAGGACCAGCCTCCCGCCGATGAAGATGCCGAAGCCCTGGGCCGGCAGCCCGTCGTGCTCGTGGATCTTGGGGATCCCCTTCGGGAACTCGTAGACCACGTGGTAGATGGGATGGTCGAGCGGCACCTCGACCAGCGGCCGGTCCGGGAACGCCTTCGCGATCTCGCGCCGGATGGACTTGTCCATCCCGTAGCAGTCGTCCGCGTGCAGGAAGCCGCCCGCCTCGAGGTGCGAACGCAGCGCGCGGACGTCGTCCGGCGACCAGAGCACGTTGCCGTGCCCCGTCATGTAGAGGTACGGCACGTCGGGCAGCGCCGGGTCGGTGAGCCGCACCACGGTCTCCCGCTGCGCCGTGACGAGCGTCGTCCGCTCGCGGATGGCGCGCAGCAGGTTCGGCAGGCTGGACGGATTGCAGTACCAGTCGCCGCCGCCGTCGTAGTGTACCCGACCGATGGTCAGCTCGGCCACGGCTTCACCGGTTCAGCAGGCGATACGCGTCGTGGCGGGAGATTCCGAGACGTTGGGCCAGCTCCTTCGCGATGGCGGCCGGGCTGCCGCCGTCCGCACGCAGCGCCGCGGCGAGCCGGCGCCCTTCGTCGAGATCGGCCGCGGCCGGCGCGCGCGCCCCTGCGGGCGCGACCGCGCCGCCCACCACGACCGTCACCTCGCCGCGCGGAGGGTGCTCCTCGTAATACTGGGCCAACTCGCCCACCGTTCCCCGCCGCACCTCCTCGTGCAGCTTGGTCAGCTCGCGCGCCACGGCGGCCGGCCGGTCGGCGCCGCAGGCGGCCGCCAGGTCCGCGAGCAACGCGGCCGTGCGGTTCGGCGCCTCGTAGCAGACCACGGTCCACTCCTCGGCCGCGATCCGCCGGAGCAGGTCCGCGCGGCCCGTGCCCTTTCTCGGCAGGAAGCCGGCGAAGACGAAGCGGTCGGCCGGGAAGCCCGTCGCCGCCAGGGCCGCCGTCACGGCGGCGGGCCCGGGCACCGGCACGACGGCGAGGCCGCGCTCGTGCGCCCGCGCCGCGAGCGCCGCGCCGGGGTCCGAGACGCCGGGCGTCCCGGCGTCGGTGGCGTACGCCGCGTCTTCGCCCGCTTCCACGCGGTCCAGGAGGCGCTCGATCGCCGCCGGCGCGCTGTGGGCGTGGAGGCTCACGAGCTCGCACGCCACGCCGTAGTGCGCCAGCAGGCGGCGCGTGCGGCGCGTGTCCTCCGCCGCCACGACGGCCACCCGGCGCAGCGTCTCCAGGCCCCGAAAAGAAAAATCCCCCAGATGGCCGATGGGGGTGCTCAGCACGAACAGCGTCCCGCGTTTCACCACTGCACGCGCCACGGCAGCTTGTCGAAGAAGCCGACGGCGCTCAGGGCGAAGCGGTGCTCGCGCCCCGAGAGCCGCACCAGGCGTGGCGCACTCTGCGGCGCGAGCACCTCCACTTCGGCGAGCAGCTCGCGCGTCCACGCCGCCACACCCTCGGCCAGCGCGAGCGGCTCCACGATCGGGTCGGACGCGGCGGCGTCGCGCGGGCCGCCCACCCAGCCCAGGACCGGGTGCTTGGGCAGCAGGCGCTGCCGCACGCGCTCGGCGCGCTTGGCGCCCTCGCCCGGCGCCTCGCGCTCGATCAGGTCGCCCAGGTCCCAGACGTACTGGCGAAACATCGTGACCATCGCCGGCGGCGCCTGCAGCGGGATGGGCGGCGGCTGGTCGTAGACCTTCGCCACGACCGCCGGCAGCGGCTCGGGCGGCACCGAGGTGAAGAGCCGCGCCACGTAGCTCAGGGGCGGCTCCTCCGGCCGGCGCGCGGAGAAGTGCCCCGAGGCGAAGCGGCCTTCCTTCACGGTCAGGTAGTTCACGCGGCCGTTGGAGATCAGCTCCAGCAGCCCGGACCACTTCTTCTCGAACAGCGTGTGGAACAGCGTCTCGGGCGAGCGCGGGTCGAGCGGGATGGGGAGCGGCTGCCTGGCGCACGTGCCGTACATCGCGGCCAGCAGGTCGGGGCTCGCCTCGTGGAACGCGATCTCGCCGCGCTCCGACTCGGCGTGGATGCGCCGCAGCGCCTCGGTGAAGGAGATGACCGCGCGCCCCGCCGGCGTCAGCATCGCGGCGTTCGCCAGGTCGCCGCCGAGGAAGAAGAGCAGCACCAGCTCGTCGGGCAGGTAGGCGGCGAGGTAGCCGTGCACCTTGCCGTCGCGGTCCTTCTTGCTGAAGGCGATGAGGTTGTCCAGCGCCACGTACGGGGCGCGCGTCCGGGCCAGCAGGGCGCGCTCCCGCGGATAGTCGAGGTCCCACAGCCGGATCGCGGTGTCCGTCAGGACGGCGGTGGACGCGCGCATCGGCTAGATGTGCTGGGTGATCTTGCCCACCAGGTGCGCCTTGGGCACGGCACCCACCACCGTGTCCACGTGCTTGCCGCCCTTGAAGAACAGCAGCGAGGGGATGGAGCGCACGTTGAAGCGCACCGGCGTCTGCACGTTCGCGTCCACGTCCATCTTCGTGATCTTGAGCTTGCCGGCGTACTCGCCCGCGATCTGGTCGAGGATGGGCGCGATGGCCTTGCACGGGCCGCACCACTCGGCCCAGAAATCCACGAGCACCAGTCCCGGAGCCTGCTCGACTTCCGCCTGGAAGCTGCCGTCCGTCACCGCCAGCGCCTGCGACCCTGCCATGACCACCGTCTCCGGGTTAGAATGTCCGCGTGCTCCCGCCCCGAGATTCCGATGCTCCCGGCGCGCGCCTCGCCCACGTCGGCGTGGCGGTCGGGAGCCTCGCCGAGGCCGTCGCCTTCTACCGCGACGTCTTGGGCTTCGTCCCGCGCCCGAGCGAAGCGGCCGACGGCGCCACGGTCGTCAGCCTGCCCGCCGGCGGCGTCGAGGTCGAGCTCTTGAGCTCGGCCGACGCCGGGAGCCCCATCGGCAAGTTCCTCGCCCGCCACGGCCCGGGCATCCACCATCTCTGCTTCCGGGTGCCCGACCTCGCGCGGGCGATCGAGCGCTGCCGGGCGGCCGGCTACCGCCTGATCGACGAAACCCCTCGTCCCGGCGCCGATGGCCGACGGGTCGCGTTCCTCCACCCGAAGACGACGGCGGGCATCCTGCTCGAGCTGTCGGACTAGGGGTGCGGGCGGTTTCCCGCGCCGGGGAGCAGCGCGTCGAGCTTGATCTCCGTGACGAGCCAGCCGCCGTCACGCTGCGACGCCACGGTGAAGGGGGCCGCGAGCCAGCGGTCGCCCTTCTTCAGGTCCACGCTCAGGAGCCGCCGGCGCGGCTTGCCGGGCACCGGCTCCCAGCCGTTGATGCGCGACGAGTCGCACGCCACCAGGCGCTGGATGATGGCCATGCGCTCTTCGCGCTCGGTCACGCTGGGCCGGTAGGTGGCGAGCGGCCCGCGCTCGTCCCCGAACAGGCTCTGCATCCTGGCCTGGTCGTTGGCGTTGACGGCGGCGATGAACTGCCCTACCGTCGCCTCGGGGGTCTCGGGCGCGGGCGCGACCGCGACGCGCGGCCGGGGCGAGCAGGCGAGCAGCGCTCCGGCGACGAGGACGGTGATCAAGCGGTGTGCGGAGGCCACGAGAAGCGAAGCTAACGGGCGTCCGAGGAGCGAGCAAGCGTGAGACTGTACGTCAACATCGACCACGCGGCGACGGTGCGTCAGGCCCGCCGCACCGACGAGCCCGACCCGGTCCGGCTCGCCGTCCTGGTCGAGCAGGCGGGCGCCGACGGCATCACGGTGCACCTGCGCGAGGACCGCCGGCACGTCCAGGACCGCGACGTGGAGCTGCTGGCGCGCACGGTGCGCACGGTGGTGAACCTGGAGCTGGCGGCGGCCGAGGAGATCGTGGCGATCGCCGAGCGCCTCAAGCCCCACCAGGCCACGCTGGTGCCGGAGCGGCGCGAGGAGATCACGACCGAGGGCGGGCTCGACTGCGCGGGCGGCGCGGCCGCCCGCGTCGGCGCGGCGCTCGCGCGCCTCAAGGCCGCCGGAGTGCGGACGAGCCTGTTCATCAGCCCGGACGCGGCCGCGGTGGCGGCCGCCGGGGCCCTGAAGCCGGACGCCGTGGAGCTGCACACGGGGCGCTACGCGGGCTCGTGGCGCCGGGGCGGGGCGGCCCTGGCCGAGCTGGCCGCGGCCGCACGGCAGGCCCGGGGCCTGGGCCTCGCGGTGCACGCCGGCCACGGGCTCACCTACGAGAACGTGGGGCCGGTGGCGGCGCTGCCGGAGATCGAGGAGCTGAACATCGGGCACAGCATCATCAGCCGGGCGGTGTTCGTCGGGATCGAGCGGGCCGTGCGCGAGATGCGCGAGCGAATTGACCGCGCCCGCGGCCGGCCATAGCTTCGCGCCAGTGGCGGAGGGACCCATGACCAACGCGATCGGGATGACCGATTTCTTCGTGCTCGAGGCCGGCGAGTACCTCGAGCGCCTCGACGCGCTGGCCCAGGCGCCCGCGGGCGGCTTCGAGGCGAGCGAGGAGTTCGTGCGCATCGCCAGGGCCTTCCGGGGCAGCGCCCTGATGGCGAGCCAGCAGTCCATGGCCCGCGCCGCGCAGGGGCTCGAGTCGGTGGGCCGCGCGGTGCGCGACGGCCGGCTGGTGTGGGACGAGAACGCCCGCGGCACCGTGATCCGCGCGGTGGACGACTGCAAGGTGCTGCTCCGCAAGGTGCGCGCGCCCTCGGACGACGACGCCGTGAAGGCCGAGGCCCTCGGCTCGCGGCTCGAGCGGCTCGCCGGCCGGCCGGCGCCCGCCGCCCGCGCGGCGGGCGAGGGGCTCGACGCCGGCGCCCGCGCGTTCGTCGCGCGCGAGGCGGCGGCCATCGCCAGCGCGATGGACCGCGCGGCCCACGCGCTCGGGGCCGATCCCGGCAGCCGCGAGGCCCTGGCCGGCGTCACGCAGGCCATGTCGGCCTTGCGGGGCGTGGCCGTCCTGGGCGACCTGCCGCCGCTCTCCGACGTGCTCGCCGGCGTCGAGGGCGCCGTGCACGAGGTCTACGCCACCTCGGGCGACGTCCGCGAGGACGTGACCGCCGCGTTCGACGCGGGCGCCAAGGCGCTCGGCCGGGCCGCGCGCGAGGTCGTGGACCTCGGCCGACCGGCGGGCGACAGCCCCGAGTCGGCCGCGTTCGCCGCGCTGCTGCTCGAGGCCTTCGCCAGCAGCGGCAACATCGTGCCGATCGAGTCGCTGTTCTTCGACGACGCCGGGCCGCACGTGGTGAAGGAAGGGACGACGCCCCCCGGGCTCACGCGGGTCGAGGCCGTGAGCCAGGGCGAGTTCCTCGCGGGCGCCGCCGGGGCGCTGCAGCGCGCGCCCTCGCCCACGCTGCGCGACCTCAGGCTGTTCGGGATGGCCGCCTCCCTGCGGCCGCTGGCCGGCGTGGACGGCTCGCCGCTGGCG
The DNA here is from genome assembly GCA_035541085.1 of Gemmatimonadales bacterium. GTDB lineage: Bacteria > Gemmatimonadota > Gemmatimonadetes > Gemmatimonadales > JACORV01 > Fen-1245. Next base: position 5,837 of record DATKNX010000225.1, on the reverse strand, counting down.
GGCGCCCTCGGGCGCCTCGCTGACGCCGGCCGCGACGCGATCGAGCGCGGCGCGGCCGCCGCGAACCTCGGCGCCTTCGTCGGACTGCTCGCGCGCGCGGCGGAGACCCTGCGCCGCGCGGCCACGGGCGACGAGGCCGCGCTCGGCACGGAGCTCGACGCCGCCGCGACCGAGCTGGCCGGCCTGGGGGTCGGAGCGGCCCCCGCACCCGCCGAGGCCGCGGCGCCCGCGGCCGCGCCGCTGGACCTGCCCTTCCTCGTCACGCCGGCCGAGGCGGCGGCGCCCGCGCCGGAAGTCGAAAGCGCCGGGCCCGCGGCGGAGGCACCCGGCACGCCGCTCGCGGCCGCGTTCACGACGCTCGCGCGGCTGACGGCGGAGCACGCCGTGCCGCCGGAGAGCCTAGACGACCTGTTCGGCGCCCCCGCCGGAGCGGAAGCGGAGCCGTTCGAGATGGTCGGCCCGCCGGACGAGGAGGACGTCGTTCCGATCGAGCTGCTCGCGCCGGCCGGCGCTCCGGCGGCGGCCGCGCCGGCGGTGGACGACGAGTCCGACGTGGTGCCGATCGAGTCGCTCCTCTACGGGCCGAACGCGGCCCTGGAGCGCGTGCTCGCCCTGCAACCCGAGATCGAGACCCTGCTCGCCGCGGGCAACGGCGGCTCCGAGGAGGTCGAGGCGCTGCTGCACGAGGTGTTCGACCTGGTCCAGCTTGGACGCGGCGCCGCGCGCTGATCCGCCGCGGCCGGCGCCGGCCCGGCGCGGCCGCTTCTGGCTCGGGCTGGTCGGCGTCCTGATCTCCCTGGCCTTCCTCTACTGGGCGCTCCGCGGCGTCCGGCCCGCCGAGTTCCTCGCGGACCTCGAGGGCGCCAACATCTGGCTGTACCTCGCCTCGGTGACCCTCGCCACCCTGACGTTCCCGACCCGCGCGTTCCGCTGGCGCATCATCCTCGCGTCGGGCGGCTCCGACGTGCGGTGGACCCCGGTCTGGCACGCGACCGCCATCGGGTTCATGGCCACGAACCTGCTGCCCGCGCGGGCCGGCGAGCTGGCGCGCGCCTACGCCGCGTCGCGGTTCGTCCCGCTGCCGCTCGGGCGGTCCATCGGCTCCATCGCGGTGGAGCGCGTGTTCGACGGGCTCGTGATCGTCCTGCTGCTCGCGTTCGCCATCGCGACGTTCCACATGGCCGGCGCGGCGGCCGTGCGCGGCACCACCGTCTCGGGCATCGCGGCGTGGACCGGGGCGCTGTTCATCGCGCTCCTGGGCTTCCTCTTCTTCCTGGTGCACGCGCCGCGGCGGGCGCTGAGCGCGCTCGCGGCCGTCGTCCGCCGGGTGCTGCCCTCCGGCGCCGCCGAGTTCGTCGTGCGCGTGACGCGCTCGTTCATCGAGGGCCTCACGATCCTGCGCTCGCCGCTCGACTTCGCCAAGGTCGTGGGCTGGTCGTTCGCGGTGTGGCTCGTCAACGCCGCGGCCTTCTACACGGCGTTCCTCGCCTTCCACCTCGGCCCGCTGCCGCTGACCTCGCCCCTGCTGCTGCAGGGCATCGTCGCGGTCGGCGTGGCGATCCCCGCCTCGCCCGGCTTCATCGGCGTGTTCGAGGGAACGGCCGTCTTCGCCCTCGGCCTCTACGGCGTGGCGCGCACGCCCGCGGCCACGATGGCGCTCGGGACGCACCTCGGGTGGTTCGTGCCCATCACGCTGATCGGCCTGTGGCGCCTCGCCAAGAGCGGCCTCTCGCTCCACGACATCACGGCCGGCGAGGCGGCGGCGTGAGCCGCGGCGTGCGGGCCCGGGCGCCGGCCAAGGTCAACCTGTGGCTGCGCGTGTTCGGGCGCGACGCGCGCGGCTACCACGGCATCGAGTCCCTGTTCCAGCTCATCGGCCTCGAGGACGACCTCGTGATCGAGCCCGCGCCCGCCGGCGTGCGGCTCGCCGGCGCGCCGCCGGGCCTCGGGCCCGTCGAGGAGAACCTCGTGGTGCGCGCCGCCACGCGGTTCCTCGCGGCCGCGCGCGCCCGGGGCGGCGTGGCCATCACGCTCGCCAAGCGCATCCCGTGGAACGCCGGCCTCGGCGGCGCGTCGAGCGACGCGGCCGCCACGCTCGCCGGCATGAACCGCCTGTTCGGCCAGCCGCTCTCGGCCGGCGACCTGCTGGAGCTCGGCAGCGCCCTCGGCAGCGACGTGCCCTTCTTCCTCACGGGCACCACGCTGGCCCTGGGCTGGGGGCGCGGCGAGCGGCTCCTCGCGTGCCCGCCCCTGCCCTCGCGGCCCCTGCTCGTCGTGCCGCCGCCCGCGCCCGTGCGCACGGCCGACGCCTACGCGTGGCTCGACCGCGAACGCGGCACCACGGACACGGGCGAGTTCGCCGCCGTCTTCGCCGCCGACGCGTTCGCCAGCTGGGACGCCGTGCGCGCGCACTCGCACAACGACTTCGAGTCGGTGGTGGCGGCGCGCCTGCCCGAGATCGGGCACTGGCTCGACCGGCTGCGGGAGACCGAGGCGTTCCTGGTGCGGCTCGCCGGCAGCGGCGGCGCGATCGTCGCGCTGTTCGAGTCGGAGGCCGCCCGCGACGCCGCCTGGTCGCAGCTGGGCGCGCCCGGGATGCTGCGCGCCGCGACGCTCACCGCCCCGCCCCTGCTCGTGGACGAGACCTAGCCGTGGCCGCGCTCGAGATCGACGGCCACCACCTCCGGCTCGAGGACGTGGAGCGCGTCGCCACCGGCGAGATCGCGGAGGTGCGGCTCGCGGCCGCCGCGCGGGGGGCGCTCCAGACCGCGCGGCGCCTGGTCGAGGACAAGGTCGCGCGGGGCGAGCCCGTCTACGGCGTGACGACGGGCTTCGGCCGCCTGGCCGAGGTGGTGATCCCGGCCGAGCAACGGGTCGCCCTGCAGCGCAACGTGATCCGAAGCCACGCCAGCGGCGCGGGCGCCGCCCTCGACCGGGCCGCCACCCGCGCCCTGATGCTGCTCCGCGCCAACACGCTGGCGCACGGTCACTCCGGGTGCAGTCCCGCCGTCGTCGAGCTGCTGCTCGACTGCCTCAATGCGGGCGTCCATCCCGTGGTGCCCGAGTTCGGCTCCGTGGGCGCGAGCGGCGACCTCGTGCCGCTCGCCCACGTCGGCCTCGCGCTGATCGGCGAGGGCGAGGTGGAGCACGGCGGCCGCGTCGTGCCCGCGGCGGAGGCCCTGCACGCGGCGCACCTCGCGCCCGTCGAGCTCAAGGAGAAGGACGGCCTCGCGCTCATCAACGGCACGCAGTTCACGACGGCCCTCGCCGTCCTCGCGCTGCTCGAGGCCGAGCGCGCGCTCGAGGCGCTCGAGGTGGCGGGGGCGCTGTCGCTCGAGGGGCTGCGCGGCTCGCCGGTCCCGTTCGACGCCGACATCCACGCCGTGCGGCCGCACCAGGGCCAGGCCGTGAGCGCGGGGCGGCTCCGGGCGCTGCTCGAGGGCAGCGAGATCCGCGAATCGCACCGCCACGGCGACCCGCGGCTGCAGGACGCCTACTCGCTGCGCTGCATGCCGCAGGTGCACGGCGCCGCGCGCGAGGCGCTGGCCTACGCGCGCCGCGCGCTCGAGATCGAGGTCAACAGCGCGACCGACAACCCGCTCGTCTTCCCCGAGAGCGGCCAGATCAAGAGCGGCGGCAACTTCCACGGCCAGGTGATCGCGCAGGCCGCCGACTTTCTCGCCATCGCGCTCGCGGACCTCGGTGCGATCTCCGAGCGGCGCGTCGAGCGGCTCCTCAACCCCGACGAGTCGGGCCTGTCCGCCTTCCTCGCCGGCCAACCCGGCGTCGAGTCGGGCCTGATGACGCTCCAGGTGACGGTGGCCGACCTCCTCACCGAGCTGCGGCTCCTCGCCGCGCCCGCGAGCACCCAGTCCGTCCCCACCGGCGCCGGCCGCGAAGATCACGTCTCGATGGGGCCGGCCGCGGCGCGCAAGGCGCGCCGCGCGGCGGAGTGCCTCGTCCAGATCGTCGCCGTCGAGCTGATCTGCGCCGCCGAGGCCATCGAGCAGCTGCGGCCGCTCAAGACCAGCCCCGCCCTCGAGCAAGCCTGGGCCCGGATACGGGAGCGCGTTCCCAGGCTTAGCGGCGACCGTGCGCTCGCGGCCGACGTGCGGCATATTGGCGACCTGGTGAGACGAGGGAGCTTCCGCGCCGGATAGCCGGTCCGCTGGGCCGGGGCGAGGAAGGAGGGCCGGCCCGATGGCGACGCTGCTGGAGCGACTGCGGGCTGCGCTGGCCCCGGACTACGAGGTCGAGCGCGAGCTGGCCAGCGGTGGGATGGGCGTGGTCTTCGTCGGCCGCGACGTGGAGCTGCGCCGGCGCGTGGCCATCAAGATCCTCCGCCCCGACCGCGCCACCGCCGTCGCCACCGAGCGCTTCGTCCGCGAAGCGCAGATCCTCGCCGGCATCAGCCACCCCAACCTGGTCCCCGTGCACCGCGCCGGCGAAGCCGCCGGCTTCTCCTACTACGTGATGGACTACCTCGACGCGGAGACGCTCGCCGAGCGCCTGCGCCGCGGCCCGCTGCCGCCGAGGGAGGCCGTGCGGATGGCGCGCGACGTGCTCGCCGCGCTCGAGGCCATCCACCGCGGCGGCATCGTGCACCGCGACGTCAAGCCGGGGAACGTCTTCCTGCTGCCCGACCGTGCGGTGATCGGCGACTTCGGCGTCGCCAAGGTCGCCGCAGGCGGCGAGCCGCCCCTGACGGGCGACGGCAAGGCGATGGGGAGCCCCGGCTATATGGCGCCCGAGCAGCTCGCCGGGCGCGAGGTCACGCCGGCGAGCGACCTGTACGCGGTCGGCCTCATCCTGTACGAATCGCTCACCGGACGGCCCTGGTCCTTCGCGACCGACCCGGCGCGGGGGGACTGGACGGGCGTGCCGCACCCGCTCGCCCAGCCGCTCGCGCGCGCGCTGGCCTGGTCGACGAGCGAGCGGTGGCAGACCGCGACGGAGCTGCGCGCGGCGCTCGAGCCGCCCGCCGGCGCGCGGCGCGCCCTGGCGTGGGGCGTGGCCGGCGCCGCGGGCCTGGCCCTCCTCGCCGTCCTCGTCGCGCACATCGTCTCGACCGCCGGGCACGGCCGCTCGACGGTGCTGCGCCTGTGGGTGCGACCGTTCGAGGTGCGCCAGGGCGTGCCGGCCTGGCTCGCCGACTCGGTGCCCGTGGCCTTGGCTCGCGGCGTGGGCGGCACGCCGGACTTCGCCGCGGCCGTCGCGCCCGCGGGCGAGACGCCGGTGCCGGGCCTCCTGCTCGACGGCGCCGCGGAGACGGCGGGCCGCGACAGCCTGCGCCTCTCGCTGCGCTCGGAGCCCGGCTCGGCCGCCTACCGGCCCGTCGGCCTCAGCGTCAGCGGGCCCGCGGCACGCTGGGAGCAGCTCGCCGATTCGCTCGCCTACCGGCTGCTCCTCGCGCTGTGGAGCGGCGCCGGTGGCAAGCTCGCCGCCGATCTGCCGCTGCACGCGCTGCCCAAGAGCGAGGCCGGCGTCGTCGCGTGGATGGCGGGCGAGCGGCTGTTCGCCGCGGCGCAGTGGGGCGCGGCCGACGCCGCGTACCGCCGGGCGCTCGCGGCGGATTCCACGTGCCTGCTCTGCCGGCTGCGCCTGGCCGACGCCGCGCGCTGGCTCGGCGTCGAGCTCGACAGCGCGGACACCGGGCCGTATCGGCGGGCGGTGGACTCCTTCCCGCCGCACTACCGGGAGATCATCGCGGCGAGCTTCGCGCCCCCGGAGCGCCGGATGGCGCTGCTCCACGAGGCCACCGAGAACGCCGGCGACTTCGGCCTCGCGTGGTTCGTCGAGGGCGACGAGATCTTCCACCGCGGGCCGTTCCTGGGCTA
>DATKNX010000224.1:0-2233 GCA_035541085.1 Gemmatimonadales bacterium | reverse complement strand
GCTTGACAGCGGACCGACAGTGCTGAATATTCAGCACGATGCTGAAAATTCAGCAGACACGACCGAGGACAGCTCCATGTGGCCCATCGTCGCGCTCCTGGCGATCCACGGCAGCCTGCAGGGACCGGAGAAGTCGGCCGTCCGGACGGATCCGGCGCCGGCGGTGACGGCGACGTCGGCGGTGGCGGTGCACGCGCTGCGGGCGCCGGCGATCGACGGCCGGGACGACGACGCGGTGTGGCAGGGCGCGCCGGTGATCAGCGACTTCCACGAGTGGCAGCCCACGGAGGGGAAGGCGCCGCGGTTCCGCACCGAGGCGCGGGTGGCGTACGACGCCGCCAACCTGTACGTGTTCGTGCGCTGCTACGACCCGCACCCCGACAGCATCATCCGCATCCTGGAGCGGCGCGACACGTTCACGCCCTCCGACATGGTGTGGCTGTTCGTGGACAGCTACCACGACCGCCGCACGGGCTACGAGTTCGGGGTGAACGCGGCGGGCGTGAAGATCGACCAGGCCATCTCGGACGGCGGCAACGAGGACGGGGCCTGGGACGGGGTGTGGGACGTGGCGACGCGCGTCGACTCCCTGGGCTGGACGGCGGAGTTCCGGATCCCGTTGTCGCAGATGCGCTTCAGCACGGCGCGCGACCACACGTTCGGCTTCACCATTGACCGCGACATCTACCGCTTCAACGAGCGGCTGAGCTGGCCGCAGTTCAGCCAGGCCAAGCCGGACCTGGTCTCGCAGCTCGGGACGCTCACGGGGCTCGACGACCTCGACGCGCCGCGCCGGCTCGAGGCGGCGCCGTACCTGGTGACCAAGAACGCGTCGGTGATCACGAACAACGCGTTCGACCGCTCGTCGCACGCGACGCTGGGCGGCGACCTCAAGTACCGGGTGGCGTCGAACCTGACGCTCGACGCCACGATCAACCCCGACTTCGGGCAGGTCGAGGCCGACCCGGCGGTGCTGAACCTCTCGGCGTACGAGTCGTTCTTCAGCGAGCTGCGGCCGTTCTTCGTGGCCGGCCGGGGGCTGTTCCAGTTCAACGTCGACTGCAGCTCCGTGAACTGCAACAGCGAGGAGCTGTTCTACAGCCGGCGCATCGGGCGCACGCCGCAGCTGGCGGGCACCTACGGCGACACGACGCCGCCGCAGCCGACGACGATCCTGGGCGCGGCCAAGCTGACGGGCCGGCTGCCGGGCGGCCTGACGCTCGGCGTGCTCGACGCGGTGACGGAGCGCTCGACGCTCGCGGGCGACACCACGACGGAGCCGGGCACCAACTTCGCCGTCGTGCGGGTCCGCCAGGACCTGCGCAACGGCGGCGCCTCCGTCGGCGGGATGTTCACCGCCGTCAACCGCGCCAACGACCGGTTCACGTCGCCGTACCTCGACCGGGGCGCGTACGCGGGCGCGCTGGACTTCCGCGACCGGCTGTTCAAGAACACCTACGAGATCTCCGGCTCGCTGGACGCCAGCCGCGTCGAGGGGACGCCGGCGGCCATCGCCGCGATCCAGACCGACGCCGTGCACTACTACCAGCGCCCCGACGCGGGCCTGCCGCTCGACACGACCCGGACCAGCCTCGCGGGCGACGCCGAGGAGCTGCACGTCAGCAAGGTGGGCGGGCAGCACCTCCTGTTCGAGTCGGCGTACATGCGGCGCTCGGCGGGCTTCGAGATCAACGACCTCGGCTACCTGCAGCGCGCCGACCAGCAGAGCTGGGCCACGTGGGCGGGCTTCTTCGACCGGCACCAGCGCAGCTGGTACAACCGCTTCCAGTGGAACTTCAACTGGTGGCAGAACTGGTCGACCGCGGGCCTGCCGCTCGAGGCGGCGGCGAACACGAACGCGCACATCACGCTCAAGAACAACATGACCGTGAACGCGGGCGCGACGCTGGGCCAGCTGGGCGCGACGTACGACGACCGCGGCGCGCGGGGCGGGCCGGCCATCCGGCAGGACCCGTACTTCGCGCCGTGGGCGGGGATCACCGGCGACGACCGCAAGGCGCTGGTGCCCTACCTGTGGGTCAACTACTGGAAGGGCGACGCCGGCCACAACTGGTCGCTGAACCTCAGCCCCGAGGTGGACTACAAGACCGCGGGCCGGTTCAGCAGCGCGCTGTCGCTGAACTGGACGCGCGCCGTCTACGACAACCAGTGGTACGGCAACTTCGCCGACACGGCGAACCCGGCCTTGACGCACTACACGTTCGCGCACCTC
>DATKNX010000223.1:0-10564 GCA_035541085.1 Gemmatimonadales bacterium | reverse complement strand
GCCCACGACGATGGCGCCGCCGACGTCGTGCGTGGTGCCCACGGCGTCGTTGGGGAAGTCGAAGCTCGCCAGGCGCTCGCGCACCCGCCAGCGCGCCTCGTTGCCCGTGGGCGCGAGCACGAGGCGGAACGGCTGGCCCTGGGGGACGGCGTGTCCGGCGGGAGGCACGGGGCGCTTCGGGGCGGCCCAGAGCAGCAGGGCGGCCGCCGCGACGGTGAACCGGATCATCGGTTGTCCTCTGGTGGTTGTCGGTGCAACTGCTACGCGCGGCGCCGGCGCGGCGTTGGGAGCGCCGGCCGCTCGCGGCGTTGGCATCCGGTGCCCCGGGCGTCTACCTTCGTCCATGCCATTCACCGGTTTCGACCTCGACGCGACGCTGCTCCGGGCGGTCAAGGAGCTCGGCTTCACCCGTCCTACCCCCATCCAGGCGCAGGCGATCCCCCCGGCCCTCGCCGGGAAGGACGTGCTCGCCTGCGCCATGACGGGCAGCGGCAAGACCGCCGCGTTCCTCCTGCCCATCCTCCAGCACCTGCGCCTGAAGCCCCGCGGAGTCACGCGCGCGCTGGTGTTGGCCCCGACGCGCGAGCTGGCCGCGCAGATCCACGAGCACCTCGAGGAGCTGGCGGTCCACACGCCGGTGACCGGGGCCGCGGTGTTCGGCGGCGTGGGGATGGAGCCGCAGGAGCACGCGTTCCGGAGCGGCGTGGACGTCATCATCGCCACGCCGGGCCGGCTGCTCGATCACTTCTCGCGGCCGTACGCCCGGCTCGAGCGGCTGGAGTACCTGGTCATCGACGAGGCGGACCGGATGCTCGACATGGGCTTCCTGCCCGACATCCGCAAAGTGCTGCGGCACGTGCCGGCGAAGCGCCAGACGCTGTTCTTCAGCGCGACCCTGCCGCCCGAAATCGTGAAGCTGGCGAACGAGCTGCTCCACCACCCCGTCACGCTCAACCTGGAGCGCAAGGCGGCGCCGGCCGTGGGCATCACGCAGGCGGTGTACCCGGTCCCGCGGGAGCTCAAGTCGGCGCTGGTGGTCGAGCTGGTGCGCCAGGGCGTCGTGCGCAACGCGATCCTGTTCACGCGGACGAAGCACCGGGCGAACCGGCTCTCGGAGTTCCTGACGAAGCAGGGGCTGTCGAACGCGAAGATCCACGGCAACCGCAGCCAGAACCAGCGCACCGAGGCGCTCGCCGGATTCAAGAGCGGGCAGGTGAAGCTGCTCGTGGCCACCGACATCGTGGCGCGGGGCATCGACGTGGAAGCGCTCGGCCACGTGGTGAACTTCGACGTGCCCAACTCGCCCGACGACTACATCCACCGGGTGGGGCGCACGGCGCGCGCGGAGGCCACCGGTGACGCGTTCACCTTCGTCGCGCCGGACGAGGAAGCGGACCTGGCGGCGATCGAGCGGGCCGTGGGGAAGCGCCTGCCCCGCGTGACGCTGCCGGGGTTCGACTACGCGCGCCGGCCCACCGAGAAGCTGGAGATCCCGCTGGCGGAGCGGCTGGCGGCCCACCGCGCGCAGAAGGCCCTGGGCCGCGCGCGGGCCGCGGCAAAAGCGGGCGGCGGGCCACCCTCGCGGCCCGCGGCCGGACCGTCGCGCCCGCGCGCGCCCGCACCGCACGCCGGACCGGCCTCGCCGGCCGGCCGTCCGGCGGAGAAGCCCAAGCCGTCGTCGGGCCTGCACCGCTACCACCGCCGCGGCCGGTGAGGGCGGAGGACGAGCGGCACGCAGGCGGAACGGCCGCGCGCGCGGGCGGCCGACCCGTTAGGTTGCGGGCATGAGCGGCTACAAGATCGAGCAGCAGCGTCTCAGCCACCGCGGCCGCACGTTCCACTTCGTGTCGTACGAAGGATCACCCGCCAATCCCGCCAAGGCCGTGCCGGCCACCGAGCCGACCTGGTTCCTGATGAGCTCCGGCAAGCGCTGGGCGGTCATGCCGCAGCTGGCCGGGCAGGAGGTCGCCGAGCGCGAGCGCCTGCTCGTGGAGTGGCTCGACCGCCACGTGTTCGCCGCGGAGGCGTAGGGGCCCACCGGCGCCGCGCGGCGCCGGGTCCGGCGGACGGTCTTGCGCGCTGCCGCACCGCCGCCATATCCAACCGGCGAAAGACACCTCGAGCCCAGCGATGATCGAGCCCGGCCTCGCCGATCGCGTCGTCCTGGTCACCGGCGCCAACTCCGGCATCGGTGCCGTCACGGCATCGGCCTTCGCGCGGCAGGGCGCGAGGGTCGCCATCCACTACCTCGGCGCCGCGCCGCCGCCGCTGCCGCAGGTCCACTGGGAGCACGAGGTCCTCGGGCCGGGTGCGGCCGAGGCGCTCGTGGCCCGGATCCGCGCCGCGGGCGGTGTCGCCGCGGCCTTCGCCGCCGACCTCGCCGACCCGCGCGCCGCGCCGCTGCTCTTCGATCGGGTCGAGGCCGAGCTGGGGCCGGTCGAGATCCTCGTCAACAACGCCGCGCACTGCGAGACGCCGGACACCATCGCCTCCATCACGGCCGACGTCATCGACCGCCACTTCGCGGTCAACGCGCGCACGCCGGTCCTCCTCGTGGCGGAGCTGGCGCGGCGCTTCGACGGCCGCCGCGGCAAGGGCGGGCGCGTGATCAACGTCAGCACCGACTGGGCGCGCGCCTTCGCCGGCGAGATCGCCTACGGCGCGAGCAAGGCGGCGCTGGAGGCCTTCACGCGCAGCCTCGCGATGGAGCTGGGGCCGGCCGGCATCACCGTGAACGCGGTGGCGCCGGGGCCGGTGCAGACGGGGTACATCACGCCGGCCCTCGAGCGGGAGATCCTGCCCGCCATCCCGCTCGGGCGCGTCGGCGCGCCCGAAGACGTCGCGGCGGCCATCGTCTTCCTGGCGTCCGATCAGGCGCGCTGGATCACGGGGCAGGTCATTCAGGTCGCCGGAGGCCACGCGCTCTAGGCTGCGCCGGCGCTCGATCGGCCCGGCGCGCCGGCGGACACGGCCAGGCAGCCGCCGCGGCAAAGCCCCCATCGCGCCCCAGGGATTCCGCGCGACGCCCGCCTAACGCCCGCCTAACGCCCGGGTGCATCATTGGGGCCGACCGCAACCGGGCCCGGACCATGTTGCACCTGCTGCTCGCCGCCGCGCTGCTCGCGCCCCAGGAACCGCTGCCTCCGCCGCCGCAGGGACCGGCGGCCGAGGCGCTGCACGTCTACCTCGACTGCAGCCTGTGCGACTTCGACTTCTTCCGCACCGAGATCACCTTCGTGAATTGGGTGCGCGACCGGCACGACGCCCAGGTGGACATCCTCGTCAGCACCCAGGGCACGGCGGCGGGAGGCACGGAGTACACGCTCACCTTCATCGGCCAGGGGGAGTTCGAAGGCTCGGCCGACACGCTGCGGTACGTCTCCCGGCCGGCCGACACGGACGACGCCGTGCGCCGGGGCCTCGCCCACGCCATGTCGCTCGGCCTGGTGCGCTTCGCCGCACGGACGCCGCTGGCGGACGAGCTGGAGGTGCGGCGTGCCGGCCTGCCGCCCGGCGCCGGGCCCGTCCAACACCCGCACGATCCCTGGAACTACTGGGTGTTCAGCGTAGGCACCTCGGCGAACGCGAACGGTGACGCGTCGGACCGCTACAGCTACTACTCGGCGAGCCTGTCGGCGAACCGGATCACGGAGACCTGGAAGACGCTGCTGAGCGTGTACGGGAGCTGGACGCGGAACGCCTACCAGGTGCCCGACAGCCTGGGCAACCTCTACTGGTTCGTGAGCCCGACCCACACCTTCACGTTCTCCGGCATGCAGGTCCGCAGCCTCGGGAGGCATTGGTCGGCGGGGATCCAGGCGAACGCCCAGTCGTCCACCTACTACAACCGCGACTACAATTTCGTCGTCGGCCCGGCGCTGGAGTACGACCTGTTCCCGTACGAGCAGTCCACCCGCCGGCAGCTGCGGTTCCTGTATGCGGTCAACCTCGAGCGCGACCAGTACGACCAGACGACCCTGTACGGGAAGACCGCCGAGACGCTGCCGAATCACGCCCTCACGGTGGCACTCTCGTTGCGGGAGAAGTGGGGTACCGTGTCGCTCTCGCTCAACGGCACGCAGTACCTGAACGACCTGCGGAAGTACGACGCGGGGTTGTACGGCGGGTTCACCGTGCAGCTGGTGCGAGGCTTGTCGGTCGGCGCGTCGGGCAGCTACAGCGCGGTGCACGATCAGCTCTACCTGCCGGCGGCGGGCGAGACGCCCCTCGAGATCGTGGCGCGCCAGCAGCAGCTGGCGACGCAGTACACGTACTACGTGTACTACTCGATCAGCTACACCTTCGGCTCGATCTTCAACAACGTGGTGAATCCGCGGTTCGGCGCGAGCGGCGGCAGCTCGTCCTGCTTCTGCTTCTAGCGGCGGGCCCCACGCGTCAGGCGGCGCGCGTCGGTTCGACGCTCGGCGGCAGGACCGCCGCGGCGACGGGCCGCGCCGCGCGCGGCCGCACCAGGCGGCGCGGGACGAACCGCAGCAGCAGCAGGCCCACGAGCACGAGCGCGTAGCGCGTGGGCTCGCTCAGGTCCGCCTTCACTTCCCACACGAAGTGCACGATCCCGCCCAACGCCGCGAGGTACACCAGGCTGTGGAGCGGGGCCCAGCGCTTGCCCAGGCGGCGCACCATCGCCGCGCTCGAGGTGAACGCGAGCGGGATCATCAGCAGGAAGCTCGCGAAGCCGACCGTGATGTACGGCCGCTTCACGATGTCCTTGCCGATGTACCTGATGGCGAAGAACTGGTCCACGCCGAACCACGTCAGGAAGTGCAGGGTGATGTAGGCGAATGCGAACAGGCCCAGCATCCGCCGGTAGCCGCCCAGCACGTTCCAGCCGGTCAAGCGCCGGAGCGGCGTGATGGCCAGCGTGACGACGAGGATGGTGAGGCCCCAGATGCCGGTCCTCAGCTCCGTGGCGCGGATCGGGTCCGCGCCGAGGCGGCCGCCGAGGCCGTCGGCGAGCAGCACGCCCAGGGGAGCGAGGCAGGCGAGGAACAGCAGGGCGCGGGCCGTACGCCGCCAGGCCCGCGCGCCGATGGCGGGCATCAGAAGAAGCGCCGCAGGTCCATGCCGCTGTACAGCGACGCCACCTGGTCGCCGTACCCGTTGAACATCAGCGTCGGCCGGCGGAAGAACTCGCCGATCCGGCGCTCGCGGGCCTGGCTCCAGCGCGGGTGGTCCACGTCGGGGTTCACGTTGGCGTAGAAGCCGTACTCGTTGGGCGCCGCCACGTTCCACGTGTTCGAGGGCTGCGTTTCGGTGAACCGGATCCGCACCAGCCCCTTCGCGCTCTTGAAGCCGTACTTCCACGGCACGTGGATGCGGAGCGGCGCGCCGTTCTGGTTCGGGAGCGCCCGGCCGTAGAGCCCCGTCACCACCAGCGTCAGCGGGTGCATCGCCTCGTCCATCCTCAGGCCCTCGACGTACGGCCACGGGAGCACGTCGCTGCGCTGGCCGGGCATCTCGCTGGGCCGGAGCAGGGTGGTGAACTCCACGAACTTCGCGCGCGAGCTGGGCTGGAAGCGGTTGATGAGGTTCCGGAGCGGGAAGCCGTTCCACGGGATCACCATGGACCAGGCCTCGACGCAGCGGTGCCGGTAGACGCGCTCCTCGATCGTCTGCCCGTGCAGCAGGTCGTCCAGGTCGTAGTTGCCCGGCTTCGCCACCTCGCCCGCGACCTGCACCTTCCACGGCGTGGTGTGCAGCTGCCCGGCGTACTCCGCCGGGTCCTCCTTGCCGGTGCCGAACTCGTAGTAGTTGTTGTAGTGGGTGATGTCCTCGTACGAATTCGGCTTGTCTCCGTCGCCCGGGGCGCGGGCGCGCCGGCGCGCGGCGGGCCACGCGAGGTCCAGCGCCGCGAACGACGCCGCGGCCATGAAGGACCGGCGGTTCAGGTACGACGACTCCGGCGTGATCTCGGACGACGCGAGGTCTGGCGCCCGGCGAATGAGCACGTGACGACTCCGGTCGACGGTTTCGTGGGGAACGCCCAAACATAATACTGCGGCCCGGCGGGCGGGGTTCCGGCCGATTTGACAGCGGGCCCCGCGGCCCCTAACGTGGCCCGGTGCTCCTGCTCAAGCTGCTCCAGCAGCTCATCAAGGCCCTCAACTCCGAGGGGACGCCGGGCCAGGTCGCGGCGGGCATCGCGCTCGGGTCGGTGTTCGGCCTGACGCCCCTCCTGAACCTCCACAACCTCGTCCTGTTCGGCGTCGCGCTCATCCTCAACGTCTCGCTGGCGGGGGTGTTCCTCGGCTGGACGGTGTTCGTCCCCGTGGGCTTCGCCCTCGACCCGCTGTTCGACGCGGTGGGCTCGAAGCTGCTGCTGGCGCCGGGGCTCAAGGGCCTCTGGACGGCGCTCTACAACGCGCCGGTCGTGCCCTTCACCAACTTCAACAACACGGTGGTCCTCGGCAGCTTCGTGTGCTGGGTCGTGCTCTTCCTGCCGATCTTCTTCCTCGCGCGCTGGGCGGTCGCGCGGTACCGCGAGCACATCTACGAGCGGCTGCGCAAGCTGCGGTTCTTCCAGGCGGTCACGGCGTCGGGATGGTACTCCACCTACAAGTCGCTCACCGGGTGGAAGCTGTGAAGATCTTCCGCTGGAAGGCCCTCGTCCCGCTCGGGCTGTTCGTGCTGCTCGTGGTGCTGGGCTGGACGCTGTTCATCGACCGGCTGATCCGGCTCGGCATCGAGGCGGGCGGCACGGCCGCCGTCGGCGCGGAGGTGGACCTCCAGTCCGCGCGGCTCAAGCTGTTCCAGGCCTCGCTCGTGCTGAAGGGCCTGGCGGTCACGAACCCGCGCGCGCCGATGACGAACCTGTTCGAGGTGGACGAGCTGAACCTCGACATCCACCTGCGCGCCCTGCTCGAGAAGAAGTTCGTCGCCGAGACGATGGCGGTGCGCGGCCTCCGGTTCAATACGCCGCGCAAGACCTCGGGCGCGCTGCCGGCGAAGAGCAAGGCCGCCGAGCCCGCCGCCGCCGACCGGAGCGCCTCGGAGGACTGGGCGCACCGGCTCAAGCTGCCCTCGCTCGCGCTCCAGGGCCTCGGCGGGAAGGTGAACGTCGCCGGCATCGGCGCCGACAGCCTGCGCAGCGTCGCGCTCGCCAGGAGCCTCGCCGCCCGCGGCGACTCGATGGCGGGCGCCTGGCAACGCCAGATCGCGGCGGCGGATCCCCGGCCGGCCATCGACTCGGGCAAGGCGCTCGTGGCCCGGCTGGGGAACACCGACGTGCGGCGGCTCGGCCTCGCCGGCGCGCGCGACGCCGCCAACTCCATCCGGACCACGATCAACGCGATCAAGGCCTCGCGCGACCGGCTCACCGCGGTCCAGAAGAGCGTGACGGCGCAGGCCGACTCGCTGAAGGCCGACGCGGCGGCCCTCGACCGCGCGCGGCAGGACGACTACGCCTACGCGCGCCGCCAGGTGCAGATTCCCTCGCTCGACCCCAAGGACATCTCGGCCGCGCTGTTCGGCCCGGCGGCCCTCGAGCGGATGGTGCCGGCGCTCTCGTGGGTGCGCACCGCGCAGCGCGTCGCGCCCACCGGGCTCGCGCCGCAGCAGAAGGCGGGACCCAAGCGCCGGCGGATGGCCGGCACCACCGTGGCGTTCCCCAAGACGCACCGCTACCCGACCGTGCTCGTGGAGTTCGCCGAGGGGAGCTTCGCGCTGGGCGGGCAGACGACGATGGCGGGCGACTACCTGGCGCGGCTCACCGGCCTGACGACGGAGCCGGCGGTCTACGGCAAGCCGCTCACGTTCCTCGCGCGGCGGAGCAACGCCGTCGCCGGCCCGCACGACATCGAGGTCGCCGGCGCGCTCGACCACACGACCGACGTGCCGCGCGACTCCGTCCGCGCGGACCTCGCGGGCGTGCGGCTCCCGGCCTTCGACCTGGCCGCGGCCGGCGCGCGGATGGACCTGCGGACGGGCACCGTCCACGTGGCGCTCTCGCGCAGCGGCGACCAGGTGGCCGGCCACTGGCAGGTCCGGTCGGACAGCGTCGGGTGGTCGCGCCTGGGCGGCGGGGCGCCGCCGGCGGCCAACGCGCCGCTCGGCAGCCAGGCCTGGCTCGACGGCCTGGTGTGGCGCGCCGTCTCCTCGCTCAAGGACGTGGAGGTGGACGCCGCCGTCTCCGGCCGGCTCGAGTCGCCGAGCGTGGACATCTCGTCCAACGTCGGCGGCGCCGTCGCGAACGCCCTGCGGCAGGCCGTGGCCGGCGAGGTCTCGCGAGTCGAGGCCCAGGTCAAGGCGCGGGTGGACAGCCTCGTGGGCGGGCAGGTGGATGCGGCGCGCGCGAAGCTCGCCGCGCTCAACACGGGCCCGCTCAAGACCATCACCGACGACCAGGGCCAGCTCGACGGCGTCCAGGCACAGCTCGAGCAGAAGCTGAGGAGCCTCACGGGCGGCCTGCCGGGCATCCACCTCTAGGATCGCCGTCGCGCACCGGGGCTGGCGACGTGAGGCTTCTGCTCCTCAGCAATTCCCGTAATTACGGCGGTGAGTACCTCGCGCACGCGGAGGGCGCGATCAAGGACTTCCTCGGCAGGGAAGTCGAGGAGGTCCTGTTCGTCCCCTACGCGGCGGTGCGGGTCTCGTACGACGCCTTCACGGCGAGCGTCGCAAAGCGCTTCCGCGAGATGGGCTACGGGCTCTCCTCGGTGCACGCCGAGTCCGATCCGCGCGCGGCGGTCGAGCGGGCGCCGGCGGTCGTCGTGGGCGGCGGGAACACGTTCCACCTGCTGAAGCAGCTCTACGACACGGGGCTCGCGGAGGCGATCCGCGCCGCGGCGAAGCGCGGGACGCCGTACGTGGGGTGGAGCGCCGGCGCGAACGTGGCGGGCCTCTCGATCCGCACCACGAACGACATGCCCATCGTACAGCCGCCCAGCTTCACCGCCTTGGGGCTCGTGCCGTTCCAGATCAACCCGCACTACACCGACGCCGTCATCCCGAACCACGCCGGTGAGACGCGAGAGGAGCGGATCCTCGAGTTCGTCGCGGCCAATCCGCGCGTGCCGGTGGTGGGGCTGCGGGAAGGGAGCACCCTCCGCGTCGAGGGCGGCCGGCTCGAGCTCCTGGGCGACAAGCCGGCCCGCGTGTTCGTGAGCGGGCGCGAGCCCGCCGAGTACCCGCCCGGCCCCTCGCTCCAGCAGCTGATGCCCTGAGTGCGCGCGCCGCCCGGCCCCTCGCCCCAGGTTCTGATGCCCTGACTGTGCGCACGGCTGTTCCGATCGGAACAGTGTGTGCGCCGAACCGCGCAGCCGCCGAGACGCCGCCCCTGCTCAAGTACTTACGCGCTAACACCCTAACACCATACGCCCATTGGCCTTACACATCGGAGGCCGGCGTCGCTCTCCCGTGGTCCCGGTCCTGCCTTAGAGACGGTCGGAGTGAGGAAGTCCGAACCGCAAACGCAGGCCGGAGAGCACGATGACAGAGTCCATCCAGGCGCGTGAGAACGGCGCGCACGAAAACACCAGGGCGGTCCCGCAACGCGGCCTCGAGCTGCCGGCGGCCGTCGCGATCTCGTGGTCGCTGGCCACGGGGATGCTCTTGGGCGGCGCCGCCGTCGTCGCCCTCGTCGCCGCCGACAAGATGAGTGGCCACCTCCTGCTGATGGGGAGCGTGGTGCTGTTCGCCATCGGCGCGCTGATCGGGCTGGTGCACGGCGTCATCCTGGGCATCGCGGGCCGCCCCGAGGGCACCACGCCGCGCGAGGCGGTGCGGGCGATGCTGCACGGCCTCTTCTACTATCCGTTCGGCCTGCTGCTCGCGTGGGCCGTGGCCGGCTGGGTCGCCGCGATGCCGCTGGCGCTCCTCGGTCACCACATCCTCGGCGCCGCGATCAGCGCGCTGGCGTGGGTCGCGATGATCGCGACGGTCTACTTCGCCGGCAGCACCGGCATCCACGCGCTCGGCCTGGCGTACCGCCGCTGGCCCGACCGGCTGCCGGGCACGATCATGGTCGGCGCCACGCTCGTCGCCTTGCTCGTCGCCTTCGCCATTCAGCCGCCGACCATCTGGTTCACCGACGTGACCCTCACGTATCCGGGCGCCGTCGTCCTGGCGCTGGGCGCCACCTTCTGGTTCTACGGCCCCATCATCACCGTCGGACTCGGCGTGCTGCGCAAGGCGATGCCGCTATTCCCGGCGAGCCGAGTGCTCGACCACGTGCACGCGTGGAAGGCCATCGGCCTGCGCGCGGCGATCGTGATCGGCGCCGGCATCCTGGTGGCCGCGCTGGCCGCGCCCTTCCACAAGGGCACGCTCGGTCTGCCGACGGATGTCGAGCGCCTCGGGTTCATGCCCGCCATGGGGCTCGCGCTCGCCAACGCCGTCACCGACGAGCTGTTCCTGAGGCTGTTCGTCTTCACGGCCGCGCTCGCCATCGCGGTGAAGGTCCTGGGCCGCGACCGCACGCGGGCCGTGTGGTTCGCCATCGGCGTCGCCACGGTCGCGGACCTGCTGCTCCACTGGCCGGACATGGTCGCCCTCGGGCTCCCCGGCGCCTCCACCATCGTGGCCTACGTCGTGGCCCGGATGGCAA
>DATKNX010000222.1:0-4250 GCA_035541085.1 Gemmatimonadales bacterium | reverse complement strand
ACGGCGATCGGTAAGCAGATCCGGGAGGAGTTGAAGGCCGAGGTGGCCGGGCTCCGGTCAAGGGGCGTGGTCCCCGGCCTCACCGTCGTCCTCGTGGGCGAGGACCCCGCCAGCCAGGTCTACGTCCGGATGAAGGGCAAGGCCGCCGACGAGCTGGGCATGAAGTCCGACACCATCCGGCTGCCGGCCACGACGCCCGAAGCCGACCTCCTCGCCCTGCTCGACCGCCTCAACGCCGACCGCGCGGTGCACGGCATCCTCGTGCAGCTGCCCCTGCCCGGGCACATGGACGCCAGCAAGGTCCTCCTCAGGATGAAGCCGGAGAAGGACGTGGACGGCTTCCACCCGGTCAACGTGGGCAAGCTGGTGATCGGCGACCGCACGGCCTTCCGGCCCTGCACGCCGGCCGGGGTGCAGGAGCTGCTCGTCCGGAGCGGGGCCGACCCCGGCGGCAAGCACGTCGTGGTCGTGGGGCGCTCGCTGATCGTCGGGCGGCCGGTGGCGAACATCCTGATGCAGAAGGCGCCGGGCGCGAACGCCACCGTCACCGTGGCCCACACGGGCACCCACGACCTCCCGTCCATCACGCGCCAGGGCGAGATCCTCGTGGTGGCCGCCGGGCGGCCCGAGGTGATCCGGGGCGACATGATCCGGCCCGGCGCCGTCGTCATCGACGTCGGCGTCAACCGCGTGGCCGACTCGGCGGCCAAGAACGGCTACCGCCTGGTGGGCGACGTGAACTTCGCGGAAGCCGTCGAGGTCGCGAGCCAGATCACGCCCGTGCCGGGCGGGGTGGGGCCGATGACCATCGCGCTGCTGATGAAGAACACCGTGCAGGCGGCGAAGCAGGCGGCGTGACGCTCGCCCTGCCGTTCGACGAGTCGCCGCGCGAGCGGCCCTCCACCGTCTCCGAGGTGGTCGCCTCGGCGCGGCTCGTCATCGAGCACGCGCTGCCCGCGCAGTGGGTCGAGGGCGAGATCTCGAACTTCAAGACCTACCCGTCGGGGCACTGGTACTTCTCCCTCAAGGACCCGGCCACGCAGCTCCGCTGCGTGATGTTCCGCTCCGACGCGCGCCGGGTGCCGGCGCTGCCCTCCCAGGGCATGAAGGTCTACGCCCGCGGCGAGCTGTCGATCAGCAAGCGCGGCGAGCTGGAGCTGATCGTCCGGCAGCTGCTCGCGACCACGGAAGGGGGCTTCTACGCCATCGCGCTCGAGCGGGCGCGCGCGGCGCTGGAGAAGGACGGCCTCCTCGCGGCCGAGCGGAAGCGGCCGCTGCCCGCGTTCCCGGCCGTGGTGGGCGTCGTCACGAGCCCCGAGGGTGCCGTCTGGCACGACATCGTCGCGGTGATCGGGCGGCGCTGGCCGGCCGTGGAGCTGGTGCTGATCGGCGCGCGCGTGCAGGGCGACGGGGCGCCCGAGGACCTGATGCGTGCCCTCGCGCTGGCCGACCGGCTGCCGCGCCTCGACGTGCTCATCGTGGGCCGCGGGGGCGGGTCGCGCGAGGACCTGTGGGCGTTCAACGACGAGCGCGTGGCGCGGGCCGTCGCCGCCTCGCGCGCGCCGACCATCGCGGCCGTGGGGCACGAGACCGACGTCACGCTCACCGAGCTGGTGGCCGACGTGCGCGCCGCGACGCCCTCGGCCGCGGCGGAGAAGGCCGTGCCCGACCGCGCGGACCTCGCCCGCCGGCTGGCCGTGACCGGCAACGGCCTGGCGGCGGCCGTGGCGCGCCGGCTCGAGCTCGCGGAGGAGCGGGTGAGCCACGCGGCCACGCGGCTCGGCGGCTCCGTGGACCGGCGGCTGGCCGCCACGCTGGAGCGGCTGCGGCGCCACGGCACGCGGATGGGCGCGGCCTGCGACCGCCGGCTCGCGGCGCGCACCGCCGACGTGGCGCGGCTCGGCGCCTCGCTCGACGCGCTGTCGCCCCTGAAGGTCGTGGGCCGCGGGTACTCGGTGGCCCGCGACGCCGGCGGCCGCGTCCTCAGGCGCGTGGCGGACTTCCCGGCGGGACGCGAGTTCCGCCTGCGCGTCACCGACGGCGAAGTGCCGGCGCGCGCGGAGGAGCGGACGTGAGCGCGGAACGGACGAAGAAATCGCTCGAGGACGACCTCAACCGCCTCGACGCCATCGTGCGGGCGCTGGAGACCGAGGACGTGGACCTCGACCGCGCCCTGGCGCTGTTCGAGGAGGGCGTGGAGCGCCTGCGCACGGCGCGCGAGCGGCTCTCGGAGGCCGGGCTCCGCCTGCGTCAGCTGCGCGAGGCCGCCGACGGCGAGCTGAAGCTCGACGATCTCGACCGCGCGGGACGTCGGCCGACGGATGACTGACTCCTCCCTCGCGCCGCCCGCCCGTTCCCGCCCCGCCACGAGTGCCGCCGCCGAGGAGCACGGGGCGGTCGACGCGTTCCTGGCCCGCGCCCGCGACGCCACCGATCGCGCGCTCGAGCGGGCCCTGGACGAGCTGCTGCCGGAGGTTCCCGCGGCCCTCGCGGAGGCCGTGCGCTACGCCGTCCTCGGCTCCGGCAAGCGCTTCCGGCCCGCGCTCGTGCTGGCGGCCTACGAGACGGCGGGCGGGAAGGACCCCGCGATCGCCGACCTCGCGGGCGCCGTCGAGATCGTGCACGCGTACTCGCTCGTGCATGACGACCTCCCGTGCATGGACAACGACGACCTGCGGCGCGGCCGGCCCACGCTGCACCGCGCGTTCGACGTGCGGCGCGCGACCGAGGCGGGCTTCGCGATGGTGCCCGTGGCCGCCGCCGCGGTGGTGCGCGGCGCGCGGCTGCTCCGGCTGCCCGCCGCCGCCGAGCGCGAGGTCGAGCTGCTGCTCCTCCGCGCCGCCGGGGCCGGCGGGATGATCGGCGGCCAGGTGCTGGACCTCGAAGCGCCGGCGCAGGAGCCCTCGCGCGCGGCGATGACCGACATCGACGCCCGGAAGACCGGCGCCCTCATCGCGGCCTCGGTCGAGATCGGCGCCGTGGCGGCCGGGGCGGGCGAGACGGAGCGCTCGGCCTACCGCGCCTACGGCCTGGACGTGGGGCTGGCCTTCCAGATCGCCGACGACGTGCTCGACGTGACCGCGACCTCCGAGCAGCTGGGCAAGACGCCGGGCAAGGACGCCAAGCTCGGCAAGCCCACCTTCCCGATGCTGCTGGGCGTGGCGGGGGCCCAGGAGGAGGCGGAGCGCCTCGCCGAGCGCGCGGTGGCCCATCTGGAGGCCGCGCGAGTATCTTCACCGCTCCTCGCGGCGCTGGCGCGGTTCGTGGTCGCGCGCCGCTCCTGACCGCGGAGACCGGGGGCGCATGAGCCTGCTCGAAGGCATCAAGGGCATCGAGGACGTCAAGCGGCTGCCGCGCGAGCAGCTGCAGGCGCTGGCCGACGAGGTCCGCCAGCGGCTGATCGACGTGGTGTCCGTCACGGGCGGGCACATCGGCGCCGGCCTCGGCGTCGTGGAGCTGGCCACGGCCGTCGCGTACGTCTTCGACTCGCCGCGCGACAAGATCGTCTGGGACGTCGGCCACCAGGCGTATCCCTGGAAGCTCCTCACGGGGCGCAACGACCGGTTCCCGACGCTGCGCCAGCAGGGCGGCATCTCGGGCTTCCTGCGGCGCGACGAGAGCCCGCACGACCAGTTCGGCGCCGGCCACGCCGCGACCGCGATGTCGGCGGCGCTCGGCATGGCCGTGGCGCGCGACCTCAAGCACGAGACGCACCAGGTCGTCGCCATCGTCGGCGACGGGGCGATGACCTGCGGCCTCTCGTACGAGGGCCTCAACAACGCCGGGCACTCGGGCCGCGACCTCATCGTCATCCTCAACGACAACGGGATGTCCATCGCGCCCAACGTGGGCGCGATGAGCCGCTACCTCGCCAACGTCGCGACCAACCCGCTCTACAACCGCGTGCGCGAGGAGCTGAAGCGCCTCACCCAGCGCGTGGACGCAATGGTCGGCCACGGCGTGCAGGATTTCGCGCGACGCGCCGAGGAGAGTTTGAAGAACTTGGTGCTGCCGGGCGTGCTGTTCCAGGAGCTGGGGCTGCGCTACTTCGGCCCGGTCGAAGGGCACGACGTCCGCGCCCTGATCGACGCGCTGGAAAAGGTCCGCCAGCTGAAGGGGCCGCGCTTGCTGCACGTGCTGACCCAGAAGGGGAAGGGCTTCCCGCTCGAGGAGCCGGACCGCGAGAAGTTCCACGCGCGGGCGCCGTACGATCCGGCGACCGGCGCGCTGCGGGCGTCGGCCTCCGGCCC
>DATKNX010000221.1:0-4085 GCA_035541085.1 Gemmatimonadales bacterium | reverse complement strand
GCGCGGCGGTGGCTGCGCCCCACGCGCCCGCGCAGCTGGTAGAGCTGCGCCAGGCCGAGCTGCTCGGCGTGGTGCACGATCATCGTGTTGGCGTTCGGCACGTCGAGCCCCGACTCGACGATCATCGTCGAGCACAGGACGCCCACCTCGCCGCCGACGAACCGCCGCATCACCTCGTCGAGGTCGCGGGCGCGCATCTCGCCGTGCGCGAGGCCGATCGTCGCGCGCGGCGCCACCCGGCGGATGCGCTCGGTCACGGTCTCGATCGTCTCGATGCGGTTGTGGACGAAATAGACCTGGCCGCCGCGGTCCAGCTCGCGCGCCACGGCCTCCTCGAGCAGCTCGTCGTCCCACGGCTCCACGAAGGTCAGCACCGGCGAGCGGTCCCGGGGCGGCGTCTCGATCAGCGTGAGGTCCCTGAGGCCCGTCAGCGAGAGCTGCAGCGTGCGCGGGATCGGCGTCGCGGTGAGCGTCAGCACGTCCACCGCCAGGCGCAGCCGCTTCAGCCGCTCCTTGTGCTCCACGCCGAAGCGGTGCTCCTCGTCCACCACGATGAGGCCGAGGTCCTTGAACTGGACGTCGGGCGAGAGCAGCCGGTGCGTGCCGATCACCACGTCGAGCTTCCCCGCCGCGAGGTCGGCCAGCGCGGCCCGCTGCTCCTTGAGCGTGCGGAAGCGCGACAGCGTCACGAGCCGCACCGGGTAGTCCGCGAGCCGCTCGCCGAAGGTGCGGCCGTGCTGCTCCGCCAGAATCGTCGTCGGCGCCAGGACGGCGACCTGCTTGCCCGCCGCGACCGCCTTGAAGGCCGCCCGCACCGCGATCTCCGTCTTGCCGTAGCCGACGTCGCCCACGACCAGGCGGTCCATCGGCCGCGGCGCCTCCATGTCGGCCTTCACCTCCAGCGTCGCCTTGCGCTGGTCGGGCGTGTCTTCATAGAGGAAGGACGACTCCAGCTCGCGCTGCCACTTGCCGTCGGGCGGGAACGCGAAGCCCGGCGTCACCCGGCGGCGGGCGTAGAGGTCCAGCAGCTCCGCCGCGAGACGGTGCACCGACTCCTCGGCCTGCCGCCGCACGCGCGCCCACCGCTTGCCGCCGAGGTGGTCCAGCTTGGGCGGCGCCCGGTCGGTGCCGGCGTCGTCCAGCACGCCCCGGAACCGCTCCAGCTGGTCGATGCGGTAGAGCGGCACGTGGAGCAGGTCGCCGCCGTGGTACTCGACCGCCGCCACGTCCAGCGTCCCGTCGCCCACGGCGATCGTCTGCATGCCGCGGTAGACGCCGATGCCATGCTCGAGGTGCACCACCGCGTCGCCGGGCTTCAAGGCGGCCACGACGCCCACCGGCGACGCCTGCCGGTAGCGGCGCGCCCGCCGGATCCGGCGCGCCCGCCGGAACACCTGGTGGTCGGTGAACACCACGAGGCCGGGCAGCGCGAAGCCGCCGTCGAGGGCCCCCACCGCCAGGTGCAGCCCCGCGGGGAACGGGCGGCCCTCGCTCAGGAGCTCCTCGAGCCGCTCCAGCTGGCCCTCGTTGTCGCACAGCACCAGCGCCTCGGACCCCTCGTCGCGCGGCCGCAGGCGCTCGAGGTCCCGGCCCACGTCGGGCGGCGCCACGACCGGCAGCCGCTCGCCGTCCGGCGCGCCGAGCGCCAGGCGGGCGAACGCGCCGCGGGCCGCCGTCCAGGCGCCGGGCTCCACCAGCAGCTCCGCGCGCGCGGGCACCTCCTCGCCGAGCCGCCGCGCGATGGCCGCGTGGTGCTCCGCCTCGGCCCACGCGCGCCGCACCTCGTCCTCCTGCCGGGGCACGTCCTCCTCGACGAGGAGCGCGCCGGCCGGCAGCAGCTCGAGCAGGCCGCGCCGCACGTCGCCCCCCGCGTCGCCCACGGCCGCCCGCGGGTCCACGGGCAGCACGGTCACGCGCTCGGCCGGCCCCGTCGAGCGCTGCGTGGAGAGATCGAAGGTCCGCAGCGCCACGCACGCGTCGTCCCAGAACTCCGCACGCGCGGGCTGCACCATCCCGAAGCCGTAGACGTCCACGATGCCGCCGCGCACCGAGAACTCGGCCACGTCGGTCACCATCGGGACGCGCGCGTAGCCCATCCGCTCCAGCCGGGCCACGGCGTCCCGGAACGACGCGCCCACCGCCAGCTCCAGGCGCGCCGCCTCCAGCGCCGCCGGGATCAGCGTGCGCTCGGCCGTGGCGCGGGCCGTGGTCACGACCGCCCGCACGTCGCCGCGGTTCAACCGCTCCAGGGTCTCGACGCGCTCGCCCGCGATCTCGTAGTGCGGCTCGTCCTCGCCCAGGCCCTCGCGCTGCGGATACAGCGCGACCTGCTCTTCGCCGAGCAGCACCGTGAGGTCGGCGAGCCAGCGCTCGGCGTCGGGCGGCGACGGCGCCACCACCACGACGAGGGTGCCGGGGCGTTCCTCCGCGATGGTGGCGGCGAGCACGGCGCCGGCGGAGCCCGGCAGCGGCGCGAGCGCATGGGAGGTGCCCGGACGGCGCGCCCGCTCGAGGAGCGCGGCCACGCCGGGCAGCGCGCGGAAGGCGGCGACGAGGCGCGGCAGCGGCACGGCTAGACCCGCCGCTCGAGCACGCCCGCCGCGACGAGCGCTTCGAGCGCGAGCACCAGGAGCGCGGCGGCGAGGAGCCAGCCCGTCAGCTCCGTGCGGCCGGAGCCGCGGAACCGCTCCGCCGCGTAGGCGCCTGGGCTCGCCGCCACGGTCAGGCGCGCGCCCGGGAACAGCGCGGCGAGCTCGGCCGGCGTGGCGCGCGTGAGATCCGACTCGCGCGGGTCCGGCGCCACCACCAGCGCGCCGGCCGTGTCGGCCCCCGCGAGCAGGAAGTAGACCCCGGGCGCGACGGGGGCCTCGATGGAGCGCGCGCCCGCCACGGTGCGCACGTCGTCGCCGGCGACGAGCGCCGTGACGTTGTCGGGCAGCGCGACGGGGTCGCCGGGCGCGGCCTCGAGCACGCCTTCGTCGCCGCGGGCCAGCCGGTTCACGAGGGTGCCGACGAAGGGGACGAAGCCGCTCCTCAAGGGCAGCGTCGTCTCCTCCGGCACCAGCCGGCTCGCCAGCAGCACCGTGCGCCCCGCGCGGACCAGCCAGGGATCGCCGCCCGCCCGTGCGAGCACGCTGCGCGGCGCCACGCCGGACGACGGCTCCAGGCGGTAGCGCCGCAGGACCCGCGCGCCCGCGATCTCGGGCAGCCGGGGCGCGGCGAGCGTGTCCTCGCGCTCGATGCGCGCGCCGAAGCGCCACGGCACGCCCGCCAGCGCGAGGGCGCGGTTCACCGCGCCGAGCCGCACGGGGTCGCGCGGCGGCAGCACGACCGCGGCGGCGCCGGCCGCGGCGCCGTCGGGCCCGAGGCGCAGCGCCGCCGCGCCGCCGACGCGCACCTGCCCGGCGCGCGCCAGCGCGGCCAGGGCCCCGCCGAGGAAGGCGCCCGCCTCCGCCGAATCCCACGACACGCCCGCGGGCGCGACCACCCGTACCGCGAACGGACGGCGGTCGTCGGCCCGGAGCTCGTCCGGGTCGAGGCTCACCGCACCGGCGGCCCAGCCCGCGGCCGGCGCCGCGACCGTCAGGGTCGCGACGTCGCGCACCCCGGCGAACGTGCGCTCGCCCGCGCGCGCGCCCAGCGAGACCGTGAGCGGCACCCGCGCGTCCGCGCTCCCGCCGGAGCCGCCGATCGCCGCCGCCACCGTGCCGGTGCCCACGAGCCAGGTCGCGGGCGTCGCGAGCGCCGAGACGACGCCGCGATTCGCGGGCGGATCCGGCGCCGGGTGGTAGATCAGCAGCGGCAGCCCGGCGGCCGCGCTGTCGGGCGAGCCGAACGCGCTGCGCTGCAGGTCCGACAGCAGGTGGACCTCGCCCCGGGCGTAGCCGGACGCCCGCACCAGGAGCGCGGCCGCCCTGACGGCGGCCGAGAGGTCGAGCCTGAGCGGCTCCGGCTTCGCCGCGGCCACGGCCGCCAGCAGCTCCGCGCGCGAGCCGCGCCGGGCGACGCCGTCGGCGCCGATGACCCACAGCGCGTCCGCGGGCGCCGCCGCCCGCAGCGTCCCGCCGGCGCGGGCCTCGAGATCG
>DATKNX010000220.1:0-4741 GCA_035541085.1 Gemmatimonadales bacterium | reverse complement strand
CGCGATGCGCGCGACCTCGTCGCCGGTCTGGACGCGCGCCGCCGGGTCCTTCTGGAGGCACTTGTCCACCAGCTCGCCGAGCCGGGCGGGCACCTCGGGCCGGAGCGTCATCACGAGCGGCGCCGGCGTCGAGACCTGCTTCGTGATGATGGCGGGCAGGTTCGCGGCCTCGAACGGCGGGCGGCCGGTGAGCGCGTAGAACATCGTGGCGCCGAGCGAGTAGAGGTCGCTGCGGGCGTCCACCGTCTCGCCCAGGGCCTGCTCCGGGCTCATGTAGCGGGCGGTGCCGACCACCTCGCCCCCGCCGGCCTCGCCCGCGCGCCCGCGCACCGCGATGCCGAAGTCGGTCACGAGCGCGCGGTCCGTCGCGCGCTCGATCATGATGTTGTCGGGCTTGATGTCGCGGTGGATCACGCCGCGCTGGTGCGCGTAGGCCAGCGCCCACGCGACCTCCTGCATCACCTTCATCGCGAGCCGCGGCGCCAGCGGCCCCGAGCGCTCCACCCGCTCGCGCAGCGTCTCCCCGTCCACGAATCCCATCACGAAGAAGACGAGGTCGCCGGCCTGCTCGACCGCATGGATCGGGACGATGTTGGGGTGCGACAGGCCCGCGGCGGTGCGCGCCTCGCGCAGGAAGCGGTCGCGCGCCTCGACGTTGGCCGCGAGCGCCGGCGGCAGGAGCTTGATGGCGACGAGCCGGTCCAGCGCGACGTCGCGCGCCAGGAGCACGATGCCCATCCCGCCGCGGCCCAGCTCGCGCTCGATGGAATAGCGCCCCGCGAGGACCTGCTGGAGGGCGAGGAACTCGGAGCTGACGGTCTCGGCCATGCACCCAAGCTAACGCGCGAGGGGGCCCTCGCGAGCCCCCTCGGCGTTCGTCGTCGCCGGCCCGGAAACCCGGGCCGGATCGCCCTCTTTACTGGGCGGCCGCCATCCCGCGGGGGTCGTCCGCCGGGCGCACGTAGGTGATCGCGAACGGGCCCATCCCGCTGACCTGCACCACGGTCTTCCGCTGCGCGACGGCGAAGTGATGCGCGGAGGCCGGCGCGGTGATGAAGCCCTCGGGACCCAGCGTCATCGCCTGCTTCACGTCCACCGAGTCGCCCATGCCGACCAGGAACCGGCCGGAGAGGACGGTGACGTTCTCGTCGGTCGGGTGCCAGTGCGGCTTGATCACGTAGCCGGCGGGCAGCTCGAGCCGGATGGTGAACTCGCCCGTCTGCGACGGATCGCCGGCCATGACGGCGAACCGGGCGCCGGCGGCCAGGAACGGCGGCGCGGGGCCCCACTTCACGGCGGGAGCCGGCCCGGCGGCCAGCTTGAATGCCGAGATGCCGAGGACGACGACGGCCGCGGCGACCGCGGCCAGGCGAATGGTGCGCATGCGAAACCTCCGATGGCGGCCGCGCCGTGCGCGGCCTGAGTGTGAAGTGGCATGTGGTGTCGGAGGCCAAGCTACTCGCGAGCGGCGCGGCGCACTTCGCCCGGACGGGCCAGGGGGGCGGCATGGCTCGAAAGGGCCACGTGCAAAGACAGGGTGTGAGGGTGTGGGGGTGCAGGGTGTAGGAAAGGCAAAGTCCTACAGCAGGCCCAGTTTGGCCGCGTGGGCGGCCGCGGCCGCCCGCGACTTGAGGCTCAGGCGGGTCAGCAGGTTCGCGACGTGGCGCTTGACGGTGTGCTCGCTCAGCGCCAGGCGGCGCGCGATCTCGGCGTTGGTGGCGCCGCGCGCCACGAGCCGCAGGATCTCGAGCTGCCGGGGAGTGAGCGGCGCCGCCGCCGGCCCGCGCCGCTCGGGCGAGGCGAGCTCCGCCGCGAGCGCGTCGCCGCGCGCCGCCGCGCCCGCGGCCCCCAGCCGCCGCAGCGCCTCGGTGGCCTGCGCGGCCTCGCGCCGGGCGCGATCGCGCTGGCCGATCCGGGCGAGCTCCGCCGCCAGATCGAGCCGCGTCCGCCCTTCCTCGAACGGCGCCGCGCTCTTCCGGTAGAGATCCGCCGATTCCTCGAGGCAGAGCGCGGCCGCCTTGTGGTGGCCGCGCGCGGCCGCCAGCGCCCCGCGCGCCGCGGCGGCCGAGGCGCGCAGCGGATCGGTGCCCACGTCGGCCGCGATGCGCTCCAGCTCGGCCAGGTGCGCGGCCGCATCCTCGACGTCGCCGTAGCCGGCCCGCGCGCGCACCGCGAGCTCGACGAGGGCGGCGCGGCTCGTGCGATCCTCCGGCCGCAGCT
Organism: Gemmatimonadales bacterium; assembly: GCA_035541085.1. GTDB lineage: Bacteria > Gemmatimonadota > Gemmatimonadetes > Gemmatimonadales > JACORV01 > Fen-1245. The sequence goes on along the minus strand of DATKNX010000220.1, from coordinate 2,521 downwards.
GGCGCAGCAGGCGCTCCGTCTCCACCGCGGCGTCGCGCGCCGCGCCGCGCTCCAGCATCAGCGTCGCGCGCCCCAGCGACGCGGCCGGGTAGCTCCCACCCTGGTCGAACAGTCCCGCTGCCTCGTCGAGGCGGCCCTGCCGGAAGCGGAGCTCGCCCAGCCGCGCGATGGCCTGGCCGGCCATCGCCGGCTTCGTGGCGCCCAGGTCGCTCGCCGCCGCCGCCAGCTCCGCCTCGGCCGCCGCCCACTCGCCGCGCCAGATCAGCACGCCGGCGTACTGCGAGCGGCACACGGCCGAGAGCGGGAGGTTCCGCCACCGCTTGGCGAACTCCTTCACGCGGATGCACCACTGCGCCGCGCGCTCGTAGTCGCGCACCCGCTCGCAGGCGAACATCTGCCAGCAGCAGACGACGCCCACCGCGTGCAGCTCCTTCACCTCGCCCGCCGTCGCGGCCGCCGTGGCCTCGTCGAGCCGGCGCATGCCGTCCTCCACGTGGCCCTCGGTCACCAGCGCCAGGCCCTCCAGCGCCAGCGCGATCATCTCGACGCCCGGATCGTCCAGCGCGCGTCCCAGCTCGGCGGCCCGGTGCGCCAGCTCCCGGGCCTTCTGCGGGTCGTGGAGCCGGTAGATCTCGATCTCGCCCTCGCGCACCAGCAGCCAGCCGTACTCCGAGGACCGTTCCCGGCCCTCGAGCAGGCGCCGGGCGCGCTCGAGCCATCCGTTCGCCACCGCGTGTTCGGCGCGGTACGCGGCGTAGTCCCACACCAGCCAGATGGCCATCCGCGCGGCGCCGAGCGCGTCGTCGCGCTCGCGGTAGGCCCGGTACGCCCGCTCGCGCGCGTCCAGCACCAGCGCGCCGTCGTCGAGCCACCACGCGGCGAGCCCGAGGCCCTCCAGCGCCTCGGCGCGCTCCGCGCCCGCGAGCGCGGCGGCGAAGTGCGCGCGCGCCTCCTCCCAGGAACCGCTCGCCAACGCGGCCTGGCCGGATGCGATCAGGGATTCGGGTGAAGGTGGCTGCGACACCACGTCGTCAACGCTAGAGGGGGCGGGCGCCGGAGTCAAAGCGCGGCGTTCGGCGCCGACCGCAATGCGAAGGGGCCCGGTCGGGGCCCCCTCGTTTGCCGCGATGGCGCGGCCGGTCAGACCTTCCGGATCGCCTCCAGCACCCGCGCCGGCGTCATCGGCAGGTGGCGGAGCCGCGCGCCCGTCGCGTCGAAGATCGCGTTGGCGATCACGGCGCCCACGTTGATGATCCCGGGTTCGCCGCCGCCCTGCGGGTCGACGCCGTCGTTCGGCACGAGCACGACCTCGATCGCCGGCACCCAGGAGAAGCGCGTGAAGGCGTAGGTGTCGAAGTTCGCGTCGTCGATGCGGCCGCCGTCGAACCGGAGCCCCTCGCTCAGGGCGTAGCCGAGCCCCATCGCGATCGCGCCTTCCGTCTGCATCTTCGCGCCCTCGGGGTTCACGACCAGCCCCATGTCCTGGGCGCAGACGACGCGCGTGACCTTCACCGCGCCCGTCGCCTTGTCCACCGTCACGTCGGCGATGTGGGCCACGTACGTCCCGGCGTCCGAGCCGCACGCGATGCCGCGGCCGCTCCCGCTCCGCGCGGGGAACGGCCTCGACCGCCAGCCGTAGGCCTGCGCCGCGGCGCGGAGCGTCGCCACCAGCCGCGGGTCCGTCGCGTTCTTCAGGCGGAACTCTAGCGGGTCCATCCGCGCCGCCGCGGCCATGACGTCCATCTGCTGCTCGGCCGCGAACCGGTTGCTGTTGGCGCCCGGGGCGCGCCACGGCCCCGTCGCGAACGGGTGGTAGCTCTCGCCGCTGCCGCTGGTGTCGCTCTGCTCGCCGAAGGCGCGCACGCGGCGGTTGGGCACGTCGTACACCACGCCGGCGCCCCGCGACCCGGCGGCATAGACCGAGTAGTCCCACAACTTCACCTTGCCGCCCGCGTCGATTCCCGAGCGGACCTTCATCACCGCGGCGGGACGATAGGTATCGAGGAAGAACTCCTCTGCGCGCGTCCAGGCCACCATCACCGGCTTGCCGGCGGCCTGCGCGAGCCGCGCGGCCTCGACCACCTGGCTGCCCGAGCCCTTGCCGCCGAACCCGCCGCCCACGAACGGCGTGATGACGCGGACGTTCTGCAGGGGCACGCCGAGCGCGCGCGCTACCTGCCCCTGGTGCCCGAACGGCGACTGCGTCGAGGCCCAGATGGTGACCTTCCCGTCCTGCCACTCCGCCACCGCCGTGTGCGGCTCCAGCGGCGCGTGGGCCACGTACGCGTTGTAGTACGTCTCGTCGAACGTCTTCGCCGAGGCCGCCGCGCCGGCGTCGAGGTCGCCGCCCGTTTCCACGGTCTCGCTCCCCGGCGCCGCATTCACCAGGTGGTCGTAGATCGTCTCGGCGTTGACCGTCGAGGGCGGCACGTTCCACTCGGCCTTCACCGCGTCCAGCGCCTTCGCCGCCGTCTCGGGGTCCGGCGCCAGCACCGCCACGAGCCCGTCGTGGTTCACCACG
>DATKNX010000219.1:0-7739 GCA_035541085.1 Gemmatimonadales bacterium | reverse complement strand
CCGTGACCTGCATCAACTATCCTCTCGGGCCGTCCCGGCAGTATTGTAGAAGGATGACCCCGACGCAGCGGTCCGGCCTGCCCTTCGGGCGGGGCGCGCGGTGATCTGCCCCAACTGCTCCGCGGGCGAGATCTCGCCCTTGACGCGCCGCTGCGAGCTGTGCGGCTTCACGCCGCACGGCACGGTGGCCGTGCAGCCGCCGCAGGCCGAGACCGTGGACGACCTCGCGCGCCAGGAGCTGGGCGAGCGGTTCCGGCTCGACACGTTCCTGGGACGGGGGGCCGCATCCGCCACGTACGTCGCGCGGGAACCGGGGTCGGACCGCCAGATCGTGGTGAAGGTCATCCCGCGGCCGGCGGGTGCCCGGCCCGAGGACGACGAGCGGTACGAGCGCGCGGTCGAGGCGGTGGCCGGCCTCGAGCATCCGCACATCGTGCCGGTGTTCGACCACGGCTGGACCGAGCACCTCTACTGGTACTCCATGGAGTACGTGCACGGGCGCTCGCTGCGGAACTTCCTGCTGCAGCGCGGGCCGCTGGACCTCAAGGCCTGCCAGCGGGTGGTGGCCCAGGTCGCGAGCGCGCTCGACTACGCGCACCGCCGCGGCATCGTGCACGGCTGCCTGAAGCCCGAGAACATCCTGGTGGACGCGGACGGCTGGGTGCACGTCTGCGACCTGCTGGTCACGCAGACCGTCGCCGCCTCCGCGCCCACGCCCGAGCCCGCCGAGGCCCGTGCCGACAGCGGGCCGCGCTCGCCGTACGTCGCGCCGGACGAGCTGTCGTCGCCGCTCTCGGACCAGTACGCCCTCGCGGTCGTGGTGACCGAGTGCTTCGCCGGCGCGCTGCTCCCCGGTTTCGGCGGCGCGGCGCCGCGCGCCGCGCTCGCCGCGCACCGCCCCGACCTGCCGCCCCACGTGATGCACGCCATCGAGCGGGCGATGAGCCCCAAGCCCATCGACCGTTTCCCCGGCGTGCTCGACTTCGCGGCAGCCCTCGAGACGCTGTCGGTCACGCTGCCGGACGCGCGCCCGTCGGGGCGGCGCTCGGACGTGGTCCTGCTGGTGGACGAGTGGGAGCCGCCGGCGGCGGCGCCGATGAGCCGGCGCCGGATGATCGGCGGCGGCGTCGTGCTCGTCGTGGTGGCCGTCTTCGTGGGCATGCTGCTGCCCGCCGTGTTCCAGCGCGCGCCGCGCACCGTGGTCGGGCCGGGCACCGCCGCGCCCGCCGCTCCGGCGGGCGACAGCGCGGCCTTGCGATCCCCGGCGCCGGCCGGCTCCACGAGCGCCACGCGGCCGGCGGCGCCGCGCGCGAGCGCCGGATCCCGCGCGGCCGCCCCGTCCCGCACCGCCGCGCGGCCCGCGCCCCGCGCGCCGGCGCGCGCCGCTCCGGCCCCGCCGCCCGCCGAGCCCGGCCACCTGTTCGTGAACGCGACGCCGTGGGGCCAGCTCTATCTGGACGGGCAGCTCGTCGGCAACACGCCGCGCGCGAATCTCGCGGTGCCGGCCGGTGAGCACACCATCCGCGTGCTGCGCGAGGGCTACGAGCCCTGGGAGCGCACCATCCGGGTTGGCGCCGGCGAGACGGTCCGGCTCACCGACATCACGCTCGTTCAGCATCCGTGAGGCGGGCGGCCCTCCTCGCCGCCGCTCTCGGCCTCCTGGCCGGTGCCGCCCGCGCGCAGACCCCGGCCAACCTCGTCGGCCGCGGCGTGCGCTCCTACCAGAACCTCGAGTACGACAGCGCCGCCGCCGTCCTGACCCGTGCCCTCTCGTGGCCGCCGAGCGCGCTCGCCGACAGCGACCGCGTCCGCGGCCTGGTCTACCTCGGCGCGAGCGACCTGTACCGCGACCGGCGCGATTCCGCGGCCGCGGCCTTCGCCCGCGTGCTGCGCCTCGACCCCCGCTACCACATCGACCAGCTGGTCTTCCCGCCGGAGATCACCGGCCTCTTCCAGCAGGTGCGCCTCGTGACGCGCGCGGTGGCCGTCGTGGTGCCGCCGTCGGTGGAGCTGCGCGGGGCGGGCGACGCCCTGCCGATCGCGCTCTACGCGACGACCTTCCATCCCGTCGACGTCGCCGTCCTCAAGCCCGACGGGAGCAACCTGCGCACCCTCTACCAGGGCGGCGTGGGCGACAGCCTGGTCGTGCACTGGGACGGCCGCGCCGCCGACGGCAGCCCGCCCGACTCCGGCGGCTACGTGCTGCAGGTCGCCTCCCGCGGCGCCGACGGCCGCGTGGTGCGCACCGTCGCGCTGCCGCTGGACGTCGCCCGCGTGCGTCGCGACACGCTCCCCTGGCCGGCGCCCGTGGCCGACTCGCTGCTCCTGCCCGAGCAGGCGCCGGGCCGGAGCGGCATGCGGGCCCTGGGGGCCGGCTTCGCGACGGTGCTCGCCATCGCCGTCCTCCCCTCGCTCGTCGCCGGCAGCGCGAGCGGGTCCGCCAACCGGTTCATCGTCGCCGGCGGCATCGGTATCGCCGCGATCCTCGGCTTCCGGGGCGAGCGGCGCCCGCAGCCCATCGCCGCCAACATCGCGGCGAACCGCGCCCTGCAGGACGCGTGGCAGCGGCAGGCCGACTCCGTGCACGCCGTGAACGTGGCGCGCACGCGCGAGGTGCGCCTCAGGATCCGAACCGGCGCCCCGCAGGTCACGGAGGGGTCGTGAGGCGGCCCGGCGCGGCGCTCCTCCTGCTCGCGCTGGCGGCGCGGCCCGCCGCGGCCCAGCTGCCGCGCTACCTCGGCGTGGACGTCGGCCTCGCGAGTGCGAGCTTCCAGAGCGCCTCCCCGTACGGCGGCGAGAAGCTGAGCGGCTTCGCGGGAGTCGGCCACTGGCGCATCGTGCTCCGCCCCGTGTCCATCGACGTGGCGTACGGCCAGGGGCGCCTCTCGGCCGACACCGGGAGCGCCGTTCCCCGGAGCCTGGTCGATGGCAGCATCTTCGCCACCTACCGGCCGCTGCCGTGGTTGGCGCTCAAGACCGGCCCGCACGTCCGCGCGTACGCGGCCGCCGGCGGCACGGAGCGGTGGATGTTGTGGGAGGGGCGCGCGCACGCCGACGCGCCGCTCCTCGACGGCGAGTGGCAGGCGTACGGCGAGCTGTGGGTGTCCCTGGCCTCGAGCGTGAACGTGACGCCGGGCGCCGGCGGGGCCCGCGGAGCGGAGGTCGGCCTCACGTTGAAGCTGCCGCGATCGCCGGGGTGGGCGCGCCTCGCCTACGCCGTGGACCAGATGCGCCTCAGGTACGACGCGCGCACCGAGAGCCTGCAGTCGGTGGCGCTGACCCTCGGCTTCGGCGGCCGCTGACCGCGGTGCGCCGGCCGGCCGCCTGGCGGCCGACGATGTGGACCGTCCTTCAGGAGCCGTCGTCGTGAAGCCTCAGTCGTTCGCGAACCACGCCCGCTACGTCCCGCTGTTCCACTTCGTGCTGTCCGCGATCCTGCTGTTCAACCTGGCCTGGACCATCGTGCACCTCGCCAAGGCGCCGTCCGCGCAGCACGTCGTGGACGTCGTGATGGCCGTCGCCTTCGCCATCATGTTCGTCTACATCCGCTACTTCCCGCTGCGGGTCCAGGACCGCGTGATCCGCCTCGAGGAGACGCTCAGGATCCAGCGCCTGGCGCCCGACCTCGCCGCGCGCCTGGAGGAGTTCACGCCGGACCAGTTCGTCGGCCTCCGGTTCGCGAGCGACGCGGAGCTGCCGGCCTTGGCCCGCCGCGTGCTCGACGAGAAGCTCACCGACCGGACGGCGATCAAGAAGCTGGTGAAGCAGTGGCGGGCCGACTATCTCAGGGCTTGAGGCATCGTAAGGCATTGCCCGTCATCGGGTTGTGCCTTGTCGAGGCCGCCCGGCTGACGCGCGACTGACGGTTGAGTGACGCCTGTCGGGTAAATATGCGACGTGAGCGATTTCATCGCCCGCGTCGAGCGCGAACACGGACCGTCGGTCGAGTCCGTCCGGGTCTCGCTCCACGAGTCCATCCTGGGCGCGTGGCGGGGCTTCTTCTTCTGCCGCGCGCGCGACCACTACCGGGTGGGCGAGGTGCTCCGCCTCACGCTCGTCGGAGGCCGGACCCGCACGGCGGTGGTCTATGCGACCGAGGCGGTCGCCGGCAAGTCGATGTGGGTGGTGGACCTGATCGGCGCGGATCCGTCGTCGAAGGCGCCCGGTGCCGCCGCTTCGGAGCAGCCGGACGCCGGTGCCTGACGCGGCCGGCGCCGGCGCGGATCGCTAGCTCCGCGCGCGCACCGCGCAGAAGTACCCTTCGGCCTGCCGCAGCGGGAACGTCGAGCCCGCGCTGCTGCGCCATCCGCCGGCGAACCCGCCCGCCGAGATCCTCCGCACGAACAGCGTCGTGAACGCCGCGTCGAACGGCTGCGGGCCGTGGGCGTTGGAGCCCGCGCCCAGGCGGGCGAAGACGGTGACCGCGCCGCTCGCGGAACGCTGCTCGTAGACCGCGACGCCGGGCGCGGCCGGGTCGGCCGAGACGAGTTCGCCACCCGTGACCGCGCCGACTGAGTCGGGCACCACGTCGCTGGTGCCGCGCAGCGTCTGGGCGGCACCCTCCACCGCCACCAGCGCGCTGTCCTGCGCCACCAGCTCGAGCCGCCCGGTCACCGACCGTCCGGCGCGCGCGCCGCCCGTGGCCACCATCGTGAGTTCATAGGTTCCGGCCATGGCGGCGGTCGTCGCGCCGGCGGGAAGCTGGCCCTCGACGGGGCGGCAGGCCTGCGCGGGATCCACGCGCCCCCGGAAGAGGCCGCAGCCAGCGAGCGTCGCCGCCCCGATCCACACGATCCACGTGCGATAGCCCGGCATCTGCCCTCCGGAGCGCGGCGTCGGCGGCCGCGCAAAAGAGCCTCAATTCTCACACCGGGACCGGGCGGGCGCGAGGGGAGTGGCCGCCCGGCTCCGGGGCGGCGGCCACGGCGATGAGAATCGTGTGACCCGAGCTACTTGCTCACGCCGAACGTGAAGATCGTGCGGGAGTCGTAAGCGGCTCCCGGCCGCAGGATCGTGGACGGGAAGTCCGGGTGGTTGGGCGAGTCGGGGAAGTGCTGCGTCTCGAGACAGAACGCGTTGCGGTGCCCGTAGACGTGGCCGCCTTTGCCCGTGATGGTTCCGTCGAGGAAGTTCCCCGTGTAGAGCTGCAGGCCCGGCTCGGTCGTGGAGACGTCGAGCGTGCGGCCGCTCGCCGGGTCCACCACGCGCGCGGCGTGCACCAGTCCGGGGCCGGTGCGGTTCAGCACGAAGTTGTGGTCGTAGCCGCGGCCCCGCCTGAGCTGCTCGTCGTCCTGCGCGATGCGCGCGCCGATCGCGGTCGGCGTCGTGAAGTCGAACGGCGTGCCGGCCACGGGCGCGAGGACGCCCGTCGGGATCAGGGTGGAGTCCACCGGCGTGTAACGGTCCGCGTTGACCCAGACGACCTGCTGCAGCACGTCGCCGGAGCCGTCGCCCGCGAGGTTGAAGTAGCTGTGCTGCGTCAGGTTGATCGGCGTGGCCTTGTCCGTCGTGGCGTGGTAGTCCACGATCAGCTCGTTCCGGTCCGTCAGCGTGTAGGTCACGCGCACGTCCAGCTTGCCCGGGTAGCCCTGGTCGCCGTCGGGGCTGGTGTGCGTGAACGCGACGCCGACGCCGCTGTCGCTCCAGAACGGCTCGGCGTCCCAGACCACCTTGTCGAAGCCCACGATGCCGCCGTGCAGCGAGTTCACGCCGTCGTTCGCCGGCACGTGGTACGTCGTGCCGTCCAGGGTGAACTCCGAGCGGCCGATCCGGTTGCCGTAGCGTCCGACGATCGCGCCGAAGTACGGCGAGGCCTTGAGGTAGCCGGCGAGGCTGTCGTAGCCCAGGACCACGTCGCCGACGCGGCCCGCGCGGTCCGGGACCTTGAGCGAGACGATGATGCCGCCGTACGTCATCGCGCGCACTTCCATCCCGTGCGCGTTGGTCAGCGTGAAGATGTCCACCGCCTGACCGGCCGGCGTCGCTCCGAACGGCGCTCGCGTCACGCGCCCTCCTGGCTGGGATCCGTGCGTCGCGGCCGCGGCGACGACCCGCGCGTTCTCCGCGGCGGCCCGCGGGGGCAGCTTCACCACGGCCCGGTCGTACGTCATCAGGCCGTTGACCTCGATCTCGACGTCGGTGGTCTGGGTGTACACGGCGGCCGAGAGGCCGTCGGCGGCGAGCGGGCGCAGCCGCGCCAGCAGGCCCCGGTAGGCCGCCCACAGCGAGTCGGTGCGGCCGAAGCGCCGGTAGCCCCACGCGCCCCGCGCGTGCCACAGGTGGCCGGGCACGGGCAGGCCGAGCCCGCCGAACTCGCCCAGGACCGCCGCGCGGCCCGATTCCAGCGCGGGCATCCCGGGACCGGGATAGTCGTGCACGTCCATCACGTCGCCGGCGTTCTCGTCGGTCCAGCCGCTCGCGTCGTCCACCAGGCGCGAGGGGTCGTGCTGCTTGAGCCAGGCCACGTAGCGCGGGGCGTCGTGCTCGCCCCACCCCTCGTTGAAGGGCACCCACATCACGATGGCGGGGTGGTTCCGCAGCGCGTCCACGACGTGCCCGAGCTCGATGCCGAATTCCCGCTGCGCCTCGGGCGTGTCGTTCGCGCCGCTGGGCATGTCCTGCCAGACGAGGAGGCCGAGCCGGTCGCACCAGTAGTACCAGCGCTCCGGCTCGACCTTCACGTGCTTGCGGATCAGGTTGAAGCCGAGGCGCTTGAGCGTCCGGAGGTCGTAGCGGATCGCCGCGTCCGTGGGCGCGGTGTACAGGCCGTCGGGCCACCAGCCCTGGTCGAGCGTGCCGAGCTCGAACAGCGGGCGGCCGTTGAGGAACAGGCGGTTCACGCCGGCGCTGTCGGGGGCGACGGCGATCTTGCGCATGCCGAAGTAGCTCGTGACGGCGTCGCCGCCGTCGAGCCGCACCCTGAGGCCGTACAGGAACGGGTGATCAGGCGCCCACACCTTGGGATGCGCGATGGGTACGGTCACCGTGCTGTCGGCCGCGGCGCTCCCGGACGCGACGGTCGTCTTGCCGTCGAGGACGGTGACCGTGATCCGGGAGGCGGGCGTGCCGCCCGCGACCGCGGCCTCGACGTGCACCGTGCCGGCATCGAGGTCGGGCGTGACGACGAGGCCGTCCACGTGCTCCGAAGCCACCGGCTCGAGCCACACGGTCTGCCAGATGCCGGTCACCGCGGTGTACCAGATGCTGCGCGGTGCGAGGACCTGCTTGCCGCGCGGCTGCTGGCCGCGGTCCGTGGGATCCCACACGCTGACGACGAGGTCCTGCGTGCCGCCGGGCGCGAGCGCGTCGGTGATGTCGAAGTTGAAGGGGTCGTAGCCCCCCGTGTGCTCGCCGACCAGCGTCCCGTTCACGGTGACGACCGCGTCCCAGTCCACGGCGCCGAAGTGCAGCAGCAAGCGGCCGCCCGCGGCGAGGCGCGGCGCGCGGAACGTGCGGTGGTACCAGAGCCGCTGGGAGTCGGTCACGGCGCGGCGCACCCGGCTCAGCTGCGACTCGATGGGGAAGGGCACGAGGATGCGGCCGTCCCACGCCGCGGGCTCGGCCGCGTCCTTCGGCGTCACCGCGTAGTCCCACCAGCCGTTGAGGCTCCGCCACGCCGCGCGCACGAGCTGGGGGCGCGGGTAGTCCGGCAGCACGCGGTCGGCGCGCACCTCGTGCGCCCAGCGGGTCACGAGCGTGGGCGGCGCCTGCGCGACGGCGGGCGCGGCGGCGCCGAGGCC
>DATKNX010000218.1:0-3665 GCA_035541085.1 Gemmatimonadales bacterium | reverse complement strand
CGGGGCATCGGTGCTCCGGTGGTCAGGCGGTTGGGGCGGCGCCCAGACGGTCGCGCTCGATCACCACTTCGACGGACTCGAGCGGGCCCGGGATGGGCGCGTGGGGCTTCCGGGCGGCGACGCGCACCCGGTCCACGTTGTCGAGGGCCAGGACCTTCCCGGCGATCAGCTCGCACAGGCCCTCGAGCAGGCGGTGATGGCTGGTGCCGACGGTCTCGGCCACCAGCCGGTACAGGCTGCGGTAGTCGAGCAGTGCCTTCGGGGAATCCGTGACGCCCACGCGCCGCAGCGACAGGTACGCGGTCACGTCCAGCTCCAGCGGCTGCGGGATGAGCTCCTCGTGGGGCAAGAGGCCCACGAGGGTGTGGAAGCGCATGCCGCGCAGCGTGATCGCGTCCTGCGTCATGGGGCCCAACGCTACGCAGCCCGCGGTCCGGAGTCCAGCGCCGCCCGCACCGTCTTGAGCCACTCGAGCGCCTCCCGGGCGCCGCCCCGCGCCATCCGCGCGACCAGGGCGCTCCCGATGACGACGCCGTCGGCCAGCGCGCCGACGGCCACCGCCTGCTCCGCGCTGCCGATGCCGAAGCCGACGGCGATCGGCAGGCTCGTCCGGGATCGCAACGCTGCAATCTGCGGGCCAAGACCGGCGGCAATTTCCGCACTCTCGCCCGTGACCCCGAGGCGGGCGATCAGGTAGAGGAATCCGCGGCTGCGAGCGGCGACGGCACGCTGCCGCTCGGGCGGCGTGGTGGGCGCCACGAGGCGCACCAGCGGCAGCCCCCCCGCGCCCAGCGCCCGGTCGATCGCGTCGTCGGCGCCGGCCGGGAGGTCGGTGATCAGGATGCCCGCGGCGCCGGCGCTCCGCGCGTCGCGCGCGAACCGCTCCGGCCCCATCGCGAGCACCGGGTTCAGGTACGAGAAGACCACCACGGGCACCTGCGCCGGCGCCTCCGCGAGCAGCCGCAAGGCCGCCCGGGCCGTCATGCCGGCCGAGAGCGCGGCGTGCGAGCTGGCCTGGATCACGGGGCCGTCGGCGACGGGATCGCTGAAGGGGATCCCGAGCTCCACCACGTCCACGCCGGCCGCCGCGGCACCGCGGAGGAACGCGGCGGTCTCCGCGGGCGCGGGATGGCCGGCGGTCACGTAGGCGACGAGCGCCGTCCGCCCCGCCGCGCGCAGCTCCGTCCAGCGCTCGGCGAGGCGCTCGTCGGGCGGAAGGTCAGACAAAGTAGTCGGAGACGCGGATGCCGTACTTCTCGGGGTTCGAGACCTTGATGATGCTGCGCAGGAAGTTGCCTTCCGCATCGCGCGAGGAGAGGTCCGTGACGTGGCCCGGATAGACCACCGTGCCCGTCGCGTCGGAGACGACGCGGGCGATGGGCCGGTGGACGAACTCCGGGTTCGGGTTCGCGCCGGTGACGATGGCCAGCTCGTAGGTGTCGAGGATGACGAGCGTGCCCACCGGATAGACGCCGATGAGGTTGATGAACGCCTTGACCAGGATCTGGTCGTAGCCCCGCTTCGGGTTCTCCAGCATCTCCTTGAGGACGGCGTCGGGCTGGATGGGCGTGGTCTGGTACGTGCGCCGCGACGTGGCGGCGTCGAACCCGTCGGCCACCGCGATGATCTTCGAGAAGATCGAGATGTCGCGCGGCCGGATGCACTTCGGGTAGCCGGTCCGGTCGCCCTTCATGTGGTGCTCGTACGCGCCGATCATGCTGCGGTAGGGCACCTCGCCGTAGCCGCGCATCCCGAACAGCGTCAGCACGCCCAGCCACGGGTGCGCCGTCATGATGCGCCACTCTTCCTCGTCGAGGCTCCCGTCCTTGTTCAGCACCTCGAGCGGGACGCGCGACTTGCCGACGTCGTGGAACAGCGCGGCCATCCCGAGATCGTAGAGCTGGAGCTTGGTGAGGCCGAGCTTGCGGCCGAGCGCGACGGCGAAGATGCAGACGTTCACCGAGTGCGTGAACGTGTAGTCGTCGTAGTCGCGGAGCGTGGTGAGCCCCACCAGCGACGACTCGGCCGACAGCACCTGGTCCACGATGGCCTGCACGGCGCGCTTCACCTTCTTGACGCTCGCCGTGCGGCCCATCCGCACCGAGTTGATGACCTCCTTCGTCACCGCGACCGAGCGCTGGTAGGTCCGCTTGGCCTGCTCCTTCGCGCGCTCCTCTTCCTCCTCGCTCGCGTCGGACTCGATCGGCGGATCCACCGTGATGTGGACCACGCCCCCGTCGTGCAGCTTGGTCGTGAGCTCGACGAAGCGGTTGACCGAGGCGTCCCGCGCCGACACGGCCAGCAGCAGGGAGAGGAGCGTGGTCCACTCGCGCCGGTCCGCCCCCTCCACGGCCCGGATCACGCCGACCCCGACCGCCTTGAGGAGGCCCAGCACGTGGGAGAACGACGCGTAGTTGTCGAGGTCGAGGCGCAGCCGCGTGGCGTTCACGAAGATGAACTCGCCCGTCACCCGCAGCTCGATCTCCTTCTCGCGCTCGAGCAGCACCTGCACGGACGCGGTGAGGTCGTCGAGCGACTTCTGCACCTGGCTGTTCTCGAGCGGGTAGAGCTTGAGCGAGCGCAGCCCCGTGTAGAGCGTGACGAGGAAGGCCCGCCCCGCGCCGCGGATGAACGCGTCGGTGGTCTGGATCGAGTCGACGACCGAGGGCCGGCGGCCGGGCTCCGTCATCTCAGCTCTCCGGCGGCAGCGCGCGCAGCGCGCGGCTCACGGCGTTCCGGACCAGGGCTTCCTTCGACCCCGCCGCCCGCTCGAGGGCCTGGCGGGCCGAGGACGTGCCGATCCGGCCCAGGGCGAGCGCGGCGCACGCCCGCGTCTCCGGCTCCTCCTTGCGCTTGAGGAACCCGCCGCTGTTGAGCATCGCGTCGAGCGTCGCCACCCCCGGCTCGCCCACCAGCGACCCGTACGCCTCGAAGAACGCCATCTTCTCCGTCAGGTCGGCCTCGCGCGCCGACTTGCCCTGCACCGCCGCCGTGACCTTGGCCAGCGCCCCGCGGTGGCGGTGCTGCATCAGCACCCGCACCGCCGTCAGCCGCACGTCGCGGTCGGCGTCGTCGAGGGCCTTCTCCAGGCCCTGCAGCGCCGCCGGCGTGGCGAGGTCGCTGAGGCCCTGCACCGCCGCCACGCGGATGGCCGTCTCCTCGTGGCCGAGGGCCTGCGCCATGGCCGGCACCGCCTCCTTCAGCTTGAGGCGGCCCGCCAGCTTCACCGCCTCGAGCGCGACGACCGCGTCGGCGCCGGCGATCGCCCCCACGAGGTCGGGCACGTGCGCGGCGCCCAGCCGCTGCAGCGACTCCTCGAGCACCGCCTTGAGGCGCTGGTTCGAGACGCGCGACACCCAGGCCAGCAGCGTGGGCAGGGCCTCGGGCCGGAGCTCGCCCAGCAGCTCGCCGAGCTCCTCCGACGACGGGTGCGCCGCCGCTTCGTCCAGCGACTGCAGCAGCTGCGAGAGCGCCTCCGGCTGCGACAGCCGCCCCGGCAGCTCCTCGAGCGCCTTGCGATGCTCCGCCTGCAGCTCCCGCGCCCGCTGCAGCACCGCGCGCACCTCGCGCAGCACGTAGGCGACGGACAGGAAGTCGCCGGCGCCGAGCAGGTAGGGCAGGAAGCTCTCGAGGATCGAGATCAGCTCCGCGCGGACCGTCGGGTA
>DATKNX010000217.1:0-3711 GCA_035541085.1 Gemmatimonadales bacterium | reverse complement strand
GGCTCCGGCTTCGCCGCGGCCACGGCCGCCAGCAGCTCCGCGCGCGAGCCGCGCCGGGCGACGCCGTCGGCGCCGATGACCCACAGCGCGTCCGCGGGCGCCGCCGCCCGCAGCGTCCCGCCGGCGCGGGCCTCGAGATCGTCGAGGACGCGCGCACCGGCCGAGACCGCACCCGACGACAGGGAGTGATCGAGGATCAGCACGAGCGCCGTCGGCTCGTGCCCCGTGCCCACGCGCGCGGGCACCACGGGCCGCGCCGCGGCGAGCGCGACGAGCGCCACCGCGGCCACACGCAGCAGCAGCAGCAGCAGGTGGCGCAGCCGGATGGTGCGCTGCGCCTCGCGCTCCGTCTGGCGCAGGTAGCGCACCGCCGGGAACTCGACGTCCGGGGGGCGGTGGCGCTGGAAGAGATGGAGCAACGGCGGAACGAGCGTGGCCCCGAGCAGCAGGAGTGCGAACGGCTGGAGGAACACCATCAGCCCAGGCGCGCCCTCCTCGCCGCGGCGCGCCGCAGCGCGTGGCCGAACGGCGTGGCCGTGGTGACGTGGTGGTAGGCGATCCCGCCGCTCATCAGCTCCCGGCGCCACGCGGCGATCACGCGCTCGACCGTGGCGCGGTAGTCCCGGCGCAGCTCGCGCGGCGACGCGACCACGCCCTCGCGCGTCTCGAGGTCCACGAACCGCGCCTGCCCCGCGGCCGCGAGGTCCAGCTCCGCCGGGTCCATCACGTGGAATACCATCACCTGGTGGCCGCGGTGCCGCAGGTAGCGCAGCGCCAGCAGCACCAGGTCGCGATCCACCAGGAGGTCCGACACGAAGACCACGAGTCCGCGCCGCTTGAGCAGCGCGGTCACCCGGCCCAGCGCCTCCTCGGCCGCCGTGCCGCCGCCCGGCGCGAGATCCTGCAGCGCGCGCGCCAGCAGGTGCCACTGCCCGGCCCTCGCCCGCGGCGCGACGACGCTGCGCACCGCCTCGTCGAACGCGATGAGGCCCGTCGCATCCCGCTGGCGGATCAGCACGAGGGCGAGCGCCGCCGCGAGCCGGGTCGCGTAGTCGAGCTTCGTGAGCCGGTGCTCGGGATCGCCCGACCACGCCATCGAGCGCGACACGTCGAGCACGAGCGTGGCACGGAGGTTCGTCTCCTCCACGAACTGCTTGACGTAGAGACGGTCACGGCGCCCGACGACCTTCCAGTCGAGGTAGCGCAGCTCGTCGCCCGGCTGGTAGGGCCGGTGCTCGGCGAACTCCACCGAGAAGCCGCGGAACGGCGAGCGGTGCAGGCCCGAGAGGAACCCCTCCACCACGCCCTCGGCCACGAGCTCGAGCCCGCCGAGCGCGCTAACTTCAAGCGGGTCGAGCAGATCGAGCCGGTTCGGCGCTAGCCCTGCGGCGGAGGCCATTCGCTGTCACTGGAACAGGACACGCACCAAAGGTAGACACCCCCGGTGAAACGCGCCAAGTGCTTGGAGGTCGCGCAGTTGGCGTGGCGCCGCCGGGTGGCACGCTCTATGCTTTTTCGCATGGCGGGACCACAGGTTCCGGAGGTGTCCATGATCCGTCATACCCTGATCGGCACCGGCTTGGCGCTCGGCGCGCTGCTCCTCGTGGCGCAGCCCGCCCGCGCGAGCGAGCCGCCGGGCATCCGCATCTGGACCGACCACGGCGAGGTGTACCGGCACGCCGAGCGGTTCCAGGTGTTCTTCCGGACCGAGCACGATGCCTTCGTGACCGTGCTGCGGGTGGACACGAACGGCGGCGTGCACGTGCTCTTCCCGCTCGATCCGGGCGATCCCAACCTCGCGCGCGGCGGCGAGACCTACACCGTGCCGGGCGTGGACGACCACGACGCGTTCGTCGTGGACGATCCGCCGGGCGTGGGCTACGTGTACGCCATCGCGAGCGACTCGCCGTTCGTCTACGACGCGTTCGCCACGAACGACCGCTGGGACCTCGAGACCACGGCCAGCATGACGGACGGCCGGATCCACGGCGATCCGAGCGCGGCGCTGCAGGAGCTGGCGCAGAACATCCTGCCGCCGAACTACGCGGACTACGACACGCACCTGCTGCCGTACGACGTCGAGCAGCAGTACGACTACCCGCGGTTCCTGTGCTACGACTGCCACGCCTACGCGCCGTACGCGTACTGGGACCCGTACGCGTCGTGGTGCCCGCAGTTCTCGCTCGCGGTCTATTACAACCCGTTCTACTTCTATCCGAGCTACTGGTACCCGACGCGCTACTACCGCGGGACCAACGTGGTGTACGTGCGGCCGGGCATCGTCGGCCGGCAGTACGTGTTCCGCTCGCGGACCGAGCAGTCCGCGCCGTACGCGGTGTACCGTGACCGGCGCGGCGGCGCGGTGCCGGCGGCGCCGGAGCGCGGCGTGCGCGGCGTGGACATCGGCGGCGTGGGCAGCGTGCCCGCGCCCGGAGGCCGCCGCACGGTGGGCGGCGGCGAGATCGCGCCGTCCGGCCGCCGGGTCGTGGGCGGCGGCGCCGCGCCGACGGTCGCGCCCCAGGAGTCGGGCCGCCGGTACGCGCGCGAGGCCATCCCCGAGCCGGTCACCAACCCGCGCGTGGTGGGTCCGTCGCCGACGCGTCCCAGCGAGGTGGCGGCGCCCGTCGAGGCACGCCCGCGCGGCGTCTACATCGATCCGGGCCTGAGGCAGACGAACGCCCCGGCCGCGGCCGGCGGCGCGGCGGCCGTCCAGGGCCGCCGCTACATCGCCCCGGCGTCCGAAGGGGCGCGTGAGGCGCCGCGCGGGTCGGCTGGCTACGCGCCGCGAGGAGCCGGCCCGGGCGCCGCGTCGCGATCGGCCGGCCCGAGTTACGCGCCGCGGGGCGGCTCTTCCGGCCCGGCCCCATCTGCGCGGGCGGCGCCACGCGCCGCTCCGGCACCCCGGTCCGCGCCCGCCCTGGTGCGACGGCGTGGGTGACGGGTGGAGGCGCCCCTCTGGCGCCCCATCGCGCGAAACTCCCCGGTGCGCCCGGTCGTACTCTCCGACCGGGCGCATTGGTTTCCGTGACCGCCCCTCCCGCTCACCACGCCACGCGGAACCCGTCATGACGCGCCGCTGCACTCTGCTCCTCGCCCTCGCCGCGGGCCTCCTGGCCGGCGCGCGGCCGGCCGTTGCCCAGGCCGGCGCCGACACGAGCCAGGTCGCGCGCGCCGCGGACTCGATCACGCCGGACGACATCCGCAGCGGCATCGCCGTCATCGCCGACGACTCGATGCTCGGCCGCGCGACGCCCAGCTCGCAGCTCGAGGCGACGGCCGCCTGGGTCGCGAGCCGCTTCGCCGAGGCCGGCCTGCGGCCCGGCGGCGACAGCGGCACCTGGTACCAGCGCTACGCCATCCGGCGCCTGCGGGTGGACTCCACGTCGTTCGTGATGGTGCTGGGCCGCGGCGCGCACGGGCACTGGCGGCTGGGGCGCGAGGCCGCGGCCATCTTCGGCGAGCCGCCCGCCGCGCCGCTCACCGCGCCCATCGTGCTGATCGTGGGCATCCCGGCCGACACGGCGCGCCCGTTCGGCGGCGTGCCGATGGCGGGCACCATCGTCGTGCAGGTGCTCGACACGTCCCGGATCGGCAACGACCTCGTCCCGCTCGTGACGCGGGGCGTGGCGGAGGGCGTGAAGGCCTGGATCTTCGTCTCCAACCGCAGCCGCGCCGAGTTCACGCCGGCGGCCGCGTCGGCACTCGCCCCGC